>NZ_JBFCVL010000004.1:0-300000 GCF_040712075.1 Fodinicurvata sp. EGI_FJ10296
TTTTTCATCACAATGTCCAAAATCCAAAATCAGAGACCAAAAATCCCCCGCGGGCCGCATAAGCAACCCACCAAAGGATCGTCCAGCATCTGATCTGCATGCACCCCAGCTTCAAGGCCCCCTCAGGAGCCCCCCAACCCGTCGTTGCCAACCGGTCAGCGCCGCAGTGCGTGAGCGAGCTTATAGCCAACCTCACCAACCAAACGCAATACCTTTTTGCAGAAAAATTCGCCGCCCCCGTCGGCCCCTCCCTCCTATGGGTATTCGCCCACCTGAGTCCGTCCGAAAGGCTGAATGCCGCAAATGCGCCAGACCCGGTCGCAGCGGCTGGATTGCCCCGCGGCAACCTCTGATAAGCAGAACCAGAAGCTTGAATGTCGTTCTGCCGATCGCCGGCACGCTAAGGAGGGGGAAATGAAGACACACGCCCGGGCAGTGGTCATAGGCGGCGGCGTTGTCGGCGCCAGCATCCTGTATCACCTGACCAAACAGGGATGGTCGGATGTCGTGCTATTGGAGCGCACCGAGCTGACCGCCGGCTCGACCTGGCACGCCGCCGGTCTCTTGCCGCTTTTCAACATGAGCTACAGCGTTGGCCAGATCCATAAATACTCGGTCGACCTCTATAAGCGGCTGGAGGAAGAAACCGGGCAGCCGGTAAGCTTCCATGTCACCGGCAATCTGCGCCTGGCCACCAACCAGGAGCGCATGGACGAGTACCGGCACTATTGCGGCACGGCCAACACGATCGGCGTGCCATTCGAACTGGTCGGTCCGTCAGAGGTGAAGTCACTATGGCCGCTGGCTGACATCGACGGAATCGTCGGCGCCCTCTTCCACCCGCATGATGGCCATGTCGCTCCGGTCGACGTCACAATGGCCCTTGCCAAGGGTGCGCGCATGGGCGGTGCCGAGATTAACCGGCACACCAAGGTCGTCGGCATTGCCCGCACAGCCAGCGGTGAATGGTGTGTATCCACCGACAAGGGCGATATCGTCTGCGAGCATGTGATCACGGCGTCGGGCAATTATGCCCGCCAGACTGCCGCAATGGTCGGGCTGGACATCCCGGTCATCCCGGTCGAGCACCAGTACATCGTCACGGACGCCCATCCCGAACTGGTCAAACGCCATGAGGCCGGATATGCGGAAATGCCGGTCCTGCGGGAGTCCGACGCGTCCTACTATATGCGAGAAGAGCGCCAGGGCCTGATTCTCGGCCCTTATGAGAAAGGCGCGCCCGCCTGTTTCGTCGACGGGGTCCCGGACAGTTTCGGGCAGGATCTGTTCCCGGGCGATCTGGAGCGGCTGGAACCCCATATCGAAGCAGCCATCCGCCGGGTGCCGATCTTCGGTGAGGTTGGTATCAAGGACGTCGTCAACGGCCCGATCGCCTATACCCCGGATGGCAACCCCTTGCTCGGACCAGCCTTTGGATTACAGAATTTCTGGTTGGCCGAAGGCTTCAGCTTTGGCGTCACCGCCGCCGGTGGCGCCGGACGGTATCTGGCCGAATGGATCACCGAGGGCGAGTCGAGCCTGGATATGCTGCCGGTCGACCCCCGCCGCTTTGGCGCTTATGCCAACAAGGCTTATACCAAGGCCAAGAACGAAGAAGCTTATGCCCATGTCTTCATAACCCACTACCCGATGGAAGAACGACCGGCATGCCGACCAGCGAAAACCAGCCCTTGTCACGACCGGCTGGACGCCCGCGGTGCCGTGTGGGGTCAGCGCTATGGCTGGGAGCGGCCGAACTGGTTTGCGCCCGATGGCGTGGAGCGCCGGGACATCTACAGCTTCCGCCGCGGCAACTGGTGGGAGCATGTCGGAAATGAGGTCCGCGCAACGCGGGCAGGAGTCGGCATGACCGACCTGACCAGCTTTACCAAGTTCGAGGTTTCCGGCCCCGGCGCGGAAGCCTTCCTGGATGGTCTGGTCGCCAACAAACTGCCGAAAAAGATCGGCCGGATCGCGCTTGCCCATTCACTGACCCCCAGCGGCGGCGTCAGATCTGAATTCACGATCTGCCGACTCGCTGCCGACAGATTCTATCTGGTCAGTTCCGGAGCGGCCGAACGCTATGACCAGGATCTGCTGGAAAAGGCGCTGCCGGCCGATGGCAGCGTCAAGCTGGAAAACCACACCACGCGCCGCGGTGTTTTCGTCCTCGCCGGGCCGAAATCGCGGGATGTGCTCAAGTCTCTGACCGATGCCGACCTTTCCAACGGGGCGTTTCCGTGGCTTTCGGCGCAGGATATATCCGTCGGCCTGGCCCCGGATGTCCGGGCACTGCGAGTGAATTTCATCGGCGAGCTGGGCTGGGAACTGCACCACCCCATCGAGTACCAGAATCATCTTTTCGACGCCCTCATGGCAGCCGGCGAACCCCATGGCCTGACGCTCTTCGGCATGCGGGCACTGGACAGTATGAGGCTTGAGAAATCCTATCGCATGTGGGGCTCGGACCTCGTGACCGAATACTCTGCACTCGAATCCGGACTCGATCGTTTCGTGCGCCTCGACAAGGGCGAATTCGTCGGACGGGCCGCTTTGTTGCGCCAGCGCGAGGACGGCCTTCGCCACCGCCTCGTGACCATGAAAGTCGATGTCGATGGCTGCGATCCGCTGGGCAGCGAACCCGTCTATGCCGACGGCATCATGGTCGGCCGGGCGACCAGCGGCGCCCATAGCCACACATTCGGTTGCGGCTTGTCGCTGGCCTATGTCGGCCCCGAATACCAGGAGGTCGGTACACAGCTGGAGATCGAGTTACTGGGGGTCCGGCACCGGGCCGAAGTCTGCGAGGATTCGCCCTACGATCCGGAGAATACCAGCCTGCGCGCCTGAGAGCGAAACTGCGGTCACCGTTCAGTCCGGCCACCCTTGTCCAGGCTGAACGGTGACTTTTTTGTGGCTGAAACAATGACGCCCCTTTTCCCCTTCATTTCAGGGGCTAACGGTGATAACTTAATGTATCGTGTGAAGCCTCCCTGACACCCTTCCCCACTCCCACTGGTCCGGGACGTGGGGATTTTTTTGGCGGGAATACCGTCAGCCGACAAGCGCCACGATCCCGTCCCATGTCAGCTTCACACCCGTTATCGTCAGGAATACGTAGCAGATCGCATAGAACCAACCCTGGGAAATACGGTGGTGCAGGATCCAGCCGACCCACATGCCGAGCGGGGCGAGCGGCAACAGGATGCCCGCCGTCATCAGATTACCGACCGGGAATTGGTCGAGGAACCAGTAGGGAACCAGCTTCACATAATTGACGACGGTGAAGAAGACGACAGTCGTTCCGACGAACTCCGTCTTGTGCAGACGCTGAGGCAGCAGGTGAACGGAGGCAGGCGGTCCGCCGGCATGGGCGACGAAGCTGGTGAATCCCGATACGGCGCCCCAGACAACGCCGGAAAGCGGCTTTCCGCCCGCAGGTTGCTCAACCAGGACCTGGGATACCGGCGCAAAGCGATAAGCGACGAAAGCAAGGGCAATTATTCCGATCAGCAGTTGGATCGCTGCCGGGTCGAGATACTGGAACGATAAGGTCCCAACGACGGTGCCCACCATGGCACCGGGGATCATCGTTGCCATATTGGGTCGCGACCATTGGCCCGCATAAAGCCACAGCCCGTGCAGGTCCATGACGCAGAGGATCGGCAGCATGATTGCGGCGGCCTGAACCGGTCCAATGGCCAGCGCCATCATTGGAACGGCGACAATCCCCAGCCCCCCGCCGAGCCCGCCCTTGGAAATGCCGGCGATCAGAACCGCCGGAACGGCAAGCAGGTAGAATATCGGATCTTCGATCAAGGAAGGTGCTCTCTTTTTTTGATTGGCGCCGGCCGGTTCGGCTTTGGCCGGGTGTCAGCGGCCTTTGAATGCCGGTCGCCGCTTCTCCAGGAATGCGCGGTAGCCCTCGCGGTAATCGTCGGTGGCAAAACTGTCGTAGCTGGCGGCAACCTCGTCGGCGGGCCAATCGCCTCCTGCCGACATTCGTCGCGAAAACGCCTTGTGCCACCGATGAACCAGAGGCGCCCCGGCAATGATGCGGTCGACGCTCTCGCGCAAACAGGCATCAAGAGCGTCGTCGGCCACGACGCGATTCACCAGCCCAATCGCCGCTGCCTCCGCCGCCGAAATGACCCGTGCTTCGAAGAGCAGCTCAAGCGTCTTTGCCGGTCCCGCGCTTTGCCAGAGCACCGCATACTCCGGATAGGGCATTGCCAGCCCGAGCCTGCTGACCGGTGCGCCAAAGACCGATCCGGAGGTGGCGATACGGATGTCACAGAGCAGCGCCAGCACCAGCCCCGCCCCGGTGCAGGGGCCATTGATCGCGGCGATCACGGGGACCGGACAGCCGCGAATGGCATCATAGGTCCGGTCCATGACGGCGCCATAGTCACGGGCACTCGCTGCATCGGACCGATGTGTCTCGAACTCGCCGATGTCGGCTCCGGGAGAGAAACTTCCGCCCGCGCCCGACAGGACGACGCAGCGGAGACTGTCGTCGGCTGCCGCAAGGCTGCGGAAATGCTCGGCCAGGGAGCCCCACATGGCGGCATCCAGCGCATTGCGCCGCTCCGGCCTGTTCAGGACGACAGTCGCCGTCGGCCCTTCCCGTTGCAGATCGACTCGGCCGGTCGAAGCGTCCTGATCTGCTTGTTCATCTGGTTTCAAACCGGCACTCTCCATTCGGTCGCCATTGCAGGCGGTGCTGCGGCAGCATACGACAGCCGGCCCGATTGCACCATCCACCGCCTTGCGCCGAAATACAGCTGCACGGTCGCCACCAATGTTGACTTGGGGTTGTAGCAACCGTGAGTATCCGACATCTTTCGATTGTGGAGGGGCACATGAAATACAGAACGGCGCTGTTCGCGGCAGCCACGGCATCGATGACGGTTCCGGCAATAGTCAGTTCGGCCATCGCAAGTTCGGCCACCGGGAACCCGGGCGATGCAATGGGGGGCCATGGGACGCTGACGATCGGCGTATCCCAGTTCCCGGATAACTTCCATCCGAATATCGAAAGCATGGCCGCGAAGTTCTACATCGCGGACATGGGCCAGCGGATGTTCACGGGCTATTCGCCGGACTGGATCCTTCAGTGTTTCCTCTGCACCGAGGTACCGACGCTGGAAAACGGGTTGGCCGAACTCGAAACAACGCCCGAGGGCGATGCCGGCATTGCCGTTACCTTCGACATTCATCCCGAGGCTACCTGGGGCGACGGCACTGCGGTGACCACCGAGGACGTCATGTTCACCTGGGAAGCCGGCCGCAATCCCGTTTCTGCCTTTCGCAATTCGGAATTCTATCGAACGGTCTACGACATAACGGTCCACGACGAGAAGACCTTCACGCTTCACATGAACCGCGTGACGTTCGACTATAATCGCATCCCTGATTTTCGTCTGCTGCCGGCTCATATCGAGAGTGCTGTTTTTGACGACAATCCGCGCGAGTACAAGCAGCGCACCAGCTACGACGCGGATACAACGAATCCAGGACTTTATTTCGGCCCCTATCGCATCACAGAGGTAGAGACCGGCTCTTTTGTCGTGCTGGAACCCAACGAAACCTGGTACGGCGACGGGCCGCATTTCGACCGCATCGTCATCCGCACCATCGAAAACACATCCGCACTTGAGGCCAACCTGCTTTCCGGCGAAGTCGACATGATCTCGGGGGAGCTCGGCCTGACCATCGATCAGGCGCTCGCGTTTCGCGACCGGCACGGCGACGACTACGACGTCGACTTCGTGCCCGGCCTGGTCTACGAGCATATCGACCTCAATCTGAACAATCCGGTCCTTGCCGATATTCGCGTCCGCCGAGCCCTTCTTTATGGCGCCGACCGCGATGCCCTCACAGAACAACTGTTCCAGGGTGAGCAGCCGGTCGCGCACACCAACATATCGCCCCTGGACGCCGTTTCGACCGACGACGTGACCCGGTACAACTATGACCCCGAACGCGCGGTCGCGCTGTTGGAAGAGGCAGGTTTCGACAGCCTGGAAAACGGTGTCCGTGTGAATGGCGACGGCGACCGGCTGAGTTTTGCGTTTCAGACCACATCCGGAAACCGGACGCGGGAACTTGTGCAACAGGTCCTGCAGAGCCAGTGGTCCGAGATCGGCATCGAGGTCACCATCGACAACGAGCCGGCGCGGGTGTTCTTCGGCCAGACCACGGCGGAGCGGCGGTTCGAGGGGCTGGCAATGTATGCCTGGATCTCGGCGCCGGAGAACCCGCCGCGCGAGCAGCTTCACAGTGGGCACATTCCGACCGAGGAAAACAATTGGGCGGGCCAGAATTTTCCCGGTTATGTCAATCCGGTGATGGATGAAGCCCTCGAAGCACTGGAAGAGGAGCTGGACGCGGAACGCCGACTGGCGCATTGGGTCACCGTCCAGCAGCTTTACGCCGACGATTTGCCGATCCTGCCGCTGTATTTCCGGGCCAATCCCTTCATTCTGCCGAACTGGCTCGATGGGCTGGAGCCGACCGGTCATTTGCACCAGTCGACCAACCATGTCGAGAACTGGCGTCGGAACGACCTGTAATTGATCGACCAAGACTGCCCCGGATAGAAATGCGGGGGGCGCCGCGACGGTCGGCACCCGCATTGTCCCACCCGCATCGTCGCGCAAGTGATCGAAACATGTTCGCTATCCTGACCGGGCGCCTGTTGCAGTCGCTGGCACTTCTGTTCGTCATGAGCGTGGCGATCTATTACCTGATGGGCCTGATGCCGGGCGATCCGATCGACATCATGATCAACGCCGATCCGTCGCTCTCGCCGGCGGATGCTGCCCATCTTCGCGAATTGTATGGCCTCGACCAGCCGATCTGGCGGCGATACGGCAACTGGCTGGCCGCTGCCCTTCAGGGAGATCTGGGCTATAGCCGCCTCTATAACCAGCCCGTCCCCGACATCCTGTTTCCGCGAGTCGGGAACACGCTGGTCCTGCTTGGTGCGGCCATGATCATCGCCGTGCTGATCGCCTTCCCCGTCGGCCTTCTTGCCGCCATCAGGCCCTATAGCCGCCTCGACACGGTGATCAATCTCGCCTGCTTCGCCGGCATCTCGATGCCGGTTTTCTGGCTGGCGCTGATGCTGATTATCCTGTTTTCGGTCCTGCTCGGATGGTTCCCCGCCGGTGGTTTCGGGACGGCCGGCGGGAGTGGCGGAATTGCGGATCGTCTGACTTATCTCGTATTGCCGGTAGCGACCCTCGTGATCATTTCCGTCGGCAGCTACACGCGCTTTATTCGTGCGTCGATGATGGAGCAGCTTCGCGCCGATTACATTCGCACCGCTGTTGCCAAAGGGGTATCGCGGGTCTCCGTCGTCTGGAACCACGCGCTGCGAAATGCCGCGATACCGATCGTCACCGTCATTGCCGTCGATCTCGGCACCCTGTTCGGGGGCGCGCTGATTACCGAGACCATGTTCAGTTTCCCCGGCATGGGACGGCTGATCTACGACAGCATCATGGGAAACGACTATAATCTTGCCCTTGTCGGACTGCTCGTCGCGACGCTGATGACCATTGTCGGAAACCTGATGGCGGATATCGCCTATGCCATCATCGACCCGAGAATCCGGTTCGGAGACCAGAGCCTATGACCCTGCCGACCGTTTCCAGCGACGTTGAAGAACGCCCGGTGACCGGGCGGTTCAGGACGCCCGGACGATTACGCCTCGACAGATTCCTGATGCACCGGGCCGCCGTCTTCAGCGCCCTGGTCCTTGCCACGCTGATCTGCGCGACCATTGCCGCGCCGGCAGTCGAGATCCTGCTGGGGCACGGTCGCGACGACGTCAATCTGCTGAACCGCTTTGCCGGGTCGTCATGGTCCCACCCGCTCGGCACCGACGAGCTGGGCCGTGATTTTCTCGTCCGCCTGCTGTACGGGGGCCGAATCTCGCTTGCCGTCGGCATCATGGCCGCTGTTTTCGCCGCGGTGATCGGAACGACCATCGGCATTCTGGCCGGCTGGTACGGCGGATGGGCCGACAACCTGCTCATGCGCTTTACCGACGGTGTCATCGCAATGCCGATGCTGCCATTCCTGATCGTGCTTGCCGCCATCGAAATGGACCGGCTGCCGCTCGTCGGTGGCCTGCTGTCGGGCGACGGCGCCGATCTTTACCGCATCGTCGGGATCATCGCCCTGTTCGGCTGGACCATCGTTGCAAGACTGGTACGGGGCGCAACACTGAGTGTCCGTCAAAGAGAATTCGTGCGCGCTGCCACGGCTTTGGGGTCTCGACCCTCCAGGGTCATGCTGACCCATGTGCTGCCGAACGTGGCTTCGCCCATCGTTGTCGCCACCACCCTGTCGGTCGGCAATATCATCCTGCTGGAGTCGGTACTGAGCTTCCTGGCACTGGGTGTGCAGCCCCCAACGCCGACCTGGGGCAACATGCTGACCAATGCCCAGGAGATCATCTGGTCCGCGCCGCATCTTGCAATCTATCCGGGCCTCGCGATCTTCGTCACGGTAATCGCATTCAATTTTCTGGGCGACGGACTCCAGGATGCCCTGGACCCGCGCAGCCAAACAGATCGGGCCTGAAACCGACGCTTGTTACGGGCCGGCAGACGGGAGCCGTATTCCGGCACCCGCCCGCCGATCTCCGAGGCACCGTAGCCCGGGGTTCTAGCGCAGCCGTTCGAAATGAACCACGTCCGCCGACTCCGGCAGCAACATCACGGTATAGGGTGCGATCACCGCATCCGCGACATCGGCGCCGACGGCGGGTTCGTTCTCGGAATAGCGAACGACCATCCCGTTGTCCGAAGAAACGACTTCATTGATCCCGACGCTGTAGCCATCCGTGGGACGGGCGCCCAGAAAGACCCCCACGGCCATGGTGTCGTCAGGCAAGTCGGCGGGTGGCTCTTCACCGATCAGTTGCCAAAGGATCAGCCAGCCGCGTTCGTCCCGCGCGACCGAGGTCAGGTCCATTCCGGCCGCGGCCAGATTTCCCGACCACGAACTCTGTCCCTCGATGGTGGGGCGTTCCTCAGCCGAAATCACCCTGGAGTTCGGCGCAGCGGCAACCTGCTCCGCACTGGGCGATCCACCGGCGACGCACCCCGACAGGCCCAGGGCCAGTGCGGCGGTCACAATGGGCATACCGAGCCCCATGGATCGGATCATGATCATTTCGCTCCCTTGGGAAGTTCCGTCTCGACCATACGCGCCAGGATGCTGGCACCGATCGGAAGGATATCGTCGTTGAAGTCATAGCCCGGGTTGTGGACGTTGCAGGCGCTCGGACCGCCGCCCTGCCCGACCCAGATATAGGCCCCGGGGACCTTTTCGAGCATGTAGGCGAAATCTTCCCCACCCATGGATGGCAGGATCGTGCCGTCGATGTTTTCCTCACCGACGACTTCGGCCGCGACCCGCCCGATCTTTGCGGTCTGTTCGTCGGCGTTGATCGTCGCAGGATAGCCCTTTCGGAAGCTGAACGAGACGGTAGCGCCATAACCACCGGCGATACCTTCGGCCAATGCCCCCATCTTCTCGCTCAACGCATCCTGAACGGGTTCGCGGAACGTGCGGACGGTTCCGCACATCGTCGCATTCGTCGGGATGACGTTATACGCGCTCCCCGCATGCACCTGAGTCACCGACAGGACCGCATTGTCCAACGGATCGACGGTCCGGCTGACCAGAGCCTGCCAGGCGGTGATGATCTGCGATGCGATGACGATCGGGTCGATCGATTGATGCGGCATGGCCGCATGGCCGCCGCGAGCATTTACCGTCAGGTCGAAGGATCCGGTCGCCGCCATCATCGGGCCGGTCTTGACACCCACTGTCCCCTGAGGAAGCTGCGGCCAGTTGTGCAGGGCATAAACCTCGTCACACGGAAAGCGGTCGAACAGGCCGTCTTCGATCATCACCCGTGCCCCGGCAGCGCCTTCTTCACCCGGCTGAAAGATGAAATGCACGACGCCGTCGAAATTTCTGGTCTCGCTGAGATATTTGGCGGCCCCAAGCAGCATCGATGTATGACCGTCATGGCCACAGCCGTGCATCTTGCCGGGAATCGTCGATTTGTGAGCGAATTCATTGACTTCCTGCATCGGCAGGGCGTCCATATCGGCCCGCAATCCGATGGCGCGCTTGCCGCCCCCGGACCCGGCGAGCACGCCGACGACACCGGTCCCGGCGATACCCCGGTGAACCTCGATACCCCAGGATTCCAGCAGATCCGCAACTTTGGCACTGGTCCGCACTTCTTCGAACGCCGTCTCGGGATGGGCATGAATATCGCGGCGCCACTCGGTCATTGTCGGTTTCAGGGCCGCCAGGGAATTGTATACGGGCATGTTCATACTCTTGAGTTTTTCAATGCAGTCCGGTGCCGCTGCGACTCCTCGGTCGAGGCCGCCTGCGTACCGCCCGGCCACAGCCTAGAACCCGTATTGCCAAATGGGAAGACCGTCGCTGGCATCCGCCAAAATCACGTTGGCTTGGATCGCAGGGGCAGGCCGCTCAAATGCGCCGCTCGGCCATTGCAGCGTCTATCGCCTCGGCGGCAGGCATGCTTGCCTGAGCACCAAGCGCCTCGCACGCCAACCCCGCCGCCAGCGAAGCCCGCCGCAGGGCATCCTGCATCGACAGGCCGGCATCAAGCCCTTGTGCCAGCACTCCGGTGAACGTGTCACCTGCCCCGGTCGTGTCGGCAACGGTGATCCGTGCTGGCACAACGCGGTACACGTGGTCACCAACGGCCGCCATCGCGCCGTCGCCACCCAAGGTCACCACACAGGCACCCGCGCCGGCCTCGACCAGTGCCCGCGCGGTAGCGGCGATGTCCGGCGTCGTCAGGCCGAGTCCACGGGCGACGGTCATTGCCTCGCCTTCGTTCACGACCAGCACATCCACCGCTTCCAGAATATCGTGCGGTATTGGGGCGGCCGGCGCGACATTGACGATCGTCCGCGCCCCGCGCTCATGCGCCTGACGCACGGTCTTCCAGGTTTCCTCAGGCGGCACTTCCATCTGAACAACGAGCGTATCGCCCGTCGTCCATTGATTCGGGCCGAACAGGTCCGCCGTTACCGCCATGTTCGCACCTGATGCGACCGTGATGATGTTCTCGCCGGCCTTGTCGACGGTAATCATCGCGATGCCGGTCGGCTCATCGACCGGACGCACGGCCGCAGTATCGATTCCGTTGCGGCGCAGATTGTCGATCAGGATTTCGCCGAACCCGTCACGCCCGACACATCCGGCCATCGCAACCGCGCCGCCGGCCCGCGCGGCGGCTACTGCCTGATTGTTCCCCTTGCCGCCGGGCACGCGAAGATAAGTTCCTGTCAGGACGGTCTCGCCAGGTACCGGAATATGATCGGCCGCAGCAACCAGATCCATGTTCAGCGAGCCGAATACCCTGATCATTAACCCCCCAATCTTCCCGCCCGCCGTTACCCGCCGCCATCGGGCAGACGCACGCCATTCCAAAGCAGGATGCCGTCGGCGCGCCGGACGACCGTTACGCCCGACCGAACGGCCCACGCCGACTGTTGCTGATACAGTGGCACATAAACCGTCCGCTCGTGTACCCTGTGCCATGCATCGATCATCATCTCGGAGCGGGCCACCATGTCGGTCTCGCGCTGAATCGTCTCGATCAGCGCGTCCAGGTCGGTATCCTCATTGCCGGTGATGTTGACAACGCCGAGCCGCCGGGCCGGATCCGCACCGGCGACAAGATCGGCCAGAACACGGCCACTGTCCAGGCTGGAAGGGAGCCAGCCGATCAGATAAATCCCCGGATCGGGTTCCCCCTGCTGGAAAAGCCGATTGGTGAACGGCCCACCCGGCTCGACCCGTAGCCGGATGTCGAATCCGACCCGCTCAAGCATGCCGGCGATAGCGGTGCAGATGGCTTCATCGTTGATATAGCGGTCATTGGGGCAATCGAGCGGCACCGTGACACCCGAACCGTAACCGGCCTGGCGCAGCAAGTGCCTTGCGCGCTCCGGGTCATGGGGACGGCGTTCCAGCGATTGCGGATAACCCGTCACCTGACGCGCAACCGGCGCCGCCAGTGGTACGCCCTGCCCCCGCAGGATGACCGAGATCAGGGTGTCGACATCGACGGCATTATAGACGGCCTGCCGCACACGTGCATCGGCCAACGGTGTCTCGGACCCGTCCGGCCGCCGCTGAGCGAGCCCGAGAAATATGGCGCGCGGCTCATCGACGGCAAGAACTTCGACCTCCGGCGCCTCGGCGATCGCCGTGACGTCCTGCACGGGCACCGAAAGCACGATGTCGGCATCGCCGCCCAATGCAGTGGCGACCCTCGCCGGCGCGGACCCGGCGACCTCATAGGCGACGGCATCCAGATTGTGCGTCGGCTCCCGCCACCAGTCACGATTGGAAACGGCCGCCAAGGCGACATCGGATTCGTACTCGGTCAGTTCGAAGGGGCCGGTGCCGTTCACGAAATCCGCCGACAGCGACTCAGTGAATTCGGGCGCGTCGGACGTATTCCGGCTGACGATCAGCCACGCATCGAGTTGGCCAGGCAGCAATGGCATCGGCTCGGATGTATGGAAATCCACCGTCAGGGGGTCGACTTGCTCGACGCGTTCGATCCCGGCCATCCGTGTGGACAGGCGCGCGCTCTCGTCGATGGATCTGTTGAAGCTGTGAACGACGTCCTCGGCCCCGAAAGGCTGGCCGTCGTGGAATCGCACCCCCTCACGAAGATGAAAGCGCCACTGGCGCGGGGCGACCTGCTCCCAATCCGTCGCAAGTGCAGAACGAAGATTGAGATCAGGATCGCGTTTCAGCAGAGGCTCAAAGAAGTTCGCGAGCACGGCCACTGTAAAAGCATCACTGGCAACGTGAGGATCCAGCGTAGCCGGCCCCGCCGGGCCAACGACCCGGAGCAAATTTTCATCTTCCGATATATCCGCGGAAGCCGATCCGATCGTAATCGCAAATGGAAATAAGAAGAAGGAAACGCCATACAGAGCGATGGTAGCAATAAAAGACGTTCTACGCGCATGCATTGAAAGACACCCCCCGTGATGCCAAAGCATATCGAGGATGGCGCCAGAATGAAATAATAGAATAACGCTCCGTCAAACCCGGGGAATAAAACCAAACGGTTCAACGTAGTGTTGTGTAGATGGGCGAGAGCTTTTGCGACAGACCGCGCTAATCGAGGCAGCGCCGGGCAGTCCGTTCCGGCTGCACCAAGCTGCTCACCCTGACTGACGCCGGAACAATCAGGCCTCAGCCACCGTATCGATGATGGCTGCGGACATCGCGTCGACCGGATCGCAGTTTTCTGCACAAACGAAATGGAAAGCCGGGTAAAATCGCTCGCATTCAGTCAATGCGATATCGACCATATCTTCGAGCATTTCGGCGTCGGACCCGCTATTGCCGCGCAACAACGAGGTGTGGCGGAACGTCGGTACCCGCTCTTCCCGCTCTATGTCGAAATGGCCCAACCACATCCGCTCGTTGATCAGCACGAGAAGCTCGTTCATTGCTACTGGCCGGTCGGTCGGAGCATTCATCCCCATCTGGCAGGAAAACTGAATCGCGTTGACGTCGTCCTGCCAGAAGAAAAACAAACGGTAGGTCGACCAGCGCCCGCGGCACTCAACAACCATTTCGTCGCTGGAAAGGCGCTCGAACGGCCAGTCATTGGCGATTACGATCTCTTCCACCACATCCAGCGGGTTGTTGGCGAAACCCGATTCGAATGTCGCGCCCTCTGTCATGGCATGGTCCCTCAAAATGCGTCCGCATGGCGCCGGAAATGGACCCGGAAATGGACATGGAATGCCGCCACAATTCCGGCCTCGCCTGGTGCCTGCCTTTCAGTACATCAGATCACGCCCTCACAACAGGGGGTATCAGAAATTACAGGCAGGCAATGTCGCGGGTAGATACGCCCGACCGCCGCCACAGCTGGTGGCCGTAGCGCCCGGGATGAATGATGTTTTCCGCTTTCGGTCCCGCAGAAAGGAAAAGTGTCAACTGTCCGAGCGCTCACCCGGCTGCTCACCGGACGATTGGGCCTTGGTCCGCCTGGTGCGCGGCTTCCTGGCTCCCGCCTCTGTCGCTCCGGTTTCCGCCTTGTCGGCGGCCGCCGAAGACTTGCTGCGTCCGGTCGATTTTGCCCGGGGTGCGGATTGGGTTCTCGTCCCGGATTTGGCTTTGGCTTTGTTCTGCGTCTTGCCTTGGGCTGGCGCTTCCAGCGCCGCGAGCCTGGCTTCCAGGGCGGCGATACGACCGGTCATCTCCTCCTGCTCGTCGCGAGCCTTGGCGGCCATGGCCCGTGTCGCCTCGAATTCTTCACGAGTCACAAGATCCATGCGGTCGAGTACCCGTTCGAATTCGGCCCGCAATCTGGAACGAACCTCGTCGCGCGCGGTGAATGCGGCGCCGACGGCCCCCTGAGCCACCTTGGCGAGATCGTCGAGAATTTTGCTATTCGTCTGCATGACCGCTTCCGATTCATAAACCTGCGTACTGGGACCTGCGTCTTCGATCTTGCGCCTGGCCACTATCGTGAAGTATGGGGCCGGCTGGCCCGGGTTGCAAGGCGAGGCTACCCGCCCCTATAACAGCCCGAGCCTGCTTGCAACGCGGGCCGGTCGGCTCACCCGACGACATTTTTCCAGCGATTGGACGGCCCATCCATGGATTTTCCCGCTATCGATCCGGTCCTGTTCGAGATCGGCCCATTCGCCGTTCGATGGTATGGCCTCGCCTATCTGGTCGGTTTCGTCGCCGGCTGGCGCTATGCCATCCGCCTGGCCCGCCGCGTGCCCGATCTCAAACCGACTGATCGCGATGTCGACGACTTTCTCGTCTGGGCCGTGGTCGGCACCGTGATCGGCGGGCGGCTCGGATATGTCCTGTTCTACCAGCCCGGCATTGCGGCCGCCGATCCGCTGTCGGTGATCCGCATCTGGGAAGGGGGGATGTCGTTCCACGGTGGACTGGCGGGCGTTGCCGTCGCCATGATCGTATTTGCGCGCGCCCGCGCCGCCGAATCGCTGGCGCTGTCCGACCTGATTGCCGCCGCGGCACCGATCGGCCTGTTTTTCGGACGCATCGCCAACTACATCAATGCAGAATTGTATGGACGGCCGACCGATGTGCCGTGGGGCGTGATTTTCCCGACCGGCGGCCCCCTGCCCCGCCACCCCAGCCAGCTTTACGAGGCCGCGCTTGAAGGGCTTCTATTGTTCGTCGTGCTGTTCGTGCTGACGCGGCGCCAGTCAATCATGCGGCGACCCGGTATCCTGACGGGTGTCTTCGTGACAGGCTATGGCCTTTCGCGCTTCATGGTAGAGTTCTTTCGCGAACCTGATCCTCAACTCGGTTATCTCGTGTTCGGGACGACAATGGGTCAGCTTCTTTCACTGCCGATGATCGTCGCGGGTGCCGGGCTGATCCTGTATGGTGTCTATCGCCAACCGGTCGCGCAATCGGCAGTGTCTGCGGCACCCGCCGGCAACGGCCGCTAGCAGCAGCACGGATTTTGCGAATGTGCGCCGCCCCGACCACACCGCTGGACTTCCTCATTCGCGACCGACTGGCGACCGGCGGGGCGATGACGATCCATGACTATATGACCCTGTGCCTGGGGCACGACCAGCATGGCTATTACAGGCGCGCGGAGCCGATCGGCCGATCGGGCGATTTCGTAACCGCGCCGGAAGTATCCCAGATGTTCGGCGAACTGATCGGCCTATGGCTTGCCGACGTCTGGGACCGCAGCGGCCGGCCGGAGCGGCCGGTACTGGCGGAACTTGGCCCGGGCCGCGGCACCCTCATGGCCGATGCGCTGCGCGCCGCAGCGGGCCTGCCGGCGTTCCGCGATGCTCTGGACGTGCATCTGGTGGAGACAAGCACGACGTTGCGGGCGCATCAGGCAGCGGCACTGAAACCGCTCGCGATAACACCGACCTGGCATGAAAATACTGCCGGACTGCCCGACGACCGACCGCTCTTCATCGTGGCGAACGAGTTCTTCGACGCTCTTCCCATTCATCAGTATGTAATGTCAGGGGGCGTCTGGCGTGAACGCATGGTCGTGCAGGCGAGCGCTGCGACCGCAACCAATGACGGCCTTTCCTTTGGACCCGGGGCACATGCGCCGTTCGTCGAGCCGGCGATCCAGACGATGCGGGATCGCGGACTCTTCGACGCAGGCCTCGGCCAAAAGGTGCCCGATGGCGCGATATTCGAGACATGCCCGGCCGCCATTGCCGTTATCCGCGATCTCGCCGGGATTGTCCGCCGCCAGGGCGGTGCTGTCCTGATCATCGATTATGGACATGCGCGATCCGGATTCGGCGACACCTTCCAGGCCGTTTCGCGCCACGCTTTCGCAGACCCACTGCAAGCCGCCGGGACTGTCGATCTGACGGCCCATGTCGATTTCGCGGCGCTATCCGCAGCGGCCCGCGACAGTGGTGCGAGAACTTTCGGGCCAGTGAACCAAGGGACGTTCCTGCTCGAACTCGGCATCGCCATGCGGGCGGTTGCCCTTAAACGGGCAGCCAACGACGACCAGTCCGCTGCCATCGACACGGCCGTCGAGCGATTGACCGCTGCGGATCAAATGGGCACGCTGTTCAAGGTACTGGCCGTGACCGGCGACCGTGGCTTTGACCGCACCATGCCGCCGGCCGGATTCGCCGGCCCCTGACCGGCACGAACCGACTATCACCCGTTTTCGGAACCGAAACCCGATGAAGTCACGATCATGACACTGCAGTCCCGGTTCGACACGCCGAACGCCCGCGAACCGCGTGCCGACTCATCGGTCCCGCCGTCGCTGACCTCGCCGTCACTTTCGGCTATCGGCGGTGTGCGTCATGCATTCTTCGGCCGCCGTGGCGGCGTATCCGCCGGTCGCTACGCCTCGTTGAATTGTGGATACGGATCGAATGACGATCGCGCGCTCGTCCACCGGAACCGGCACCGGACGGCGACCTCGGTCGGCCTTGCCGCAGCGGACGTCCTGACAGTCCATCAGGTCCACGGAAACGACGTCCATGTCGCCGACGCTGCCAGCCCCGGTACATGGGATTTCGCCAAACCGCCTCGCGCCGACGCGATCGTAACCGCGGCGCCCGGGATCGCGATCGGCATTCTCACGGCCGACTGCGTTCCAATTCTGTTTGCCGGTCAATTGGCGGACACCGGCGACCCGATCGTCGGCGCGGCGCATGCCGGCTGGAAAGGCGCGCTGGCCGGTATCGCCGAGGCCGCGATCGAGTCGATGCTGCGCCGGGGCGCTGCGCCCGATAGCCTGCGTGCGGCCGTCGGTCCGTCGATCGCCCAATCTTCCTACGAGGTGGACGAGGCGTTTGTGACCAGATTCACCGATGCCGACGCCACGAACAGCCGCTTCTTTGTTCAGGGGCGGCCGGGCCACCATCATTTCGATCTGCCGGGCTATGTCATCACTCGCCTGCAGGCGGCAGGCATTGGCTCGGTCGGCGATCTGGCCGTGGATACACTGGCAAATCCCGATGACTACTACAGCTATCGCCGAGGCACACTTGAGGGGATAGCCGACTACGGTCGCCAGATCGCCGTGATCGGAATCGGCCGATAGCTGCCCTGCGCGTCAGATGCCGTGCCCCCGGCAGAAGGTCGACGTCCATTGTCATCCGACCGTCACAAATCGGGATAATCGCCCCCCTTCAGCGTTTACAAGACGGGGACCGGCTGTTATAGGACCTCCACCCTCCACGCGCCCGATTTTGAGGTCGGCAGGAAGCTCGAATTCCATGGGTGATACTCCTTCCGGCTCTCCAGACCAGGGCCCGCATCGTCGTCCCCAAAAGGTTAGCCGCCAATGAAAATCCTCGCCTGTAACAGCAACCGCCCGCTGAGCGAGGCCATTTCCACCTATTTGCAAGACACGTTGACAAAGGCGTCGATCAGACGTTTTGCCGACATGGAAGTCTTCGTCGAGATCCTGGAAAACGTTCGCGGGGAAGACGTTTTTGTCATCCAGTCGACCTGCTATCCGGCAAACGACAACCTCATGGAACTGCTGGTCGCAATCGACGCTCTCCGGCGCGGATCGGCACAGCGGATCACGGCTGTCATGCCGTATTACGGCTATGCCCGGCAGGATCGAAAAACCGGCCCCCGCACGCCGATTTCCGCAAAGCTGGTCGCCAACCTGCTGACCAACGCCGGCGCCGACCGTGTGCTGACGCTCGACCTTCATGCCAGCCAGATCCAGGGCTTTTTCGATATCCCCGTGGACAATCTCTACGCCGCACCCGTTTTCGTGAAGGACATCAAGGAGCGTTACGATCCCGACGGTCTGGTAATCGTCTCGCCCGATGTCGGCGGCGTGGTCAGGGCCCGCGGCATGGCCAAACGGCTCGACGCCGATCTGGCGATCATCGACAAGCGGCGGGAACGCGCCGGGGTCTCCGAAGTCATGAACATCATCGGCGATGTGCGGGGGCGGGATTGCATCCTTGTCGACGATATCGTCGATAGTGCCGGTACGCTGTGCAACGCCGCCGTTGCTCTGACCGAGGCCGGCGCAACATCGGTCAGCGCCTATGTGACCCATGGCGTCCTTTCCGGCGGCGCCGTGGCCCGTATCACGGCATCTCCGATGAAGGAACTGGTCACGACGGACAGCATTCTTGCCACCGAAGCAGTTCGGGTCAGCCACAATATCCGGCAGTTGACGATCGCGCCGCTGATCGGCGAGGCGATGTTCCGGATCAGCAGCGAGCAGTCGGTCTCCAGCCTGTTCGACTGAACCACCAGCGATGGATGGTCAAGACAAGGGGGCGACAGCCCGGACAGCTTGAACCCCGGACAGCTTGAACCCCGGACAGCTTGAACGTTGAACGAACCGCCATCGCCTGCTATAGACCCCCGAGCGCGGGAGCCGTTTCGGCCCCCGCGTATTTAAGCGGCGTCGACACCCCTGGAGGTCGACGCCCTTTTTCGTCGTTTGTCAGGAGAGAACGGATCTATGGCCGAAGCAATCAAAATCGATGCACAGCTGCGCGAACGGGCCGGTAAGGGGGCAGCCCGTCAGGCACGCCGCGAGAAGAAAATTCCGGGCGTCATCTACGGGAACAAGCAGCAGCCTGTCGTCATCAATGTCGATGAACTCGAACTCTTCAGGATCACCCGCGATCCTCACTATGCCACGCATCTCTACGATGTCATGGTCAACGGCACGCCCCACCACACCCTTATCCGGGCCCTTCAGGTCGATGTCGTGACCGAGTTCCCGATCCATGTGGATTTCCTGCGCGTCAGCGACCGGACCAGCGTCACCATGAATGTGCCGGTTGCATTCATCAATGAAGACGACTGCCCCGGCATTCAGGAAGGCGGCGTCCTGAACGTTGTCCGCCACGAGATCGAGGTCGACTGCCGGGCCGACAGCATTCCCGACACGATCGAGATCGATCTGACGGGCGTCAATGTCGGCGACAGCATCCACATTTCTCAGGTCAAGCTGCCGCGCGGCGTCACGCCCAACATCACCGACCGTGACTTCACCGTCGCAACGATGACCGCGCCGTCGGCGATGAAGTCCGAAGGCGCGGACACCGGCGAAGAAACCGGTGCAGAAGTGGCCGAGGAAGCCGAGACCAAGGAAGAGTAGGCAGAAGCTGCTGCTGCCCCATCCGTGCCGGCCACCGGGAGTCGACCCCCGTTGGCTGGTACGTTTCGGACCGGCTTTCGGGTATGCCGTTGCCGGTTGCGACTCCATTTGTGCCTGCGGGAACGCCGGCGGGTCGTCGCGGTAGCCGCTTGAAGGGGATAGAGCCATGATCGTGATGGTCGGGCTGGGCAATCCGGGCAACCAATACGCCTATAACCGGCATAACATCGGCTTCATGGCCCTTGACGACATTGCCGAACGCCACCGATTTTCTCCGTTCAAACAGAAGTTCAACGCTCTGTTGGCGGAAGGCCGAATCGGCGATACGAAGATCATCGCCCTGAAGCCGCAGACATTCATGAACCGTTCAGGACAGGCTGTCGGCGAGGCGATCCGCTTTTACAAGGTACCGCCGGGTGATGTGATCGTTTTTTACGACGATCTCGACCTTGCGCCCGGAAAGGTCCGCGTCAAGCGTGGCGGCGGTGCGGGCGGTCACAACGGGCTGAGATCGATCGACCAGCATATCGGGCCGGAATATTGGCGGGTGCGTATCGGCATCGGGCACCCGGGCGACAAGGATCGGGTCACCGGTTATGTCCTCTCCAACTTCGCGGGGCGCGACGAAGACTGGCTCGACCCGTTGCTGGAAGCCATGGCCGATGCCGCGCCCCATCTCGTCGACGGCGCGCCGGACAAATTCATGACGCAAGTGGCGCAGAAGACCCGCGCTGAGTGATCCGCCCGCCAGGGGCTCCCGCGTTTTGCACACATCCCGCCCCGACGCATGACGGCGACCAGGGGCACAGCCAGAAGGGAACCAGACCGTCATGGGCTTCAATTGCGGGATCGTCGGACTGCCGAATGTCGGCAAATCCACCCTTTTCAACGCCCTGACCTCGACCCAGGCGGCCGAGGCCGCGAATTATCCGTTCTGCACGATCGAGCCCAATACCGGCCGGGTCGGCGTCCCGGACGGTAGACTGGACGAACTGGCGAGGCTGGCGAAATCGGCCAAGGTCATTCCGACCCAGCTCGAATTCGTGGATATCGCGGGCCTGGTCAAGGGCGCGTCGAGGGGCGAGGGCCTGGGCAACCAGTTCCTCGGCAACATCCGGGAAACTGACGCCGTCCTTCACGTGCTGCGGTGTTTCGAGGGCGACGTGACCCACGTCGACGGGTCGGTCGACCCGGTGCGCGACGCCGAAACCGTCGACATCGAATTGGTCATGGCCGACATGGACGGCCTTGAGCGCCGGTCCCAGACGCTGTCGAAAAGGGCAAAGACCGGCGACAAGGAATCCAAAGCCCAGCTCGAACTGATCGGCAAGATATTGCCGGCATTGCAGGATGGCCGGCCCGCGCGATCCGTCCTGGCCAATCTGTCCCCGGATGAACGCACAACGTTCGATCAGTTGCACCTGCTCAGCGCCAAACCGGTTCTCTACGTGTGCAATGTCGGCGAGGATGAAGCGGCCACTGGCAACGCCCATAGCGAGGCCGTGAAAGCCATGGCGCGCGAAAAGGGCGCCGAGGCCGTAGTCATATCCGCAGCGATCGAGGCGGAACTGGCCCAGATTACCGATGCCGAAGAGAAGCAGGGCTTTCTAGAAAGCATCGGTCTCGAAGAGCCTGGGCTTAACAAGGTCATCAGAGCAGGGTACCGTCTTCTCGGTCTGCTGACATTCTTCACTGTCGGACCGAAAGAGGCCCGGGCCTGGACGGTTCGCGTGGGGGCGACGGCGCCGGAAGCCGCGGGCGCGATCCATACCGATTTTCAGCGCGGATTCATCCGGGCCGAAACGATCGACTACGACAGCTATGTCGCTCTGGGCGGCGAACAGGGCGCCAAAGAGGCCGGAAAAATGCGCCAGGAAGGCAAGGAATACGTGGTCCGCGACGGGGATGTGTTCCACTTCCGGTTCAATGTGTGATCGGTCGGCCTTCCGGACCTGAGCACGGCCGACAATTCTTCGACCCCCGTCGCCCGGCAAACGAGGCCCGATACATGCCCAAAAAGCGCATTGAAACGATCACGGCGGTGGACGGCCACGGGCTGACGCTGCATATCGCTGAACCGGACCAGCCAGCGAAAGCTGCCCTGGTCATCTGCCAGGAGATTTTCGGCGTCAATGGGCACATAAAGGCCGTAGTCGAAAGCTATGCGGCCGAAGGCTTCGTTGCGGTGGCGCCGGCCCTTTTCGACCGGATCGGGCCGGATATCGAACTGGGATACGACCCCGACGGTATCGCCAGGGGCCGCGAATTGCGCCAGCAGGTGCCGTGGGAAACGGCCATGCGCGATGTAGCCGCGGCCGTGGACTGGTGCCGCGCCACAACCCGCAACGGGCCAATCGGCGTTATCGGCTACTGCTGGGGCGGCTCGCTCGCCTGGCTGGCCGCCGCCGATCTGAAACCTGCAGCCGCGGTCTGCTACTACGGCGGTCAGATCGCCCAGTTCAGCGACCGGACACCGACCTGCCCCGTTCAGATGCATTTTGGCGAACACGATGCCCATATCCCGGAAGCCGACCGCTCCGCGATCCTCGCCGCTCAACCCTCCGTCGAATTGCACGTCTACGACGCGGGCCATGGATTCAATTGCACTGAACGCGACGACTTCGTTCCCGATGCGGCAAAACTGGCGCGGGAACGGACGTTGGAATTCCTGAATCGCCACCTTCTGTAACTCAGGGTCCCAACCCCGGCGTGCCCGAACGGGGCCTGTCGCAAATGCGGCGTTAACGGCATGACGCGTGTCGCTTGCGGAATTGCGGCGGCACACCGTCCGTTCCACCCTTGATGCAGAAGCGGGTCGCGCGCCCGCCTCTGCAGGCTACGTGGTGCCATTGGGTCGGGGTGCGGTGCGGTGAAGCGGTATTCAATTTTCTCGTTGGCCCGAAATGCGCTGACCGGGCACAAGGACTGGCACAAGGTCTGGCGTTCGCCGGACCCCAAGCCCTATTACGACGCCGTCATTATCGGCGGGGGCGGACATGGGCTGGCCACGGCCTATTACATGGCCAGGGAACACGGCCTGACCAACATCGCCGTCATCGAGAAAGGCTGGCTCGGCGGCGGAAATACCGGCCGCAACACTACCATCGTCCGGTCGAACTACCTGTTCGACGCGTCCGCTCATCTCTACGAGCACGCGCTGAAACTTTGGGAAGGGCTGTCGGCGGAGCTGAACTATAACGTCATGTTCAGCCAGCGCGGCGTGATGAATCTGGCTCACGACCAGCATGAAGCGCGCGACCTGATCCGGCGTACCCGTGCCAATCAGTTGAACGGCATCGATGCCGAATGGCTCGACCGGGATGCCGCCCTGGCTTTCTGCCCTGTCCTGAATGGCGACCCCGGCATCCGCTATCCGGTTTACGGCTCGACGCTGCAACGCCGCGCGGGTACGGCTCGCCATGACGCCGTCGCCTGGGGCTATGCGCGCGGCGCCGACGCCATGGGCGTCGACATCATCCAGAACTGCGAATTGACCGGATTCGATTTCGACCAGGGGCGCATCACCGGCATCCGGACCACCCGTGGATCGATCCGCACACCAAAGGTCGGCGTGGTCGCCTCGGGCCATTCCTCGCTGATCGCGGATATGGCGGGCATCAGATTGCCGCTGGAAAGCCATCCCCTGCAGGCGCTGGTTTCCGAGCCGGTCAAGCCGATCATCGATACCGTCGTCATGTCCAATGCCGTTCACGCCTATGTCAGCCAGTCCGACAAGGGCGAACTGGTGATTGGCGCCGGTATCGACCACCACCTGTCCTATACCCAGCGCGGTGGCTTCGACGTCGTGGAAACGACGGTCGCTGCGGTAGTCGAACTGTTTCCGATCTTCTCGCGCCTGAGAATGATGCGCCAATGGGGCGGCATCGTCGACATATCGCCCGATGCCAGCGCCATCATATCGCGAACACCGGTCGACGGCCTCTACTTCAACTGCGGCTGGGGTACCGGCGGATTCAAGGCGACGCCGGGTTCGGGCCATGTATTTGCCGATCTGGTGGCCAATGGCCGTCCGAACGCCCTTTGCGCGCCCTACACGCTGGAACGATTTTCGTCCGGCGCCCTGGTCGCGGAACACGGCGCGGCCGCAGTGGCACACTGAAACAATGTCCGGCTGGAACGAAGGCCGTTTCGACCGGTTGATGCAAAAACCACACGATCCACGGAGGATCCCGCCCATGTTCCAGATCTCCTGTCCCTGGTGTGGCGAGCGCGAGCAGTCGGAGTTCAAGGCCGCCGGCGAAGGGCATATCAGGCGTCCGGACGATCCGGCGGCGCTGACCGACGCCGAATGGGCGGATTACGTCTTCATGCGCAAGAATCCACGTGGCGTGCATTTTGAACGGTGGGTGCATATTCATGGCTGTCGGCGCTGGTTCCATCTGGCCCGCGACACCGCCAGCGACACCACGCTGAAGGCCTATGGCGCGGCCGAAGCACCGCCCCAGTTCGGCGACAATAATCCACCGGCAGCAGAAGTGACTGCGGCCCATCCCGGCGATATCTCTGCCTATGACGGTGGAAGCGACGAGGACGCCCTGCTTCGGGAAGGAGGATTGCGCTGATGACACAGCCCAACCGCCTGACCGATGGCGGACGCATCGACCGCACCTCCCCGGTACGGTTCCGGTTCAACGGCCTGACCCTCGATGGGTACCATGGCGACACGCTCGCCGCCGCGTTGCTGGCCAACGACGTTCACCTGATCGCGCGCAGCTTCAAGTATCACCGCCCGCGCGGCATCGTCAGCGCGGGCGCAGAGGAACCCAACGCCCTGGTCCAGATCGGACGCGGCGCCGCGCGTACGGATCCGAACATACGGGCCACCCAGGCCGACCTGTACGAGGGCATGGAAGCCGAGAGTCAGAATTGCTGGCCGTCGGTGGGGCTGGACGTGAGCGCGGTCAACGACGTGCTGAATCCGCTGTTTGCCGCCGGCTTCTACTACAAGACCTTCATGTGGCCGGCGTCCTTCTGGAAGGGCTATGAATACGTCATTCGCCGGGCCGCCGGCCTCGGACGATCCCCACGCGAAGACGATCCGGACCGCTACGACCAGCGCTACGACTTCTGCGACGTGCTGGTTGCCGGCGCCGGTCCGGCAGGCATTTCAGCCGCCCTGGCCGCGGCACGAACCGGCGCACGCGTTATCCTGTGCGACGAGCAGTCGGAACCGGGCGGTTCACTGCTCTCCGAGCCGGCCGACGGCATCACCCTCGACGGCAACCCGGCCGCCGACTGGGTGGCGTCGGCGGTGGCCGAACTCGCATCGTACGATACAGTCACGATCCTGCCGCGCACGACCTGCTTCGGCTATTATCAGGATAACTTCCTGGGCCTGCTGGAGCGTGTCACGGACCACATGGCGCCCGCCAACAGACCGGTTGCCATGCCCCGCCAGCGCCTGTGGAAGGTACGAGCGCGGCGGACGGTGCTGGCAACCGGCGCCATCGAACGGTCCATGGTGTTTCACGGCAACGACCGTCCCGGCGTGATGCTGGCGGCGTCGGTTCGCAGCTACATCAATCGCTATGCCGTACTCCCAGGCAAGCGGATCGTGGTTTTCGCCAACAATGACGGCGCCTATCGAACCGCGCTGGATGCCGACCGCGCCGGTGCCGACGTCACCGTCGTCGACATCCGGCCCCGCCCCAGGGGCGCGTTGCCGAACGCCGCCCGCGCTGCCGGGATCGAGATCGTCGCCGGGCATGCGGTGACGGAAACAAAAGGTCGAACAAAGCTGAAGCGGGTCGCCGTGATGGCGTTGTCATCCGACGGCTCCGGCGTTACCGGGCCCGGCCCCAGATGGATCGACACCGATATCCTGGCCGTCTCCGGCGGCTGGAATCCGGCAGTGCATCTGTTCTCGCAAGCGCGCGGCACCCTCGGCTTCGACCCCGAACACGACACCTTCATCCCCGACCGTCCCGGCCAAGGCACGGCGTCCGCCGGCAGCTGCGCCGGCACCTGGACGCTTGCCGGCTGTCTGGCCGAGGGTCATCGCGCCGGCGCCCAAGGCGCCATTGCGGCCGGAATCGCCGCGCCCGCCCCGCCCCTATCCGATCCGGCGGTCAGTGATCGATTGGCCGGCGAGATCACGCCGATGCGCACGATCTGGCAGTTGCCCAATCCACGGCCCGCGCACAGGGTCCGGGCCTTCGTGGACCAGCAGAACGATGTCACCGCCAAGGATCTGAAACTGGCGATCCGCGAGGGGTTCAGTTCCGTCGAACATGTAAAACGCTACACCACGACCGGTATGGGTACCGACCAGGGTAAGATCGGCAACGTCACAGCGCTCGGAATCGTCGCCGAGGCGATGGCCTCTACCATTCCCGATGTCGGGGTCACCACGTTCCGGCCGCCCTATACGCCGGTCACCCTGGGCGCGATCGCCGGACGCAGCGTCAAGGCGCTCTATGACCCGGTCAGAACCACGCCGATTCATGAATGGCACGCAGCCAAAGGCGCCATGTTCGAAAATGTCGGCCAGTGGAAACGGGCCTGGTACTATCCGAAACCAGGAGAAACCATGGATGCGGCGGTCAAGCGGGAATGCGCCGCGGTGCGATCCAGCGCCGGTCTGCTCGACGCCACGACCCTGGGCAAGATCGATATCCAGGGCCGCGATGCGGCGGAGTTCCTGAACCGCATCTATACCAATGGCTGGCTGAAGCTCGGCGTCGGCCGTGCCCGCTACGGCCTCATGCTGGGCGAGGACGGCATGGTCAAGGATGACGGCGTGACGACCCGTCTGGCCGACGACCACTTCCACATGACCACGACCACCGGTGGTGCAGCGACTGTCCTGTCGTGGCTAGAGGAATGGCATCAGACCGAGTGGCCGTCACTGGAGGTGTTCCTGACATCGGTCACCGAACAATGGGCGGTGATGACGCTGGGCGGACCGAAAAGCCGCGATATCCTGGCCCGCCTGTGTCCGGATATCGATCTGTCGGCCGAGGCATTCCCGTTCATGACGGTGCGCTATGGCCATGTGGCCGGCGTTCCGGCGCGGGTCTTCCGGATCAGCTTTACCGGGGAACTGTCGTTCGAGATCAACGTCCCCGCCTCTTATGGACTGGCCGTCTGGACGGCGTTGATGGAAACCGGCGCCGAAGACGGTCTGACACCCTATGGCACGGAGTCGATGCATGTTCTGCGCGCCGAAAAGGGTCTGATCATCGTCGGCCAGGAAACGGACGGGACGATCACCCCGCCGGATCTGGGCATGGACTGGATCAGCGGCAAAAAAGCCGCCGACTATATCGGCAAGCGGTCGCTGGCACGAACGGACACGATCCGTCCCGACCGCAAGCATCTCGTCGGCCTGCTGCCGACCGACCGTGGCCTCGTGCTTGAGGAAGGGGCGCATATCGTCGCATCGCCCGACCTTCCCGCGCCGCCGGTTCCCATGCTGGGCCATGTGACGTCCAGCTATGACAGCCCGAATGTTGGCGGCTCGTTCGCGCTGGCCCTGATCGCGGGAGGCCGCGACATGCAGGGACGAACCCTTTATGCCGTTGCGCCGGATGGCAGGACGACCATCCCGGTCACCGTTACCAGCCCCGTATTCGTCGATCCCGAAGGGGAGCGTCAGCATGCTTGAGAACGCATCGCGTCCCACCCCACCGTCCGCCGCGGCGCCGTCGTCAAGGCGCACGCCACTGGACCACGTTGCCGCTGTCGGAAGCGCGGCCGACGCAGCCGTCACGCTGGCCGAGCGGCCGCATATCGCCAAGATCAGCCTGCGCGGCCGCCCGTCGGACGCCCAGTTCATGGCTGCCGCCGGGCGGGTCCTCGATATGGTACTGCCGACTGACCCGCTAAGCTCGGTCGGCACCACGGGGTCATACGGCACCGTCGCCGCCTTGAACCTGGGGCCGGACGAATGGCTGATCACAGCCGATCCGGGCGTCGAACGCAATCTGACACCAGCGCTGTCGGATGCCTTCGACGGCATCCACGCCGCCGTCGTCGACGTAACCGAGAACAGTACCGTGCTGCGCCTTGCGGGCGGCCGGGCCCGTGACACACTGGCAAAGGGGATGCCGCTCGACATCCACGACAGCCGGTTTCCGGTCGGCGCCGTCGCGCAGAGCCTGATCGCCAAGGCGGACGTCATCCTGCACCGGCAGGAAGACAGCACCGGTGCGCCGGTATTCGACATACATGTGCGTCGGTCCTTTGCCGCCTATCTGTGGCAATGGCTGTGCGATGCCGGCGGGGAATACGGGGTCGCCACGGTGCGCGCCCAAAGGGCGGCCGGGGCAACCTGAACGGGGTTGGAATCCGGGGCCGCCTGTTCGATCAGCGGCTCCGATCAAGTCGGTGTCTTAGGGGGAGAGGGCTATGAAGAGCACGGTCACCATCGCAATCGTCGGCGCTACGGCGACAGGCTGCGCGACCGCGGGTACCCTGGCGTCGTTCGGCTGGCAGGATATTCTCGTTCTCGACCGCCGGAAGCTTCCGGGCACCGTACCGTTCCCCGATATCGATCCCGGCTTCGTCTTTGCGCCGCTCACGGCCGAGGACGACTTGCCGTTGCTGCGCGAATCCCACCTGATCGGTCGCGATCTGTCGTTCCGTGGCGAAACGGCCTTCGACCGGGTCGGCAGTCTGACGATTGCAACCACGTCGGACGGGATGGACGCGCTCACCAACCGCGCGGCAGTTCTCGCCGCCGCCGGAGTCGAGGTCGTCATCCTCACCGCGACCGAAACGGCCATGCGCCTGCCACTGGTCGACCCTGCGCGGATCGCCGGCTCCTTGTCTGTTCCCGGCGACGGCATCATCCGGCCGCATGTCGTGCGCGCGGGACTGATCGAGCGCACGATCGAACCCGCCTCGCCGGTACGGAACGTCGACGCGGAGTCGGCCGTCATCTTTCGCGGCGATGTCGACGTCAACAGCATTCAGCAGACCGACCGGGGCTGGCGAATCGACAGCAGCCGAGGGGCCGTCGATGCCCGCTTCGTGGTCTGGACAGGCGACGGCGCGCCACAGCCACTGAATCGGGGACCAATCGGTCAGCCGCCCCGTGCCCTCTACGTCGAGACGGCGCCCCTGCCCGGCCTGAAATGGCTGGCGGATCGCGAAGTTACGCTGCCGGCCGTCCATCACTGGGAAAGCGGCCTATCGCTCAGACAGCGTCACAGTTGCCTCGGCATTCTGGGAACGGCAACGGTCACCGGCCGGAACGGGCGCGACCAGGGACTTGCTCTCGCCGCCCGCGCTGCGGAACTCTTCCCGGAGTTGGGTCATGCCAGTATCTCGACGTCCAGTCTGGTAAACGCCCTGCCGACCCGCGGGCAGCCGTCGGTTCAATCGGCCCTTGCTGGCGGGATGAACCCGATGGTCGATACCGGGATAGCCTGCCCGCCGGTACCTTGCGGGCTGGCCGTCGGTCTCGGGCGCCGCATTGCCCGCGACATCGCCGGCGATTCGGCCGAGCGTCGCGCGGCGCGGGACCGCGACCTTTGCCGCCTGGAGTCGGCGCCGGCAGCCTGGATGGCCGGCGAAGGGGCCGATCGGTGGGCGAGCCCATGGACCGCCGACGACACCGGAATTGGTGCGACCCTTCACTGATCCCTCTCGCCGGCAACTCTCACTGGCCCCGACACAAAATATTGCCTGACTCCGGCGAAAGGGTACCTGCCGATGTCGTCACTGTTCTCCGAGCTTCTGGAAACCCGGCCGGTTCTGGTTGCGGACGGGGCCATGGGCACCAGCCTGTTCGCTCTCGGGCTCGAAACGGGCGATTGTCCGGAACGCTGGAATATCGACCACCCTGACAAGGTGGCGAGCGTCCACGCCGGATTCGTCGAGGCGGGAAGTGACCTGTTCCTGACCAACACCTTCGGGGCCAACCGCCGCCGCCTGATGCTTCACGAAGCTACCGACCGGGTCGGCGACTTCAATCGGGTGGGGGCGGCCATCGGCCGGCGCGTGGCCGATGATGCCCGCGCCCGCACCGGCAAACGAGTAGCGGTCTGCGGCTCCGTCGGTCCGACGGGCGATATTCTGGCGCCCGTGGGCGCCTTGTCGATCGCCGAGGCCACGGCCGTATTCGCCGAGCAGATGGTGGCTCTGGCCGAAGGGGGCGTCGATGCTATCTGGATCGAAACCATTTCGTCGCGTGAGGAACTGCAGGCAGCATTGGCCGCCGCTGCGGAAATCGGTCTGCCGGTCGTGGCGACCATGAGCTTCGATACCCATGGACGTACGATGATGGGCCTCACCCCGGCTGACGCCCTGGCCAGCGCGCTTGCCGCCACCGGTGCCGGTGGTGTGAGTGCGGCCCCGGCGGCATTCGGCGCCAATTGCGGCATCGGGCCGGCCCAGTTGCTGGAAAGTGTTCTCGCCCTTCGGCAAGCCGGGCCGACGCCGATCGTGGCCAAGGGCAATTGCGGCATTCCAGTCTACAAGGACGGCCAGCTTTCCTATTCCGGCAGTCCGGAAATCATGGGCGATTATGCCTGTCTTGCCCGCGATGCCGGCGCCAGAATTATCGGTGGCTGCTGCGGCACGACACCAGCCCATATCGCGGCGATCGCGCGCACTCTGGCCGCTCGTCCGACGGGTCCATCGCCGGACTATGCGACAATCGAACGGGTACTGGGAGCCATTGCAACCATCGGGGCATCCGCTACAGAGCAGGCGGAACCGGGCGGAGACGAGCAATCACCCGCGGGGCGCGGCCGCCGACGCGGCCGTGCCCAATCCCGTGCGGCATCGTAAGAACGACGCCGCGCGAACCTATCGGATTTCGCTCTGGACGTTGATGATTTTGCCGGCCAGACCGTAGTTGATCGCCTCTTCAGCGCCCATCCAATAATCGCGGTCGGTATCCTTGGCGATACGATCCAATGATTGGCCGGTTGCCTTGGCAAAAATCCGGTTCAGCCGCTCGCGCATCTTGATGATTTCGCGCGCCTGAATCTCGATGTCGGCAGCCGGACCGCCGGCACCGCCGGACGGCTGGTGCAACAGGAAACGGGTGTTCGGGGTGCAGAAACGACGCTCCGTCGGCACCGACACATAGATGAGCGCGCCGGCACTCGCCACCCAGCCTGACCCGATGATATAGACCGGGGCGTCGATGAACTGGATCATGTCGTGGATCATGTCGCCGGATTCCACGTGTCCGCCCGGCGACGAAACGATCACCTGGATGGGATCCTTCGACGCTTCGGCCAGTGCCAGCAGCCGGGCGGTCGTGTCGCGGGCAACATTCTGATTGATCTGCCCTGCAATCAGTACCTTGCGCCCGTCAAAAAGGTGTTTTTCGACCTGATAGGTCGAGGGTCGGCTCCGCTCGTCGTCGTCGTCCGACTCCAGTCGAGTGGATGGGGCGGCGGAATGACTGTTGATTGTCATCAAGGTTTTCCCGGTCACTGCAAGTAGGCATCCAGGGACGACCCGATCACGGGAACGCCCCTCATGTTTGGTAACGTATCGCACCCCTGCCCGGCAACCGCAACAGTCGCCAATCACCGGGACCAATAGCAGCAGGGGAGCGACCGCATCATTCCGATCACGGGACGAGCCCGATACCGGCCCCGCCGTCGGAAGTACCGGCGCCTGAAAAACCCGGCTCCGGCCCGGTATTGACAGCCGATTCGGCAAGCGGCCCCGCCGCCAGCGGCGAGGTTGTTGACGACCCACGCCGCCGCAGTCCGCGGCGACGGCCGCCGCCGCCCTCGTCAGGGATGGGGGCCGATGGCAAGGAAATCGCCGCGCGCAGCGACGGGAACGGATCGACGCGATGGGGAATCGCCATGGCGTCGACGAAATGCTCCTGGAATCGCGGCTCGACGGCGGTTTCGACCTTTTCCACCGTTCGCACGAGCGCCTCGATCTCCTGGCGTGCCAGCCGATTGACCAGCGCAATCCTTGCCCCCGTACCGGCGGCATTGCCGGCGGAGGTCACCTTGGCCGGATCGCAGTCGGGTATCAGGCCCAGCACCATCGCATACGTAGTATCAATATGGCTGCCGAACGCGCCGGCCAGCGTTATCCGGTCCACCCGGTCGATGCCGAAACGGTCCATCAGCAGGCGGATACCGGCGTAAAGCGCAGCCTTGGCCAGCTGAATCGCGCGAATATCGCCCTGGGTGATCCGGATTTCTCCCGACATCAGGTCACCTGGGAACAGGACATAGCTGCAGGTCCGGCCATCGGCGACAACGCGGGGAGTCCGTCCGGCCATCGCCGGATCGATGATTCCGTCCGGCCGCAATATGCCGGACAGAAACAATTCGCCCACCCCCTCGATGATGCCCGAACCGCAGATGCCGGTAATGCCCGTCGGCCGAACGGCATCGGCGAAGCCGGCCTCATCCGACCAGAGATCGCTGCCGATGATCTTGTATCGCGGCTCCAGCGATTCCGGGTCGATGCGGATGCGCTCGATCGCGCCCGGGGCGGCCCGCTGGCCGCTGCTGATCTGTGCGCCCTCAAAGGCCGGCCCGGTCGGGCTGGAACACGCCATCAGCCGGTGCCGGTTGCCCAGCACGATTTCCGCGTTCGTGCCGACATCAACGATCAGGCGCACCTCGTCGCTCAGATGTGGCCCTTCGGACAGAATAACCGCTGCGGTATCGGCACCGACATGTCCGGCAATGCACGGCAGCACATAGACACGGGCATTGGGATTGATCTTGAGATCGAGTTCCTGAGCCCAGAGGTTGATCGCGCTGTCGGTGGCAAGCGCGAAGGGTGCGCCGCCCAGTTCGGTCGGATCGATGCCCAGCAACAGGTGATGCATGATAGGATTGCCGACAAAAGTCGCCTCCAGCACCTCCGACGGCGCAATCCCGGCCTGCGCCGTCACATCCCCCACCAGAGAGTTGAGGGCGCCGTAAAGAGCCTCTGTCATCCTGGTATGGCCACCGGGATTCATCATGACATAGGAAACCCGGCTCATCAGGTCTTCGCCGAACCGGATCTGCGGGTTCATGATGCCACCCGCGGCGATAACCTCGCCGGTTTCAAGGTCGCACAGATGCGCCGCGATCGTGGTCGAGCCAATATCGAACGCAATGCCGTATGCCTTGTCGCGGAAGCCCGGCCACACCGCCAGCAGGCGGATGCCCTCGCGTACGGCGACGGTAACGTGCCAATCGCCGTCGCGCAGCGCCTTTTGCAGGGTCTGAAGCACGCGAAGGTCGCAATGCAGGCCCGAAATGTCCCATTGCTCGGCCAGCGCGATTTCCAGCCGCCTGAGATCGCCGGAAGGATCGTGCATGTCGGGTTCGCGCACTTCGACGTAGTGCAGCTTGACCTCGGGATCGACCTTGATGTCCCGGACCTCGGCCCGCTTGCGCACCAGTTGCTTGTGCACCTGACTTTCGGCCGGTACGTCGACGACGAGATCGCCGCCGATCAGGGCCTGACAGGACAAACGCCGGCCATTGGCGAGTCCCCGTTTAAGGGCGTATCGCTGCTCGGCCACGTCGATCGGCGACAACGCGTCGGCGCGGGACACGATGCCGTGTTTGGGAAAGTTGCCCTCGGCGACGTCGATCTGACAGCGACCGCAGATCGAGCGGCCGCCGCAGACGCTGTCCAGATCCACGCCCAGCCGCCGGGCAGCGGTCAGAACCGGCGTTCCAACCGCAAATCGGCCCCGGCGGCCGGAGGGCAGAAACACCACCAGCGCCTCGGCCGGTGCGTCGGATCGGCCGGCATATGCATGCATTTCATCGGTCATTGGCTGGTACTCCCAATCCGGCGCGATCCCGGCCGGCGCGACCACGGAACGCCGTCATTCACGCTGCGAACCCAACTGGCCCGAAGCTAACTGGCCCGGCGGCGGCGGCCTTCCCGATTGCTCCGCCCGCTGCCGGCAACGGTCGCGGGATCGCGGTACTTGCCGATCCAGCGCTTGCAGTCCGGATCGCGGCCATTCAGGACATCGGCGGCGCGGATGCCGACCATGTCTTCCTCGTGCAGCGGGTTCATGATCGCCGACGTCATGCCCGCGCCCGACGCCATCGCCAGAAAGGCCATGTTCATGCCGCGCCGGTTCGGCAGCCCGAACGAAATGTTGGATGCGCCGCAGGTCGTATTGACACCCAGTTCGTCGCGCAGCCGACGGACGAGCTGGAAAACTTGCAACCCGGCAGTGTTGATCGCCCCGATCGGCATGACGAGCGGATCGACCACGATATCAGAGCGCGGAATGCCATAATCGGCGGCATGTTCCACGATCTTGCGGGCCACGGCAAAACGAACGTCGGGATCCTCGGAGATTCCGGTTTCGTCGTTGGAGATCGCGACCACCGCGCAATTGTATTTCTTGACCAGCGGCAGAACCGCCTCCAGGCGCTCTTCCTCGCCGGTCACGGAATTCAGCAGCGGCTTGCCCTTGTAAACCTCCAGCCCGGCGGCAAGCGCCTCAAGCACGGAGCTGTCGATGGAGAGCGGCAGATCGGTCAGCGACTGGACGAGTTGAATGGTCTTGGCCAGGATCGCCGGTTCGTCCGCCAGCGGAATGCCGGCATTGACGTCAAGCATATGGGCGCCCGCTTCGACCTGTGCTAGCGTGTCGGCCTCCACACGGCTGAAGTCGCCAGCCGCCATCTCCTGAGACAAGAGCTTGCGTCCCGTCGGATTGATCCGTTCGCCGATCACGCGGAACGGCCGGTCGAATCCGATGACAACCTCTTTCGTCGCTGAACTCACCACGGTATCGGTCATGCTCTCGTGCCTTGCCTGTCTTACCGACGAGCCGCCGGCCGGTCGTCTTCCCGTTCAGCCTACGCCACGGAATCCGGCGGTGATGGCCGGTTTCCGGCTTTCAATTGCCCGTTGGCGGCAAACCCTGCGCCGCAGCGGGCGGGGCTGAGCGATGGCCACGATCGTTTTCGCCGTACTGCCGGTATTCCTGATGCTGTTCGTCGGCAATCTGCTCCGCAGGGTGCGATTTCTGGACGAGGCTTTCTGGCCGGCGGCCGAAAAACTGACTTTCATGGTGCTGATACCGGCCCTGCTGCTGCGCAGCGTCGCGACCGCCGATCTCAGCGGCGTGGCGATCCTGCCGATGGCCGGTGCCGTCGTCGCCACCATCCTGGTCGGCTTTGCCCTGAGCGAGATATTGCGGCGCGTTCTGGACATTCCCGGACCCGCCCATACGTCGGTCGTTCAGGGCACGATCCGCTTCAACGTCTATATCGCCCTGCCGGTGATCGCTGGCGTCTTCGGTCCCGAGGGCGTCGCACTTGTTGCCGTCCCGATCGCCGTGATCCCGCCGACCGTCAACGTGCTGTCGATCTGGTCCCTTGCCCGCCACGGCGCGGCACAGAGCCCCACGCTCGCCGGAACCGCGCTGACGATCGCGCGAAATCCCTTCATCCTTGCGACTCTGGCCGGCGCTTTGCTGAATGTCACTGCTATCGGCCTGCCACCGGTCATCCGGCAGATGGTCGACATCATGGCGGATGCCTCGTTGCTGATCGGGCTTCTGGTCGCCGGGGCCGGGCTGCGCCTGACGCTGGACCGCAGCCGCGTCGCCCTGGCCGTGCTGGCGACGGGACTGCGTTTCGTCGTCATGCCGGCAGTCGCATTCGTTGCCTGCCTGATCGCGGGAATCGACGGAATCGCGATGGGAACGGTGGTTGTCTTCTCCAGCGTGCCAACCGCCACGGCCAGTTATGTCCTCGCCCGGCAGATGGGCGGCGATGCCGACCTCATGGCCGTCATCATTACATTGCAGACGGGACTGGGGCTTATCTCGATACCGCTGACGCTGTACCTGATCGGAGCGGGATAGCGCCCGGATTACTCGCCGACTTCTTCCGGTGTCAGGCGACCGCCGGCCAGCGCCACGGCACGCAGGCGCTCACGGCCCCATTCGGCCTCGATTCCGGCGACGGCGGCGTCGAGCGCCGCCTCGAAATCCTGCCCGAAATCCGCGGCGAGCGGCTGCGGTTCGCCGCGCCGCCAGTCGGCGAGATAGGCCTCGGAGTCGCGCGCGCCGCCGCGCATGGCCGCGGTGTCGATGGCCTCCTGAAAGCGGTCCGGCAACAGCCGTTTCGCCTGGTTGCGCCGGCCCGCCTTCACCGTGACCTGCGATGGAATATCCCGCCAATAGACGATGGTCAGCTCACGCATCGGTTCGGTCATCATGCGGCCCTTTCGGCTGTCGTTCCATGACTGGCTTTCCGGGGCTGGCTTTCCGGGGCTGGCTTTCCGGAGGGCTGGCGAGCCAATCGCCCAGCACGCCATAACCGACCGATCGCCGCTCGAAAGCAAGGCCTAGCCGGTCGGCGCCGGCCCGCGCCCGGCGGTCGAGTTCGGGATCATCGGTTTGTGCCAGATAGACCAGACGGCGATAGTTGCCGAAATACATCTCCAGCAGTTCCGGATGCCGGTCGATGCCCAGCCCCTTGACGATGAGCGTCTCGAATTGCCGGGCGAGGAAGTCGGTCAGGAAGAAGGTACCGATTTCGTCGTCGACGATTTGCGCGATCGTCGCCGCCCCGCCGAACACATCGTAGCAATGGGCGCCGGGCAGCCGGGTTACGCCATGGCGTTCCAGCACGCGATCCAGGGCCCCGCCAGTACCGCAATCGGCATATCCCACCAGCACCCGATCGAAGCGCGCCGTCAGATCGTGAAGCGCCGCATCGACGCGGTCGGGGATTGCCTGAGGGCGGTTATGGAGCGCTGCCGGCAGGCAGGTGAGATGCATATGAGACCAGCCGTGACGATCGATCAGGGACCGGATCTCGCGCGCCAATGCCCCGCAAGCCAATATGGCCGTGCTGAAATTACCCGGGATCGCCTCTGACGTCGCCATGGCTCTGCTCCCTCAGTCAGTCTCCCTTGATCATCCAACAGCGGCGAGCTGGTTGTGCCGACGCTGGATCAGCGCCTTGGCCATGTCGACGGCCACCGACGCGTCGCGGCAATAGGCATCGGCGCCGATCTCGCGGCCGAACTCTTCGTTCAGCGGCGCACCGCCGACCAGGACGATGTAGTCGTCGCGAATACCCTTTTCGGTCATGGTATCGATCACGACCTTCATATACGGCATGGTCGTCGTCAAAAGCGCCGACATTCCCAGTATGTCCGGCTTGTGGGTTTCCAGCGCTTCGAGATACTTCTCGACCGGGTTGTTGATTCCGATATCGATGACTTCGAAGCCGGCACCTTCCAGCATCATCGAAACGAGATTCTTGCCGATGTCGTGGATGTCGCCCTTGACGGTGCCGATGACCATCTTGCCCTGTTTGGGCGCGCCGGTTTCGGCCAGCAACGGCCGGACGACGGTCATGCCGGCCTTCATGGCGTTCGCGGCCAGCAATACCTCCGGCACGAACAGAATGCCGTCGCGAAAATCGACGCCGACGATTCCCATACCGGCGACCAGGCCCTTTGTCAGGATGTCATAGGGCGTCCAGCCCCGTTCCAGCAGGATATTGACCTCTTCGACGATCGCGTCGGCCAGACCGTCGTAAAGGTCGTCATACATCTGTTCGATCAGTTCCTCGTCGCCGAGGGCGTGGAGGTCGAGGTCGTTTTCGTCACTCATGAGGGCCATTCCTTCTGTCTGGGGCAATCCGCACGGATCCGATCAGGTCATACCCAGCGGTCGGGCATGGACGCTTTGCGCTCGGCGACAAACGCATCCAGCGCTTCGGCAAGGCCGGGGTCGAGCGCCGGCTGCTCATAAGCCGCCAGCCGTCCCTTCCACACCGCGTTGGCCCGGACGACGGCGTCTTTGGCGCCTTCGGCTTCCCATTGTTCGAAGCTGTTGTTGTCGGCGATCACCGACCGGAAGAAGGCCGTCTCGAAATTCGCCTGGGTGTGGCTGCAGCCAAGGAAATGGCTCCCGGGTCCGACTTCGCGGATGGCGTCCAGCGCCTGGCCGTTCTCCGACATGTCCACGCCGGTCGCCATCGCGTGCATCATACCGAGCTGATCGGCGTCCATGACCAGCTTTTCGAACGAACTGACCAGGCCGCCCTCCAGCCACCCGGCGGCGTGCAGGACGAAATTGGTGCCGGCCATGACCGTCGGTGTCAGCGTCGCCTGACTCTCATAGGCGGACTGGGCATCGGGTACTTTCGATGCGCACAGCGAGCCGCCGGAGCGGAACGGCACCTTGAGACGCCGGGCCAGTTGCGCCATGCCGTAGAGCACCAGCGCCGGTTCCGGCGTGCCGAATGTCGGCGCCCCGGACTGCATCGACATCGATGACGCGAATGTGCCCATCACCACCGGTGCGCCGGGACGCACGAGCTGCGCCAGCGCCATTCCGGCCATGGCCTCCGCCAGAGCCTGCGCCATGACGCCTGCCCCGGTAACCGGCGCCATGGCCCCGGCCAGAATGAAAGGCGTCACGATGCAGGCCTGTCCGGCGCGGGCGTAGACCTTGAGCGCGCCCAGCATCGTGCTGTCGAACGACAGCGGCGAATTGGCGTTGATCAGGTTGATGACGACGCATTGACGGTCGACGGTGTCGGCGCCAAAAACGATGCGAGCCATCTCGACCGTGTCGGCAGCGCGTTCCGGTGCGGTGACCGATCCCATGAACGGCTTGTCGGTCAACGTGAGATGGGCCTTCACCATGTCCAGATGACGCTTGTTGACCGGCAGATCCACCGGCTCGCAGACGGTTCCGCCGGAATGGTGCAGCGACGGCGTCGCATAGGTCAGCTTCACCAGATTGCGGAAGTCCCCGATATTGCCATAGCGGCGCCCACCTTCCAGATCGCGCACAAAGGGCGGACCATATACCGGCGCAAACACCGTGCCGGGTCCGCCGATCGTCACCGACCGCTCGGGATTGCGGGCATGCTGGACGAAGGTTTCCGGCGCCGTCGCCAGCAGCGACCGGCACAGCCCGCGGGGAAAGCGCACCCGCTCGCCAGAAACGTCGGCCCCGGCCTCGCGCCACAGGGCAAGCGTCTCCTCGTCATCGTGGAAGACGATGCCGATTTCCTCCAGGATCGTCTCCGCATTGTGCTCGATTGTGGCGAGGCTTTCCTCGCTCAGCAGATCGAAGGTCGGGATTCGCCGCTCCACCGGCTTCATCTGCTGAAGCCCGCCGCTGCGCCGCACGGCGCGACGTGCTTCGGCACCCCGGCCGCCACCCCGTCCTCCGCGCCTGCCCTGACCAGCGGTCAGAGGGTCAGGTTCGGCTTGGGGAACGGCGGCGACATCAACGCCGCCGCCATCCGTTGTCGGATCGATCGCCAGAACGTCGGTAGCAACGGTCGATGTCATGATTGCAGCCCTCCAGGTTATGCTGCCAGCATCATCGCCGCACCGATAATCGGCCATCGTGCGCGCGACATCGCCTGATCAGGCTACGACATCGGCGGCAAACCGCCCTTTCTGGCGCAAAATCGACGCATTTGCGCCTTGACCGAACCGGTCAGGGGCATCAGTTAGAGGGGTTCTGGAAACCATCGAAACAGGAATGCTCAGTGGCCGACAATTCCGCAGTCGCGTCGCCGTGTAACGGCACGTGCAAACTCGACAAAGCGACCGGCACCTGCACCGGCTGCCTGCGGACGGCCATGGAAATTGCCGAATGGCCACGTGCGACCCAGGACAGGCGCCTTGAGATTCTGGGCCTTCTGCGCACCCGCCGCCGCGCCGCCGGACGTACCAGCCCCGCCGACAGCAAACCCCGGCGACGGCCACAGCGCGTTTGACGCCTGGCGGAATAACGGCAGTGGGCCGGACACCAGTAGCCGCATGAACTGCCGTGAGCAGCAGTGCCCGGTCTCCCTTTGCTCAGGCGCCGGTTGTCCGTTTGGGACATTGCCGGTGCCCCCATGCCGTGCGCATAATTCCGCATAACGAGGGCCGAACGCACGGAATACGGCCCGTGGAACGCGGAGGATGCCATGAAATGCGGGGCGTTGCTCATTATCGCTGTGGCCCTGGGGGGAGCCGTCGCTTCAGTGAACCACGCCGTTGCGGACTCCGAGCTGGACCGGATCGAAGCCGAACTGGGAGGCCGTGCGGGGGAACTCGAACGCGTTCGCCTGCTTCTTGCCGATCCTGACCCGGACCGCCGGGTTGCGGCCATGGAATTGCTTCTTCAGTCAGATGACGACCTCTATCGCCAGCGGGCACGTGAATTCGGGCTGTTCTCGGACGACCCCACACTGAGACGAACCGCCGTTCACGCCATCTTCGATGCCGGCGGTGCCTTCCGCATCGAAATGGACCCCGTCAGCGAGGACAGCACCAATACAGGCGAGTTCCTGCAGCGCTATCGCGGGTCAAGGGACAGTGCGGGCAACGGATCTGTTGCCTTCGTCCTGACGCCTGGCTTCGATGCCGAAAACGTCTGCTGGACCGACAGCGACGACGTCTGCCGACTGCAGCCGATCGGTGACACGATCCACCTTACGAGCTGGCGTCTTTCCGGCGGCCGTGTGGTCACGGGCGATTTCGAACTCGACAATGCCGGCACGCTTCAGGGTCACGTTCTGATCGGCGGCAGCGGAGCGCCAGTTGCTGCTCGCATACCGCTGGTCGACTGATGTGTCCGGGGCATCCCCTAGCGTATGGTCACACGATCGAGACGGATCGGAAGGTCCCGCTCAAGGTGATCCGACCAGGAACCGGTGATGTGGAGCCGAACCCGTTCGGCAAACTGGCCCACGCCCTGGTCGGCATCGAACTCGCCCAGAGGCGACATGTCCCCCGCTGCAAACGGCCGCCATCGGCGGGCCCCACCGGCGGAGGAATCGATTTCGATCCGGATCGCCTTGGGCACGGCATGATCGTCGTCGCCAGCAGCTGCGGACCGCACCGATACCGAGCGGATCGACCGGATCACCCCCTCCGGATAAGTCAATTCCATATCGATCCTTACCGGCTGTCCGGCCGGCATCAGGACCGCACCGCCCTCGGCCTCCAGCCTGCTGCAGGCAAAATCGGGATCGAACGGCTCCGGCTCGCAGGCGACGACGCGAAAGCCGATCGCGCCATCTCCGCCGGCCCCAGGCGGCTGCATGGCCGGAGGCGACTCGTCGATATCGCCCAACGACGGCCCCCCATCGAGCAAACGCGAGACCCGCGAGACGATCGCATCGATCCTGAGCGCTATGCCGTTATTGCGGTCCACCGCGTCGGTCAGCATCGCAACCGGAACATCGCCGGAAAACAGGAAGGATCCGCTGCTGCCGGCGGAGAGGTCGCGCGTCTCCGCCGCCGTCCGGACCCGCAGCGTCTCATAGAGAATCTCGGTAACCTCGACCGGCTCTCTGGACACGATCCCGCCCGACGCTACGCGGACCAGAGACAGTTCCCGGGCATTGCCCAGAAGATCGTCGATGCGGCGCGGCAAATCCGCAAAGGTACTGGAACAACGGCCCTGGAGGCCGGCCCGGACGAAGGCAACCGCGAGATCCATGTCATCGATCGCGAATCGATGAAACACATAGGCCTCGCCAACGACGGGCGGGGCGCCAGCACTCAGTGTCAAGGCGCTGCCCCGGCCCGGAACGTGAGCCGGCAGCAGGATATAGCAATTGTTGCGATGCTCGACCGCATATCCCTGCCCTTGCCCACGGTTGATTGCGACCGGTTCGGCATAACTGGGAATGGCGACGAGTAGCGACAAAATCGCCGCCATTGCCGTGGCATTAGGAATCATGGTCGTCTCCACCATCGCCTATTGACGGGTAGCATCAAGAATAATGGAGTCCGAAATGAAACGGAAGCTCTCTTTAGTGATACTTGCCTGTTTCTTTCACAGCGTTGCCGCAGCGGATACTGTTCTTATCGAACCGCGGATCGTGGGTGAGCAAACATTGTTCGAAGAACAACTTCGGCCCTCTGCCCGAATCTCGGCCAACCGTGTCGTAGCGAGCGTGATCGCGCCCACGACGTCGCAAAGCGCCGTTCGGCCCAGCGTGCATCTGCTTGCTCACGACGCCTGGAGCGGTACGCCAGTATGCGCTCGTTGGCTCAGTTCCGATGCTCTCTACGAGGCCCAGGCGACATATGATCTGCCGGCTACCCTGCCCGCGAATGGCGTTCGGCTGGCCTATGACAGCGCGTATGTCGATACCATCGGCAATCTGACGCCGGAGCGGCTCGGCATCAGTGTTGCGAAAGGCGAATGCACCGAGCAGGCCGATCATTTTGCACCCGCTATCTGGAACGGTGATGCCGGCGCGCCGATCGACCACATCATGATCTATCTGAACTCGCAGAGCGCCGACGACGTCTATGTTCAGGTCAATCCGCCGGACCACCCCCATTTCATCGAGTGTTTGCCGCTCGATCATCGGCACACAGTCGCAATGGACCGCCGTTGCCGAATTCCGTTCGACGTATTCGACCAGGGGACCGTCGAACTCGAACTGAACGCCTTTCGTCGCGGGATTCCCGACGATCCGATACGCTTTTCGGTCGAGTTGCCATCGCCGTGAGCGATCCTCGCGAATCTGAGGATCGCCCCGGGAATGCCCCGCCGGGGCACGATGGCCCGACCGACACGGATCCCGGTGATGAAACCGTCCCGGATCATCCGCCTCCAAGCGATGATACCGGCGGCACCAAAGCACCGGGCGGCCAAGCGGCACCGACGGGTCAGGCGGCCGAGACGAACCGGTCAAGGGATGTTCCGGGCACCTCCTGGGCAGACTGGATAGCCGCGAGGGCGGGATGGATCTTCCCGCTGTTGATATTGCTGTTCCTGCTCGTCAGTTATCTCTGGCCGGCGAAACAGTCGTTCCAGGTCGAGGTCATTACCGGCGGCGCCGAGATCGGATTCGATGGCGGTGACCTGGGCACCTGGCGTCTGCCCTCGGCGACTGTGTGTCTGCCGATCCGGCCGAGCCAAACGCCAACGCTGCCGGACGGTTTCCGGCCAACCCGCCATCCGGAATGCCACACCGATCACTATCTGGCATTCGGAATCCGGAATGCTGTGATCCGCTGGCCCGCCGGCACGACCATCCGGGTGCGGGCGCGCGCCGATGACGGCGTGTCGATCGATGTCACCGCAGTTGCGGACAACGCCACCATTGGCATCGAATCATCCGAGGCGACCTTCGGCCGATCGAGCAGGATTCTCATCGACGGACCGGATTGGCGTCGGCACCCGTCCTTGCCCTTCAGTTCCGGCAACGTTGTATTGGGATTGCTTCCTGCGGCGGGAGAAGAAGGGCTGGTGCGCGAGGGGCGGTACCAGATCCGTGAAACCCTGCCGTTCAGATCCCGCCCGATCACCGTGGACGAAGGCGCGTTCTTCGCCGGCGATCAGATACGATTCCAGGGTCTGGAGCCCGAGTTCATCCCGCCCGGACTTTCCGCCACCGGCACCTATTTCGCCTATGGATTTCTGGCGCCCGGAAACGACGACGACGCCGGCTATTCGGCGGTCGCCTACACGGCGCTGGACTTCACCCGTCTGGAGATCGGCCGCATCGGTGCCGAGGACAGCCGCGTGGACGTCAACTGGACCAAACGCGCCCTGCGGGACCCGCTCCTGCTTGCGCTGACCGCCCTGGTCGGCGTCTTCGGGCTGTTCTTCCCGGTCGGCGGCGTCCTGAGGTTCGGAAAATCGCGCATCCGCAAATACCGGTAACCCGCGCTGAAATTATTCGGCAGTTCCGGATGCCGTCGAAAGCACCCCGCCCACGCGCAAGGGCCGAATTGCGACCGCCAGGCCGGTCTTGTCGTCTGTGTCGACCACCAGACCGCACAACGTCGCCGGCCCTTCTGACGGTGTCATGCGATCGCCCGGCAGCTTCCGGACAAACCGGTGGATCGAGATTTCCTTTCTCATACCGATGACACTGTCGTAATCGCCGGTCATGCCGGCATCCGACTGGAAGGCCGTTCCATGCTCCATGATGTGATGGTCGGCGGTCGGCACATGCGTATGCGTTCCGACCACGAGACTGGCCCGACCATCCAGATAATGACCAAAGGCGTATTTTTCCGACGTCGCCTCGGCATGAAAATCGACCACGATCGCATCGACGTCCCGGGGCATCGCGATGTCGGCCAGAAGCCTGTCGGCCGCGGCGAACGGATCGTCCAGCGCATCCATGAACAGGCGGCCCATCAGATTGATGACCATGACCTGGCGCCCGCCGCCGGCAGAAAGGACCGTCGCGCCGCGCCCCGGTGTCCCGGCGGGATAGTTGCCCGGCCGGACAAGGCGGGTTTCCTCGTCGATGTGGCTGAGCATCTCGCGCTGATCCCAGCTATGATTGCCGAGCGTCACGCAATCGGCTCCGAGATCGAAGAACTCACCCGCAATCTTGGCCGTAATTCCGAAGCCGCCGGCTGCGTTCTCTCCATTCACGATGGTGAAATCCGGCCTCAGTGACTGCCGCAACCGCGGCAGGGTATCGGCGAGCATCTCGCGCCCCGTACGACCGACGATATCGCCGATAAACAACAGTCTCATCGACCTGATTCCAATCAACTAACCATATAAGGACCGAACGCTGATTACGGCTGATCGACCGTCGGAGCGCAGCGGATCGCGAACCGCTCTGTGACGACCCAATCGAGGGGCTCGTCATAGGCGTCCGTCGGCACGCGATCAACCTCCTGGTCGGCATAGGCCAGGCCGATTGCGATCACCGGCCGGCGGCGTCTGAGAGCCTGCAGCGTCCGGTCGTAGAACCCGGCGCCATAGCCCATGCGCCTGCCTTCCCGGTCGAAGGCAAGCATGGGCACCAAAAGGACGTCGGGATCGATTTCAGGATTTTCCCGAAGCGGTGCCGGGACCGAAAACCCGTCAGGCACCAGCGGATCGCCCAGAGACCAGCGCCGGAACACCAGCGGCTGCGCCTCGCCGTCCACCACCGGCAAGGCCGTCGTACACCCGGCCGTCGCCATGGCCGCCAGGGCGGGAAGTGGGTCGATCTCGTCGCGTATGGCAGTATATCCGGCGACAACGGGGCCGTTTCCGCATTCGACGGCCCGGAGCAACTGTCGGGCCATTTCAGACGGCGCGGTCCCGGACGCCGCCGCATGGGCCGCTGCGCGGCGCGCGCGGGCATGACGGCGCAGCGCCGCCTTGGCGTCGATGGACACTGACGTCATGACGTACTCCGCCACCTGCGAGATCCGTTCGGGTGGATCGACCCTGCCGCTGGCTGCGGCCGGTCGATGCCGGGGATGGTGTCAAAACCTGCGAGGCCACACGACCGTTGGCGAACCTATCACCTCTTGGGCCCTGCTTACGCAGGTGGGTGCCGTAGTATCATGACCAGGGTCATGACAGGGACAGCTCCCTAGAGGAGTCGCATCGGCCCCCGGGATAGCGGTGCCTGACGTGCCGCGCAGCCTCGCCTCTAGATTTAGGCCTGTTCAAGGCGTTGCGCAATGGTTTCGATACGTTCGGCGAGGGTTGCGACCATCGCTGCCATGGCTTCGGCCTCGCCGTCGTCCGGCGACGCCGGGTCCCTGCCGGGACCGCTGGGTTTACCGCGGGAATCAGTCAGTTCGTCGGCCAGCATCAGGCAGACCATTACCAGCAGATGGGCGTCCGTCGCACCGGGCGCCTGATTGCGCACCTCCTTGACCTGCTGCTGAAGAAAGCGCGCGACGTTACGGACCCGATCCTCCTGCCCCTCTTCGCAAGCAATCGGGTAAACCCGATGGTTCAGCGTGACATCGACGATGGGCATGGCTGGTTTCCTGTCGATCAGCGACACATAGGGCGGCGGAAACGATGAACGATGACAGAGGCCAGCGGACGACCGGCACCCGCATCAACGGCTAAGAACGGTTTCGAGGCGCGCGATCGCATCGTCCACCTTGCGGGTCAGAGTCGCCCGTTCCGACTCGTGGGAAGATTTGATCGCATCCAGTTCTGCCGCCATGCGCTGCGGCAGCCGATCTTCGACCCGATGCTCGATCTCCGCCTCGATAGCGGCGCGATCCAGCTGTTCCGCCTCGGCGATGCGGGTATTCAGCGCCGCCTCCAGTCGATCGAGGGCGGCCGCAAGACGCTGTAGCTGTTCCGGCACGGCGGACATGCAGGTATTGACCCCTTTGAACGATGCGACCCCGATGCGCAGATTAAGGAGAATGAGGGGCAATCGTCAACAACGGCCCGCGTCGCACTTCCCGAACAGGCCGAATGCCCCTGCCGAACGCGAGGCACATGGGGCAACGTATATTGACCTTCGGGGCTGGCAGGGGCATGTTTGCCGCCCATGACGACCGGGGGGTTCCCGCCCTCTGGTTTCCCACCGGAAAGGCGCCGCCCGACCGGTGGGGGCCGCGTTTTGAAGCCGCAAAAAAGCCGTTCCTCGTCCACCAGCAGGCAGAGCCGACAAATGTCCGCAGCATCGACCCCCGACCAGACAGCCGCATCCGGCATTCCCGGCGAACAGCTTCCCCTGCGCACTATGGCCAATGCCATTCGCGCACTGTCGATGGATGCCGTGGAAAAGGCGAAATCGGGGCATCCCGGCATGCCCATGGGCATGGCCGATGCGGCGACGGTCCTGTGGGCCCGGCACCTCCGTTTCGATCCGGCAAAGCCCGACTGGGCGGACCGCGACCGTTTCGTCCTGTCGGCCGGCCATGGATCCATGCTGCTCTACAGCCTGTTGCACCTCGTCGGCGTCCCGGCCATGACCATGGACCAGCTCAAGGCGTTCCGCCAGATCGGCTCCCTTACGCCGGGCCATCCGGAGGTCGATCACAGCATCGGCATCGAGACCACGACCGGACCGCTCGGACAGGGGATATCCACGGCCGTCGGCATGGCGCTGGCGGAGCGTGTGTTGAACGATCGGTTCGGCACCGACCTCGTCGATCACCACACCTATGTGATCGCAAGCGACGGCGACCTGATGGAAGGCGTCAGCCACGAAGCCTGCTCGCTGGCCGGCCATCTGAAACTCGGCCGCCTGGTCGTCCTCTATGACCAGAACGGCATATCGATCGATGGGTCGACCGATCTTTCCTACTCCGAAGACGCCGTGACCCGGTTCAACGCGTATGGCTGGCACGTCCAGTCGATCGACGGCCACGACATGGCAGCGGCCGATGCCGCGATCGCCGCGGCACGCAACGACGACCGCCCGTCGATCATCTGTTGCCGCACCACAATCGGCTTCGGCGCCCCGACGAAGGCCGGCAAGGCGAGCGCCCATGGTTCACCCCTCGGGGCCGAGGAAATCGCCGGCGCGCGCAAGGCGCTGGGCTGGACGCACGAGCCGTTCGATATACCCGATGATATCGCCTCGGCATGGCGCTCGGTCGCAAGTCGGTCGCAGGCCGCCCGCGAAGCGTGGGACAAGCGGCTGGCAGCCGCCGACGCAAAGATCGCATCCTCGTTCCAGGAGGCAATGGCCGGCAACATTCCCGCCAGCGTCGCCGATGCCCTGAACGCAACGAAAACGGCTTTCGCCACCGATGGCAAGGCGCTGGCCACCCGGCAAGCCTCCGGCAAGACCCTCGAAGCGCTCGTCCCGGCCATCCCTTTCATGATCGGCGGATCGGCCGATCTGACACCGTCAAACAATACGCTGGTCGACGGCATGGGCGATATCGGTCCCGATTCCTTCGACGGCCGATACATTCGCTATGGTGTGCGTGAACATGCCATGGTCGCGATGATGAACGGCATGACGCTGCACGGCGGTCTCCTGCCCTATGGCGCGACGTTCCTGACCTTCACCGACTATTGCCGGCCGGCCATTCGCCTCGCGGCCCTGATGCGCCAGCGGATCGTTCTGGTCATGACCCATGACAGCATCGGCCTGGGCGAAGACGGGCCGACACACCAGCCGGTCGAGCATGTCGCCGCGCTCCGGGCGATACCCAATCTCAAGGTCTTCCGACCCGCTGACGCCATCGAAACCGCCGAATGCTGGGAACTGGCGCTGAACAATCAGACCGGGCCGTCGGTATTGGCGCTGACCCGTCAGGGGCTGACGATCCAGCGGGCGGACGACCCGACCAACAACCGATCCGCCCGCGGGGCCTATGTCCTTGCATCGGCCGAGGGCGGCGCCCATCAGGCGACCGTCTTCGCCACCGGATCCGAGGTCGAAATTGCCATGGACGCGCGTCGGCTCTTGCAATCCGACGGGATTCCCACAAGAGTTGTAAGCATGCCTTCCTGGGAACTTTTCGAGACGCAGGATGCCGCGTATCGGTCGGAAGTCCTGGGGTCCGGCGGCGTTCGCGTGGCCGTCGAGGCTGCCGTCTCTTTTGGATGGGAGCGGTATATCGGCGCCGATGGGATCTTTATCGGCATGAAGGGGTTCGGCGAAAGCGGCCCCTACAAGGAACTCTACAGCCATTTCGGCATCACCGCCGATGCGGTGGCCGCCGCCGTCAAGGCGCGGCTGCGCGATACGGTTTGACCCGGCAGGCCGATCCGGCCATCGGCCGGCGCGGGTGCCGGAACAATTGACGGAATAATGATCCCCACAGGGATCAGTGGGTAAGGAGAAACATTCATGACAGCTCGTGTCGCCATTAACGGTTTCGGTCGTATCGGACGGCTTGTGCTCCGCGCCATCGCGGAAACCGGCCGCTCCGATATCGAGGTCGTCGCCGTCAACGATCTGGCCGATCTGCACACCAACGTGCATCTGCTGAAATACGACACGGTTCACGGCCGCTTCAAAGGCACCGCCGAGGGCGCCGACAACGGCATGGTCGTTAACGGCAAACTGATCAAGACCTTCCAGGAGCGCAATCCGGGCGATCTGCCCTGGGGCGACCTGGGCGTCGACGTCGTGCTGGAATGCTCCGGCGTTTTCACCGGCCGCGACGGCGCCGCGAAGCACATCGCTGCCGGCGCGAAAAAGGTCCTGATTTCCGCGCCGGCGACGGATGAAGACATCACTGTTTGCTACGGCGTCAATCACGCCGACCTGACACCGGAACACAAGATCGTCTCCAACGCGTCCTGCACGACGAATTGCCTGGCGCCAGTAGCCTGGGTCCTGCAGAAGTCCGTCGGCATCGATCTCGGCTTCATGACGACGATCCACAGCTATACCGGCGATCAGCGGACCGTCGATACGATGCACAAGGATCTGCATCGTGCCCGTGCGGCGGCGGCAAACATGATCCCGACCTCGACCGGCGCCGCCAAGGCCGTCGGCAAGGTACTGCCGGAGCTCAAGGGCAAACTCGACGGCGTCGCGATTCGGGTGCCGACGCCGAACGTATCGGTGGTCGATTTCAAATTCGTGCCCAAGCGCGATACCAGCGTCGAAGAAGTCAACGCCGCAATTGTGGAAGCTGCGAACGGCCCGCTGAAGGGTATTCTCGACACCTATGACGAGCCGCTCGTTTCCAGCGATTTCAACGGCGACGCCCATTCCTCGATTTTCGCCGTCAACGAAACCAAGGTGATGGAAAAGCGGCTGGTGCGCATCATGACCTGGTACGACAACGAGTGGGGCTTTTCCAACCGCATGTCGGACACGGCCGTCGCGATGGCAAAAATCGGCTGACAAGGGACTGACGGGGCCCTCGTCCAGAGGGCCCCTCGATTATGCCCGCTATTCATGAAAGTGCGGAATTGAGTCTGACGCGCGACACCATCCTGAGTGGCGATCTGGCCCGTATGATCCGTGAGGCCGGTGAAGGCCACAGGATCATGAGCGACGAAGATCGCGAGCGTTCGCTTCAGGCGGCGCTTGCGGCTCATACCTTGGGCGAGGATATCTGGGTCTTCGGCTATGGCTCGTTGATCTGGAATCCCGCCTTCCATTACGAAGAACGATCGACCGCTGTCCTGGACGGGTTTCACCGGGCATTCTGCCTGTGGACGCCGATCGGACGCGGATCGCCGGAAACACCCGGACTGACCCTGGGGCTCAAGCCGGGCGGCCGATGCCGCGGCGTCGCCTTCCGGGTGGCTGCCGATGCCGTCATGACCGAGCTGGATGTCGTCTGGCGCCGGGAAATGGTTACAGGCGCCTACCGACCGACATGGGTCCCGCTGCAGATGATCGACGACGGCTTGCAACGCCAGGCGCTGACCTTCGTCATGGATCCGGAGAACGAGCGGTATGCCGGCGAGTTGACGTCGGACGCGACGGCCGCGGCCATCGCACACGCGACTGGCCGCCTGGGCACCTGCCGGGAATACCTGTTCAACACCGTCGCCCATCTCGAAGAGCTGGGACTTCCCGACGAACACCTGCGGGATCTCGTCGCCCGCGTAAACCGGATCATCGGTACCTGAAGTGAACATCGGGGCCACGCGGCGTTGCGTCGCTCGCAAGCGTGGTCTATTTCCTTCGACTACGAGCGATCTTTGACCACCAGCGACAGCGAGCGATCGCAGCAACCGATAAAAGGGGATGCCCGATGCGAGTCACCCAACGCGTCAAGAAAATCCTATCCAACTACGACAGCGAAAATCCTGGCGTTAAGGCGAATCTTGCGCGGATGCTGATGGCCGGCAAGCTGGGCGGCACCGGGCGCATGATCATTCTGCCGGTTGACCAGGGCATCGAACATGGCCCCGCCCGCAGTTTCGCCGTAAATCCGGATGGCTACGATCCGGATTACCACCATCAACTGGCCATCGACGCGGGGCTGAACGCCTATGCGGCGCCGCTCGGCCAGCTAGAGGTGTCCACGCAATCGTTTTTCGGCCAGATCCCCACAATCGTCAAACTCAACCATTCCAACAGCCTTTCCCGCCTGAAGGAAGACGCCGATCAGGCGATCTTCGGTTCGGTCGAGGATTGCCTCCGGCTTGGCGCATCGGCGATCGGCTTTACCATCTATCCCGGCTCCGACCAGGGGCTGGAGCAAATGGAAGAGATTGCCGAACTGATCCGCGAAGCCAAGGCTGTTGGTCTGCCCACGGTGCTGTGGTCCTATCCGCGCGGCGGAAACCTGTCCAAGGACGGCGAGACGGCGATGGACGTCGTCGCTTATGGTGCCCATCTTGCCGCTCAACTCGGTGCGCACGTCATCAAGGTCAAGCTGCCGACGGATCACCTGGAGCAGGCCGAAGCCAAGAAAGAATTTCAGAACGCCAGGATCCCGATCGGCAGCCAGGGGGAGCGCGTGGCCGAAGTGGTGCGCTCCTGCTTCAACGGCCGGCGTATCGTCGTGTTCTCCGGCGGTGCCGCCAAGGGGACCGATGCCGTACTTGATGATGTGCGGGCGATCCATGAAGGCGGCGGCAATGGCTCGATCATCGGGCGAAACTGCTTCCGGCGCCCGCGCGAGGAAGCGCTGGAACTGCTGGACACGATGATACGCATCTTCCAGGGAAAGGCATGACAAAGACGTGACGGACACCACCATCGGTCTTCATCTAGTGCTGTCTGCTGAAATGATCGGCGACGCCACACCGGAATCGTTTGCAACGGGCATAAGCGACTTGCTTGCGGCCGTGCCGGTGGCCTCGGCGGAATTCGTCCCGCCGCAGATCGAGCACGACACTCTGACCGAGGACCTTTGGTGGCGGCCGTTTTTGCGGACGCTGGTGCCCGGAATACAGCGGTATGGGACGGCGGCACTGCTGCGCATCCCCGCCACCTCCAGCGCCTGGTTCGATACCTATCGCGCCGCCGGCATGGACGGTGTCGTGGTAACCGACGCCCGCTACGCAAAGATTGCCCGCGATGCCGCAGGCCAGAGCGATATCGTCGGCAGCCTGACGGGGCCGATCGCCGGCCCGGCCGCCAGCGCCCGCCACGACGCCATGGTCGCGGCCGAAAGCGGCGCCGACGTGGTCATCTTCCGGATCGACAGCGCGGAAGACGACGCCTCGGCCGGGGCCGGGTCTGGCAAGGACGAAACCGGGAATGGAGATTGGAGAACGGTCCAGTGGTGGACCGAGATGATGGAAGCTCCCTGCATCGCAATCATCCCCCCGACACCGGAAGCCGCTCAGTCGGCCAAAGCCGCTGCAGCCGACTTCGTCGGCCTGGACCATCGGCTTTGGGCCGAACCCAATATTCGCGAACGACTCACCGCGCTGAACAGAATTCTCAACCCGGGTCGCTAGCCCGACTCTCCACGAGCTATGCCGGGTTGTCGTCGCCGTCGTCGTTATCACTGGGGGCCTCGGGCGTCCCGGTGGCGCCAGGGATGGCGTCAGCCGGTATGCCGGGTTCGAACCCGTCGACGATTTCCGCCTCGGAATCGCTCGCCGCGCGATCAAGCTGCAATTCTATCCGCCGGTTTCGCGCGAGCGCTTCAGGCGATGTGCCTTCGGCAATGGGCTGATGCTCGCCGAATCCGGCCGCCGCCAACCGGGATTGCGGAATTCCCTGATCCGCCAGGTACTTTACGACTTCAACGGCGCGCGCGGTCGACAATTCCCAGTTGGATGGGAAATCGGGTGTCGCGATCGGAATGGTGTCGGTATGACCGTCGACGCGAAGGATCCAGTCGACTTCCGGGGGGAATTGCTCCGCGACGGCCATCAGTTCGTCAGCCAGTTCTGCCAGCTGTTGCCGTCCCCCTTGCTGCAGATCCGCCGACCCGGTCGGGAACAGAACCTCTGACTGAAAGATGAAGCGGTCGCCAACGATCCGCACATCTTCGCGGCCGCCGAGAACCTGACGCAACCTGCCGAAGAATTCCGACCGGTACTGAGTCAGTTCTTCGACCTCGCGGAGCAATGCCTGGTTGAGGCGCCCCTCCAACTGCGCGATTTCGACATCCCGCGAATCAATCTGGCTTTCCGATTCGGCCAGAAGGCTCTCAACCCGATCCAGTTGATTGCGAAGGTCGAGTATCTCCTGATCCAGAACGGCCACCCGGCCCTCGGCTTCCCGGCGCAGGTCCAGCTGCTGGTCCAGCAGACCCTGGGTCGAACTGAGACGCGCTGTCAGTTCCTCGATCCGGATATCGCGCTCTTCGATCTGTCGTTGCGCCAGCACCGTGCGCTCCTGCTCGCTACTCAACGTCTCTGCCAGCCCCTCGGTCCGATCGCGAGCAGCCGCAAGCTCAGCCATCAGCCGCTCCCGGTTTTCCTCGGTCAACCGCAGCGACCGCTCAAGGGCATCCACCTCACCCCGGGCGGCCGTCAATGCGTTGCGTGCGCGGTCGATTTCCTCCTCCGCATCGGCCGTCTGCGTCTGAAGCGCATCGACGTTGCCTTCGGCATCCGCCAAATCGGCGGCCATGGCTGCGATCGTATTTTCGCGGTCTTCGATCTCGGCCACACCCGCAGCAACATCGTCTTCAAGGTTGCGGCGCACGAATTCCAGCGACGCCACCTGAATCTCCAGATCATCGCGCACGCTGCGCAGCGCTTGAAGATCAGCCTGAAGGCTGGCGATTTCCTGAAGTTGAAGCTCGATCGTCTCGCGATCCGCGTCGATGGTCTCGACAGCGTCTGCCAGACGGCTGTCCAATTGTTCGGATTCGGCTGTCAATTCCCGGTTCAGCCGCACTGCATCCGCAAGCTGGCGTTGCGCCGAGTCGCGTTCGGCGCGGACACTGGTCAGCGACGACCGAAGCGCATCCCGATCCTCGATGGCGGCCTGTAGGTCAGCCGACATTTCGGTGACCCGGCTTCGCATCGACCGGCTTTCGTCCCGTTCGACCTCCAGCAGCGTATCGAGTTCCTCAACCTGAGCGGTCAATTGCGAGACAGTCTCTTCCTGACCGGACAGCAGGTTGGACAGGTAAAACTGCGCTACCATGAAAATCATCAGGACGAATATGACGACCATGAGCAGGGCCGAGAGCGCGTCGACGAAGCCCGGCCAGATATTCACGCTTTGCAGGCCGGACCCGCGCTGGCGGTTCATGCTGAACATAAGTTTCCATCACCCGGATCAGAAAGGTTAGCCTTCCTGATCCTCCGCTAGGGCCGCGATGGTCCGGGTCAGTTGTCGGATCTCGCCGCGGAGTTCCCGGATCGTGTGGTCGCGCGCCTGCGGAAGATCGTCCGCCAGCCTCGTTAGATAGCCGTCCATATTGCGGATATGATGGCGCGTCGCTTCGTCGATGCCGAGCGTACCATCCTCCATCGCATTGGCAATCCTGCTCATCACCGGCGCCAGGTCGCGCTGCGTCTCCATGATCGTCCGCATCATCGCCTGATCCCCGTGCAGATGATCCCCCAGAGACGACAGCGAGTCGGTCAGCGCATTCAATGCTTGATTCGTCTTTTGGCGCTGGTCCTCGGCATCGCCGATGGCGCGCTGCAGATTTTCGACATTCTCGGCCGTCTGTTCGACCATGCCTTGCAGGAAAGCGGGCGGCGCCGAGGAGGAAAAGCGATCGGACGGCGCGGATGAGTCGCCGCCGGCGTCTCCACCGGTAATCCGGACGACGCTGGCCATCCAGTCTTCCAAATCGTTGTAGAAACGGCCCTGGGCCTGACTGGCCTGCAATTCCATGAAGCCGAGAACGAGCGACCCCGCCAGGCCGAACAGGGACGACGAAAAGGCGGTGCCCATTCCTTCCAGCGGCGCCTCCAGTCCCTCTTTCAGATCGGCGAACACCACGCCCAGATTGCCGCCTTCGATCGACAGATCCCCGATCACGCCCGATACGGCGGTGATTGTCTGCAGCAGCCCCCAGAACGTCCCCAGCAAACCCAGGAAAATGAGCAGGCCGATCAGGTAGCGCGAGATTTCCCGGGATTCGTTCAACCGGGACCCAACGGCGTCCATGACCGAACGCATGACCGGCGCCGGCATCGTAACAGTGCCCCGGCGATCGCCCAGAACCTGTTTCACCGGCGCCAGCAGCCGCGGCTCAGGCAGGGTTGCCGGAGCGGCCTTGTCTTGCCTGCGGGCCTTATAGCCCTGCATCCAGGTGATTTCCGGCTTGAGCGTCATCACCGATCGCATCGTATATCCGATGCCGACCAGCATGAGCGCCACGATGACGCCGTTCAGCACCGCATTGGCCATGAACGCGTCGGAGAGACCCGGATACAGGACCGCACCAACCGCGATCACCGCGGCTACGAAAATATACATTCGGGTAAGGTAGCGATTCGGTCGCGACATCGTCGTTGCTGGACCTCCTGTTTACAGTCCGTGCTGATCCGGGGCCGGTACGCGTGCAACGACCGGGCAGACGTACTCGGCTACAGAGTGCCCGCCAATCAGCGGGACGACAAGTACAGGTCAACCCGATCGAGCGGACCCTCTGGCGCAGAGTCACCGAGCGCGCGTACGTCGACCCTCGTCGAGCGGACACCTCTATCGGTGAGGAACGTTCGTATCATGAAGCCGCGATCCAGGGATACCGTTCGCGCGCCCGCCCCTGCTCCCGTTCCGTCATCGGCAAAGCTGTCTATTCTGATCCTGAGGGACGGATTCTCGATCATGCGCTGGGCAAGGCCGCCGAGCAGCAGTCCGGCGGCATCGGACAACGCGCCTTCGCGACTCTCGAAAAGGATGCGATAGCCTTGCCCACCGCCCATCATGCCGACGGTCTCGCCCTCTGCCATGTCCACGGTCTGTCCCGGTTCCGGCAGGTCACCGATGCCTGGATTCGGCGGCAATGGTGGTAGCGCAGCCATGTCCGAGCTTGTCGATCCCGGTCGACGGGGTGCGTACTCCCCGAATTCCGGCGGCTCGACCAACCGCTGATCCTCTGGCCGGGCGACCAGGTCCGGTACCGGTTCCGCATCGTCGGGCACACGATTTGGCGTTTGATCGACAGACGGGGGCGGCAGAGTGTCGCCATGATCGGCGTCAGAGGACGCAGGCCCGGGTTCGGGTTCGGGTTCGGGTTCCGGTTCGGGTTCGGGTTCCGGTTCGGGTTCGGGTTCCGGTTCGGGTTCCGGTTCGGGCGCGGGCTCAGGTTCCGGTTCGGGCTCAGGTTCCGGTTCGGGCTCAGGTTCCGGTTCGGGCGCGGGCTCAGGTTCCGGTTCGGGCTCAGGTTCCGGTTCGGGCGCGGGCTCGGGTTCAGGCTCAGGCTGCTGGGATTCCGGCTCAGGCCCCGGTTCGGATTCCGGATGTGGCGCTGGCTCGGGCTGCGGTTGAGGTTCGCGTTGCGGGCGAGGTTCGGGGCGGGGTTCCGGTGTTGGCTCGGCGGCGACCTCGGTGCCGGGCGCACGCGCCGGCTCAGGCATCGTTATCGGTTGCGAAAGATCCAGCGTAGGCGGCGGGCCGGGAATCGATACGACGCGCTGCCGGTCTGGTTCCACGTCAACAGGCTCTTCGAATTCCAACTCGCCGGCAGCTGGCTCATCCGGTTCGGAAGCAAGGGGTGGATCGGTCGGTTCGGGGGCGGCCGGCTCCGGGTCGGCGGGTCGGGGTGCTGCTACATCGAAATCCTGACCTGGATCCGGCGGCTCGACCGGCGCCGGACGAGGCCTTTCGATATCCCGAGCGTCGGGCACTGGCGCCGGCTGGGTTGGCTCCTTCCTCGTTTCGGGCAACAACGGCCGTGGCGGTGGCGGCGGCGGCCGCTCGAATCCCGGGAGTGGATCGCCGGAGGGGCGCGACGGTGCCGGTCCAAGCGAGTCGAGAACGCCCTGATCGATTGTAACGCCCGATCCGCTCGATCCGCCAATAATGACCTGAGCGGCTGACATTCCCGGCACAGCAGACGACAAACACACCGCCACCAGGGCCGTTCCGAGCAGTTCGGCCGCCATACCACGCTTTGCCCGGACACAGCGGGCGCAACCAGGGCGATATCGGAAAGTGATGAAGGAATGTGGTGTCGTCATGAGCGACGCCCAACGGTGTTGTTGCCGATACTCGCCGCCTCGTCAGTCTGGAAGCAAGTTTCGCTCAGCATTCGGACTGGACAATAAACCATGCCGGGCATTGCCAACAAACGGTTTAGCAGTCCGTTTTTCAAGCAGGCCGTCCCTTTCCGTTGTCGCCAGCTTTCCTCACCTCGCCCCCATCCTTGTTGGCGACGCCGGGACCACTATCGGCGGAGGCTTTATCCAGCCGTTCCCGCTGATCACGCTTCCGGGCCGCACTTTCTCCCGCCGACCTGAGAAGCTTGCCCAGATGAATGTGCAGACCGGCATTGGCGGCCAGGACGCTACCGCCCTTTAACGGTGCACGTCCGCCCCCGACCTCCGTCACGTAGCCGCCAGCCTCCGAGACCAGAATGATTCCGGCGGCGATATCCCACGGGTGAAGGCCGAATTCCCAATACCCCTCAAAGCGGCCGGCCGCCACATAGGCCATATCCAGCGCGGCCGATCCCATCCGGCGGACGCCGGCGACGCGGGGCATCAGTTGCGACAGTTCTTCGGAAAAACGTTCGGCGTCACCCATGCCGTGATGGGGAATGCCGGTGCCGATGACCGAAGCGATCAGTTCCCGGCGCGCCGAGACGCGGATGCGCCGGTCGTTGAGATAGGCACCCTGGCCTTTTTCGGCGCGGTAAAGTTCCATCGTGATCGGGTTGTAGACGACCCCGGCGACGATTTCGCCGTCACGTTCCAGACCGACCGATATCGAAAAGTGGGGAATGCCGTGCAGAAAGTTGGTGGTCCCGTCCAATGGATCGACCATGAACCGGTGACGTCCGTCCTGCGACGGAATCTCCTTGCTCTCCTCAAGCACGAATCCGTATTCGGGACGGGCCTTGCGCAGTTCGGCCACAAGGGTCTTTTCCGATTTCATATCGGCTTGCGACACGAAATCCGCCGGTCCTTTGCGGGACACCTGCAGATTCTCGACCTCGCCAAAATCGCGGACCAAACCTTTTCCGGCGCGTTCGACGGCTCTGACCATGACGTTCATGGTGGGGGAGCGGATTACCATGGCTGTCGCCTATTCCTTAGACCGCTCCAGATAGGAACTATCGGCCGTGTTGACGACGATTCGTGTGCCGACTTCAATGTGCGGCGGGACCATCACCTTGACGCCGTTGCTGACGATCGCCGGCTTGTAGGACGACGACGCCGTCTGCCCCTTGACAACCGGCTCGGACTCAACGACCTCGAGCACGACGGTCGAGGGCAGATCGGCCGTGATCGGCGTCCCCTCATGCATCTTCACCGTGCAGATCATGCCGTCCTTGAGAAAGACCTTGCTCGGCCCGATCGTGTCGCCCTCGATGACGTGTTGCTCGAAGTTTTCCAAATCCATGAAGGTATACTGATCGCCTTCGTGGAACAGGAACTGCATTTCGGCATCGTCGAGTCGCGCGCGCTCAACCGTCTCCTGCGTCCGGAACCGCTGATTGTCCTTGGTGCCCGTGCGCATGTCCTTCATTTCGACCTGAATGACCGCATTGCCCTTTCCGGGCTGGATCAGATCGATTTTGGTCACCAGCATCAGCTTATCGTTGTATTCCAGCACATTTCCCGGCCGGATGGTAATGGCGTTGACCTTCATCGACATTCCCGAACTGAATTCAATTTCGATTGCGTTAAACGACTCGGTCGGGCACCGGTATCACCGGCCCCGTCTCGAACGGCGCGACCCTAACAGCATGGCGCGGTCAAGACAACGCGCTTCTCCCGCAGGTCCCGCGACCATCGGATTTCGACCATGACACGAACATCCAGTTCATCCAATCGGGGCGACGATACAGGTACCGCTGCCTGGTGGCGGCCGGAGCTGTTCGATGGCAAGCGGGACCGGCTCGCTGCGCGGGCCCGGATCATCCGGTCGCTCAGGGCCGTTTTCGAAGCCGAGAATTTCATTGAGGTTGAAACCCCGGCATTGCAGGTCAGCCCCGGCCTGGAGCCGCATCTGCAAGCGTTCTCCACGACGCTGATCGATGGGCACCCCGACGACCGGGCCATGCGATACCTGCACACATCGCCGGAATTCGCGATGAAGAAGCTGCTGGTCGCGGGAATGGAGCGCATCTACCAGTTTTCCAGGGTTTTTCGGAATGGCGAGCGCTCGGCCACCCATCACCCCGAATTCGTTATGGCGGAGTGGTACCGTGCGGGCGCGCCATCTTCGGCATTGATACAGGACTGCCGGCGACTGCTCGTAGCGGCGGCCGAGGCGGCGGGAACCGGCACGCTGAGATGGGGCGGCCATCGCGCCGATCCGTCGGCCGAGTGGGAGATTCTGACGACCGCCGATGCGTTTCGCCGTCATGCCGACATAGATCTGCCCGCCCTGATCGACAATCCGGCCGATCCGTCACCGGCGCCGATGGCCGCCGCTGCGGCATCGCTGTCGATCCGCACGGCTCCGGATGACCGGTTCGACGACATCTTTTTCCGGATTTTTCTGGAACGCATCGAGCCTCATCTGGGCATTGGTACCCCGACGGTGCTGACCGACTACCCGGTTTCCATGGCCGCGCTGTCGCGACCCAAGCCCGAAGATCCGGCCCTCGCTGACCGATTCGAGCTCTATGTCTGCGGAATGGAACTGGCCAACGCGTTCGGCGAGTTGACGAATGCTGACGAGCAGCGCCGTCGGTTCATGGCAGACATGGACCTGAAACAACGCCTTTACGGCGAACGCTATCCGCTCGATGATGATTTTCTGGCAGCGCTGGAATTCGGGCTGCCCGACAGCGCCGGTATCGCTCTCGGGATCGACAGGCTGGTCATGCTCGCCACAGGCGCCGATCACATCGAGGATGTTCTGTGGGCGCCGGTCGCCGCCGCCGGGTCAGGCCGGTAACTACTGCGCCCTTGCGCATACCGGCCATGCCTTCCACTGGAATGTTGAGATGGCGTAGTGTCTGCCGGGCTTTCTCTTCTGCCCTCCCGGAGCCAGAGCTTCCGTGCCGACATCCGACGATAACGCCAACGACATTTCCGCGGTCGCGGGATCCATTTCATATGGATCTCCCGGCCGCGCCCTCGGCCACGCCGCACTGCTCGCCTTTTCCGCACCCGGCATCGTGATGACGGCGAGCTATGTCGGATTCGGTTCGCTCGTCCGGGCGAGCGATCTGACGCTGGCTCAGGGTGTCCTCTCCTCGATGCTCGGCTACGCACTGCCCGGCCAGATCGCGCTGGTCGAGTTGTATGCTGTGGGCAGTTCGCTCCTGATAACGACGGCGGCGGTCGCCCTGACCAATGTGCGGTTGCTGCCGATGGTCCTGGCATTGATGCCGCATCTCCGAGCGCCGGGAACGCCCCGCTGGCGGTATTATGCCGCCGCCCATCTGATCGCCATAACCGGCTGGGTGTACGCCATGCGCGACTGCCCCCGGCTGCCGCCCCGTGAAAGGCTGTCGTTCCTGGTCGGGTTCTCCGGCACATTGTTCTTGTTCACGGTCGCCGCGACGGTGGCGGGGTTCTTCCTTGCCGGCAGCGTTCCACCTTATGTGTCGCTGGGGCTGGTCTTTCTGAACCCGATCTATTTCATGCTCGTCCTGACCGCCGATCTGAGGGATCGGGCACGGCTCCGGGCCATGGTTCTGGGCGCCGTCCTTGGACCGCTGTTCCATCTTGTAAACCCTGACTGGGGCCTGCTGGCGACAGGTTTCGTCGCCGGCACCCTGGCTTATCTGTCGACGCGCCTTGCGTCGAAGCCCCCTGCTGCAGGTAGCGCCTGATGCCGGATTGGGTGGGAGACAGCGCGTTCTATGGCGCGGCGATTGCCGCGGCCGCAATCACCTATTTCTGGCGGGCGCTGGGGGTCGCCCTTTCCGGCCATCTACGCCATGACGGTCCGCTGCTCAACTGGGTCGCTTGCATCGCTTATGCCCTGCTAGCGGGCCTGATTGCGCGCATGATCGTGTTGCCAATCGGACCTCTGGCGGAGACCACGATGATCGCCCGGCTCAGCGGCGCCGGCATGGCGGCGCTGGCGTTCTTTCTGCTCAGGCGCAATATCCTGGCTGCCGTCGCCATCGGCGCCACCGGCCTCGTGCTGATGAACCGGTTCGTCGCCTTCTGAGCATCAGTTCAAAAGCAGCGCAGGCGGCAGGCTTTCGACGATATGACGGCGATAGGTCATTTGCTCCTGACGCGCGGAAACGACGAAGCGGTTGTTCTCGTCCGTCAGCACGCGTCCGTGGCCCAGATCGGAAGCGCCGATCCGCTCGGCGCCCGCAAACGCCGCAATCAGCCCGTCGCGAACCGCCGCTGGCGCTTCGTCGAATGTGGCCGCTTCCGGGTCCAGCATCGGCGGGCTCGCCAGATAGGCGTTGCCAACGTCGCTGCCCGGGGCAACATCTTCGATTACCGTGGTCATGCCGAAAACGCTGACCACTGTCGCCAGCAGATCGGAATCGATGATGGAAGCGTTCGCAGTCGCGATGGTGTTGAAAGCGACAGTTCCGCCCGGTGTCAGGCAACTGCGCAGATCTTCGAAAAACTCCCGAGTGACCAGATGGTCGGGGATGCCGTCGCCGGCAAACAAATCCACGAGAATGGCATCGTATCGCTGACCATCGTCGCCGGGGCAATGCCGGGCGAATATCCGGGCATCCACCTCGTGCACGGGTACGCGGCCCGGATCGAAGCCGAAATAGTCGGTCGCGATATCGACCACGGTCGGACTGATTTCCACGGCATCCACCGGATAGCCTTCGCCGGTCAGCATCATCGGCACGCTGCCGATCCCCAGGCCGAGAACGAGCACACCTTGTGACCTGTTGCGCTGCCGGGCGATGGCTGTCAGCGCATGCGGAAATCCGATGGAGGCGGGGGCAACGCCATTCTCCGCGGGAAGGCGCTGCATACCCATATTCATGCCGTCGACCAGCATCACGCGATCGGTTTCGCCCGCCTGTGCCGGTATGTCTACCACGCGAACGGTTCCGTGAGCCGACGGAGACGCTGTGACCACATCATACCCGAAGGCGCTGATGGCCGGACGCCCCGGCAGCCCGAAATGAATGCCTTGCGACAGAACCGCCATCAGAACCGCGATCACCGCAGCCTTTACGGCGCGGATGCGGTCCTCGCGCGGGCGGCCGCTGAACACCGCCCAGCCGGCCGACACGGTGGCCAGTGCCACGGCAACGGCCAGCAGGCTGCTGAAATTTGTCAGGTGGGGTATGAAAACAAACGCCGCCGCAAGCACGCCGATGACCGACCCCGCGGTAGACCACGCAAAGACGTTGCCCGAACCCGCATCCGCCGACCCACGGCGGAATGTGGCCACCAGTAGCGGATTCATGCCCGCCAGGATGACCAGAGCCGGTCCCAGCAGAACCACGGAGGCGAGAATGGCCCCCAAAGCCAGATCGAGTCGGGCCAGCAATGGAAAAAGATTGGGATAGACCAGCGCCCCGAAGGCGAGGCAACCACCGGCCACGGCCGGGGCCGTGCCGAACATGCCATCGGCGTCGCCAGGACGCCGCCCGTTGGACAACCAGCCGCCGAGCGCATATCCGGCAGCAAGGGCAACAAGCGTCACCACTAGAATCCCGGTCCAGATATAGAGGCTTACCCCGAAATAGGGAGTAAGGATCCGGCTGGCGATAAGCTGGAGGGCGAGTGTGGCCGCACCAGTTACGAAAAGGGCGAACAGGCGAAGCCCCTGACCAACAATGCCGCCGCCCTCGTCGCTGTTGCGCCGGCTGGATGCAGCGCGACCGCGCTGACCAGCCGCAGCGTTCGGGTACGCATCCCGACCGTCAGGCCGCTCCGGATGCCCGTTCATTGCCGCGCCCATCCTGGCAAGCAGCGTTTCGAATCGGTCGGGGACGGCGGTATCAGTCCTTGATCTCCGTCATGATCTGGTCGTGAGCCACCGCCAGCAACTCATCCATTTTCTTGCGAAGACGATGATCACTCAGTTCGACATTCGCCGCCTTGAAATCTGCCCGGACCTTTTCGACCACGTCCTCATGGCCGGGTCGCTCGAAATCCGCGGCGATCACCTCGCGTGCATATGTCGCGGCATCGTCAGCCGATTTGCCGAGCAGCTCCGCAGCCCAGAGGCCCAGCAGGCGGTTTCGGCGATTGGTTATCCTGAACAGCAGCTCCTGGTCGTGCTGAAATTTTGCTTCGAATGCTTTCTTGCGTTCGTCGAAGGTGTTCATGCGGATCGGTCTCCGAAAACATGCGTTGGCCCAGTCTGCAATCCGGGCTCGACAACCTCTGCCTGACAACGGCCCTGTCTGACAATGACCCTGGCGATGGCTTCCGGCAATGGGTAGCAGGCAAACCAACCCGTCGCAATGGTACCCTGCCCGATACCCCGCGCCTGTTACCTCCGCCATGAGGCGCAGCTCCGGGCCCGGAACCGCTTTCGATGCATTTGGCTGATCCCGTCGGGGATCATTGAGCCGGACGAGGCAAGTTGCTATATGACATATGAGGCACGGTTACCGTCGCGCCCCATACCGCAAGTGTCCTTGCCTAGCCGATAGTTTTCAAGGAAGCAAAAGCCCATGACCCGTCGGAGACGGATTTACGAAGGCAAGGCAAAAGTCCTGTTCGAAGGACCAGAACCGGGTACGGTCGTCCAATACTTCAAAGACGACGCAACCGCCTTCAACAACCAGAAGCATGGAACGATCTCCGGCAAGGGGGTCCTCAACAATCGGATTTCCGAATATCTGATGGTGAAGCTGGGTGAGATCGGCGTGCCGACCCACTTTATCAAGCGCCTCAACATGCGCGAGCAGCTTTGCTACGAAGTCGAGATCGTTCCCATAGAAGTGGTCGTCCGCAACGTGGCGGCCGGGTCGTTTTCCAAGCGATTCGGCGTCGAGGAAGGCACTGTTCTGCCCCGCTCCATCATGGAGTTCTACTACAAATCGGACGAACTTGGCGATCCGATGATATCCGAAGAGCACATCACCGCCTTCGGATGGGCGTCACCCCAGGACATCGATGATATAATGGCGATGACACTGCGGGTAAACGACTACCTGTCGGGGCTTTTCCTCGGCACCCGGCTGCGCCTCGTCGACTTCAAGCTGGAGTTCGGACGTCTGTATAACGAGGCGGGCGAAATGCGCATCGTTCTTGCCGACGAGATCAGCCCGGATAATTGCCGGCTCTGGGACATCGATACCAACGAGAAACTCGACAAGGACCGGTTCCGCCAGGATCTGGGCCAGGTAGAGGAAGCTTACCGCGAGGTGGCCCGACGTCTCGGCATCCTTCCGGAAGGCGGTATCGTCGACATCAACCGGGATGCTCAGACAGCGGAACCTGCTGGCGACGACACGGGCGGCGGGGATACGGGCGGCAACGAGACGGGCGGCATCCCAGGCGCCGAAGACGGCAAGAAGCCGGTTGATCGCAAGGATATGAACCGCCCTCGTCGACGGCCCTGACCTGTTGCTGGATATTTCGCGGGCGCCAGGACCCGTGAGACCACCTGATACGGGAACCGGGTGATCCGGGCGACAGGCGCGTTGTTGGGTACCAAGGGAAAGGATGACGATTTTGAAAGCACGCGTTGAGATCAGGCTAAAGGGCGGTGTTCTCGACCCTCAGGGGCAGGCCATCGGCAATGCCTTGCGGGGATTGGGCCATGAGAGCGTCGCCGAGGTCCGTCAGGGCAAACTGATTGAGCTTGATCTGAAAACCACCGATCCGGAAGCCGCGCGCACGGAAGTCGATGCCATGTGCAAGTCGCTGCTCGCCAATCCGGTCATTGAAAGCTACGCCATCACGATTCAGGAATGACCGTGCCCCCCGTTGAGCCCCTCGTTGCCAGCGAGACCGACGGCAGAGCGGAGGCGTTCCGGGCAGATATGGCCGCACTCGCGCGGCGCTCGATCCTGTTCCAGCCGGCGTTGGACAGGCCCGACCGCATTCCGCCACTGTTTCGTCCGCCCGGCTTTGGATCGCTGGTACAGTTGATCCTGGAGCAACAGGTATCGGTTCGCGCCGCACAGACGATGTGGGCACGACTGACACGGAATCTGTGGCCAGTCGCGCCGGAGCCCTTTCTGTTGCTGTCGCCGGAGACGCTGAGGGCCTGCGGCTTCTCTGCCCAAAAAGGGCGCTACGCGCAATCCCTCGCCCGGGCAGTGCTGGATGGCGCGATCGATCTCGACGCACTGGCGACAATGCCGGACGACGACGCGATCCGGGCATTGACGGCAATGAAGGGGATCGGTCACTGGACCGCCGAATGCTATCTGCTATGGGCGCTGGGACGGCGTGACGTCATGCCCGCCGGCGATCTCGCCATTCAGGTCGGACTGAAGGAACTCGCCGGCCTGGCCGCACGGCCCGGCCCGGCGGCACTGCGCGAGGCGGCTGACGCATGGCGCCCCTGGCGCAGTGCCGCCGCACTTTTGTTGTGGCGCGTCTATCTCGACAATCGGGCGGCCGATGGGTCGACCATGACGAGCATCGTCCAGTCCCCGGATGTCGCAACCAGCACCCCGGACCCTGCCAACCTCACACCGGCCCCGGCCCCGGCCACCCCATCACTTCAGAGTGGAACATCCCGATGAAAAGCGCCGTTATCGTATTTCCCGCTTCCAACTGTGACCGGGACGCGGCAGACGCCATGGCGCTGGCGACCGGGCATCGGCCGACAATGGTCTGGCACCGGGACACCGAATTGCCGCCCGCCGACCTGATCGTGCTGCCGGGCGGTTTCGCCTATGGCGATTATCTGCGCTCGGGTGCGATGGCGGCGCGGTCGCCGATCATGCAAGCGATCCACAGTGCCGCTGGCCGGGGCGTTCCGATCCTGGGCATCTGCAACGGGTTTCAGGTACTGGTCGAGGCGGGTCTCCTTCCAGGCGCCCTGATGCGCAATGCCGGGCTTCGATTCGTCCATCGGATGGTTCACTTGTCCGTCGAACGCAACGACACGCCGTTCACGCAGGCATACGATAAAGGCCAGGTCATCGAGGTTCCGGTGGCTCACCACGATGGCCGCTATTTCGCCGAATCGGCAACGCTCGACCGTGTGGAGGGCGATGGCCTCGTCGCATTCCGCTATGTCGATAGTGATGGGCGCCGGACGCAGGCGGCCAATCCGAATGGTTCGCTCAACGACATTGCCGGTATCTTCAACCCGACACACAGAATTCTGGGCATGATGCCCCATCCCGAACGGGTGAGCGACCCTGCCGTCGCCACGCGGCCGGACGGAATGGCTCTCTTCCGGGGCATTGCATCCGTCGCGGCCTAGCCCCGGACGGCACTCGACGCTCCCCGCCAATTGACTCCAGCCTATTGACCAACGCAAGCGAACCGCCGCCATGACATCGACACAGACTGCCAAGACTTCGTCCGGCGCCATGCCGGATGCCGTGCCCGCTCCGGAGGTTACGCACGATCTCGCCGCCCGCCACGGCATGTCGGCGGACGAATACGATCTCATGGTCAGCATCATGGGCCGAACCCCCAGTCTGGCTGAATTCGGCATCTTTTCGGTCATGTGGTCCGAGCATTGCTCGTACAAATCCTCCAAGCGATGGCTCAAGACCCTGCCGACCGAGGCGCCCTGGGTCATTTGCGGGCCGGGAGAGAATGCGGGCGTCATCGACATCGGCGATGGCCAGGCCGTCGTGTTCAAGATGGAAAGCCACAACCACCCCAGCTTCATCGAGCCGTTTCAGGGCGCCGCTACCGGTGTTGGTGGTATCATGCGCGACGTGTTCACGATGGGCGCCCGCCCCGTCGCCAATCTGAACAGCCTGCGCTTCGGGTCCCCGGATCACCCGTTGACGCAACATCTTGTTTCCGGTGTTGTGGCCGGCATCGCCGGCTACGGAAACTGCATGGGCGTTCCGACCGTCGGCGGCGAGACGAATTTCCATCCGGCCTATAACGGGAATATTCTCGTCAACGCGATGACAGTGGGTGTCGCCCAGGCCGACCGGATTTTCTATTCGGCAGCCGCCGGGCCCGGCAATCCGGTCGTCTATGTCGGCGCCAGGACGGGGCGCGACGGAATTCATGGGGCGACCATGGCCTCGGCCGAATTTTCCGAAGGCTCCGAGGACCAGCGGCCGACGGTCCAGGTCGGCGACCCGTTCAAGGAAAAGCTGCTGCTGGAAGCGTGCCTCGAACTGATGGCAACCGACTCCATCATTGCCATTCAGGATATGGGCGCTGCCGGACTGACCTCGTCGTCGGTCGAAATGTCGGACAAGGGTGGATGTGGCATTGAGTTGGACCTGGACCAGGTTCCGCAACGGGAAGAAGGCATGTCGGCGTACGAGATCATGCTTTCGGAGAGCCAGGAGCGCATGCTGATGGTTCTCAAGCCCGGTTGCGAGGATCAGGCGCGGGCCATTTTCGAGAAGTGGGAACTGGATTTCGCGGTTATCGGCCGCGTCACCGATAGCGGGCGCCTGGTGCTGCGCAAGAATGGCGAGATCGAGGCCGACATCCTGGTGGCGCCGCTGGTCGGCAACGCGCCGGAATACGATCGCCCATGGGAACCGACTCCGCCCCCCTCACCCATCGACACCATGGCATTTCCCATGCCTGTCCCGGCCACGACCGTTCTGGAGCAACTGATGGGATCGCCCGATCTGGCGTCCAGGGCCTGGATATGGGAGCAATACGACAGCTCAGTCATGAACGATACCATCTCGTCCTCCGGAATCGGGCGGCCCGCAGACGCGGCAATCGTGCGTGTCCACGGAACAGGCAAGGCACTGGCGCTGACCACCGATTGCACGCCGCGCTATTGCAAGGCCGATCCGGTGGCAGGCGGGCGACAGGCAGTGGCCGAGGCCTGGCGCAACCTGACCGCGACCGGAGCCCGGCCGCTTGCGATCACGGACAACATGAATTTCGGCAATCCGGAGAAACCCGCGATAATGGGCCAGTTCGCGGGCTGCATCGAGGGAATGGCCGATGCATGCCGCAAGCTGGATTTCCCCGTCGTTTCGGGCAATGTCTCGCTTTACAACGAGACCAACGGCGAAGCCATTCTGCCGACCCCGACGATCGGCGCCGTCGGATTGATCGCCGACATGACGCAACGATCCGGCCTCTCGTTTCAGAACGACGGCGATGTGGTTCTGGTCGTCGGAGAATGCCAGGGTCATCTGGGTCAGAGCCTTTACCTGCGGGAAATCTTCGGTCGCGAGGACGGCCCACCGCCGCCGGTCGACCTGGACCATGAACGGCGCAATGGCGACTTCGTCCGAGCGGCAATCGAAGACGGGGCGATCAACGCCTGTCACGATGTTGCCGATGGTGGCTTGCTGGTCGCCGTCGCGGAAATGGCGATGGCCGGAAAGCGGGGCGTGACCCTGGATGACCCGGCGCTGGCCGCCGACCACGGGCAACTGTTCGGCGAGGATCAGGGCCGCTACGTGCTCACCGTCAGCCCGGCGGAAGCCGACACACTTGTCGCCCGTGCCGCGCGCGCTGGCGTCGCGATCAGGCGGATCGGAATCGTCGGGGGCACTGATATCGCACTCGCTGCACCCGGTGCACTGATCGCCCTGGAAACATTGGCCAGTCACCACTCGTCCTGGCTGCCGGATCTGATGGCAAGCGACCTGGCCTGATCGTGGTATCGACGCGGGCGGTGCTATGTTCTAGAACTGACTGACAACCACCGACAGCAATCGGTCCGGCGGCGCCACAGCGCCGCCATGGCCCACGAGGATGAGGCAACCGCCATGCCAATGGACGCAAGCGAACTGGAACGGATGATCAAGGACGGGATCCCCGATGCCGAAGTTCGGATTGAAGATCTCCGCGGCGACGGCGACCATTATGCGGCCTATGTCGTCAGCCCGTCCTTCACCGGAATGACACGGGTGCAGCAGCACCAGATGGTTTACCGATCTCTCAGTGGCCGCATGGGCAACGAATTGCATGCCCTCGCTTTGACCACGGCGGCGCCGGAACAAGCCTCGACATCCTGATCGATCGGCGCCGGATTGGTCGTGATCGAGGATTGCAGAGAAGGATCCATTTGATATGGCGGCACAAGAAAATCCGGTGTTCGAACGGATCCGTTCGGATCTGGCGGATAATCCAGTCGTCCTCTACATGAAGGGATCGCCGATCTTTCCGCAGTGCGGCTTCTCGGCGGCGGTCCTTCAAACGCTCGAACAACTGGGCGTCGACTACAAGGCGATAGACGTGCTGACCGATCCGAGCATCCGTCAGGGCGTCAAGGATTTCGCTCACTGGCCGACGATCCCGCAGCTCTACATCGCCGGCGAATTTGTCGGCGGCTGCGACATCGTGCGGGAAATGGCCGAAACCGGCGAGTTGCAGGATTTTCTCATTGCTCGCGGCATCGCGGTCAATTCCAGCGCCAGCGCATAGAGACGCGTCCAGTACAAAGGAAGCGCCCCTGGCATGACCGACCGACCTTTGGCCGTGGATCGGTCGCAACTGGGCTTGGTCCAGGCCTTTGGGGCGTTCCTGCTCTGGGGAGTTCTGCCACTCTATTTCCGCGCGCTCGATAATTCACCAATCTTCGAGATAATGGCCCACCGGATTACGTGGACCGTTCTGCTGTTGATTCCGTTGGTGATCGTTCTGCGACGCTCGTCTACGGTGGTAACGGCATTCCAGTCCCGCCGACTGGTCGGTGTCTTCGCCGTCACAACTGTGTTGGTCAGCCTGAACTGGCTGATCTACATGTATGCCATCAGCATCGAACGGCTGCTCGACGCAAGCCTGGGATATTATATCAACCCACTGATCAACGTAGCGCTCGGTGTGATTTTTCTGGGCGAAACCCTCAATCGGCGACAGATGCTGGCCGTTGGTCTGGCAGCGGCTGGCGTCCTGAACCAGACGATAACCTTGGGTGCGTTTCCCTGGATCGCCCTGGGTCTTGCCCTGACATTCGGGTTTTACGGTCTGATCCGCAAACGCGAACGCATCGATCCGATCGGGGGCCTCCTCGTCGAGACGAGCATCATCCTGCCAATCGCCGTGTTCGGCGTTTTCTGGTTCGCGGTGACAGGAACCGGGCGATTTGCTGTCGGCGGATTGTGGGAAAGCACGCTGCTGGTCGGAACCGGCGTCGTCACGGCGACTCCGTTGATCCTGTTCATGATGGGCGCGCAAAAGCTCCGATACTCGACCATCGGTCTGATGCAGTATCTGGCGCCGACAATTCAGTTTCTGATCGCCGTGCTCATTTTCAAGGAACCCTTTGGCGTGGCCAATATTGCCACTTTCCTGCTGATCTGGAGCGGCCTTGCGATTTATACCTGGGACGCTCTCACACGGCGATAGCAACGCGACCGGTATCGCTTGGTACAGGGCCCGAACGGCAAAACGGCGGCCCGATGAACGGGCCGCCGTATGACAGTCGGATCCGGATGAACCGCTTGATCGTTAGCGGCTGTAGAACTCGATGACCAGATTGGGTTCCATCTGAACCGGGTACGGCACGTCGGCCAGCATCGGCGGACGAACGAGGCGACCTGTCATCTGGCTGTGATCGGCTTCGACGTAATCGGGCACATCGCGCTCTCCGCTATTCACCGCTTCAAGAACGAGCGGCAGTTCACGCGACTTCTGCTTGATCGAAATGACATCCGTATCCTTGACCGGATAGCTCGGCACATTGAGCCGCTTGCCATTGACCAGGATGTGTCCGTGGTTGACGAACTGCCGGGCAGCGAAAACGGTGGGCACGAATTTCATGCGGTAAATGACCATGTCCAGACGCCGCTCAAGCAACTGAACCAGGTTCTCGCCGGTATCGCCCTTGCGCCTCGTGGCGTCCTCGTAGTAACGGCGAAATTGCTTCTCGCCGATATTGCCGTAATAGCCCTTGAGCTTCTGCTTGGCCATCAACTGGATGCCATAGTCGGTCGGCTTCTTGCGCCGCTGACCGTGCTGACCAGGGCCGTATTCGCGACGATTGATCGGGCTCTTTGGGCGACCCCAAAGGTTCACGCCGAGACGCCGGTCAATCTTATGCTTCGAATTCAAACGCTTGGACATGGATTTGGCCTGTTTCTCTTGAACAAAGGTCTGACCCGGCTGCAACGCCGAGACTCATTGTCCTGGTATGGCGTCGATACCTCCGTCGGAGGTATCGGGCCGGGCAAGCATCGTCGCGGCGCCAACGCACCGGTGATGCCCCCACTTTCCCAGGAGTGCGCGGACTATAGCCACCAGAACGGTATTGTCAATGCCTCCACGCCCGCCAGGATCTGACACAAACGCCTCGCGCGGCTTACATGGGCCGAAAAAATGGCTCCAGCCGGCCCGTATGGACAATCGAGCCGGTGGGCTGCCCCGTCGGTGACCCGCCTGCGGGTTCGAGTGTGATCGTCAGGGGAACCCCGCCGCCAAGACGGCTCGCGACATCGTCCGACACCGACAATATCGTCTGGCGTTCGGGAGCGAGTTCGCCGAGCGCGCGGGGCCCCGAATCCGGCATCAACGCCCACAGGACGTAGCTCTGTTCATGGAGACCCGGCCCGGGCTGAATCGCATCCACTTGCAAACGGCCCTGCTCCTGATCAAAGCGAATGGTCCAGACCGGAGACGCCTCCACCGGACTGAGCACGGCCGTCAGCGGGATCGGCCCGGTTGAGTCCGGAGCTGGATCCGGCAACGCGCCCAGCACGATCAGTAGCAGAATGGCGGCGACGATCCCCAGAGCGACCGCTGCCATCCGCCAGCGGCCCGTCCGGCGGCGAGCGGCGGCGAGTTCCTTTTCCTCCCCGGGGTCCGGCCAGTTTTCAAGCGAGCTTGAACGCCTGACAACGAATGCCGGCCGCGCCTCAACTGCAGAGCGCTGTGCCCCCTCACCTCCCGGATATGCGTTCGGACCGGAGGGTGGACCGGTGTCTTCTTTGATTTCCACGGACTCCGGCCCCTCCGCCTCCGGCCCAATCGCCTCGGCGGCACGAGCAGGGCGTGGGGGCGTGTCGGAGAAACCGAGTGTGCTGCCAATCCGCTGCCAAACCGCCGGCGGTGGTTCCTGGGGCGCCACGGCGGCCGCCATCGGGGTCAACAGGTCCTCCCATCGGGCGACCATGCTTTGCAGAGCGGCATCTTCGCGAAGCCGCGCTTCGAAAATATCGCGATCGGAACCTCTCAACGTGCCGAGAGCGTATTCCGCTGCAGTAGCATCAAGGGAGGGGCGGTCATTGACCATGGAAATTCGAACATTCCTTCAACCGCATCACCCCCTGCCTGATCCAGATCTTTACGGTTGCGACAGGCGCAACGAGATCGCTGGCGATGCGATCGTGCGGCAAGCCATTCAGAAATGCCAACGCTATGCATCGACGCGGTTTCTCGGGCAGGTCACCAAGACACCGATTGAGTCGCAGCACCCGCTCGCGCTCTTCGGCATCCGGCGGGACAGTCGCACCGGACGTCGCCTGAAAAGCTTTGGCGGACGGGGCCGAGGCCTCACCGCCCGGTCGGCGGCCTCTCTCGGCGATTGCCCGGTATCGCAGAAGTGAAACCATCCAGCCTCGCGCCGTCCCCTTCCGCCGATCGAACTTGTCCGACTGGCGCCAGATCTGGACGAAGGTGTCGTGCAGGACGTCCTCCGCGATCCGGGCGTCGCCGACGATCCGCAGCGCAATGCCAAAGAAATGGGGCGCCAGGACATCGTACAGCCGGTGCAGCGCCCGAGCATCCCCGGCGGCACACCCGCCGACGAGATCGGCAAGTGGCATCGATGCCACCTGATCGGTCTTCATGTCCGACGCCCCGTTTCTGTCTCCATGACCACCATCGAGTTCTGCCCATAGACGGCGGTCGTGGGGAGAGTTCACCCACCGCGCGTCATCGGCTGAATACAGCAATGATGGTCATGAATATATTTCAAATGCAATAGATCAGCCTTCGCCCTCGTCCCCGTCACCGGAAACAGTCGCGTCCTTGCTGGAAGATGCCTGCCGACGACGGGGCGCGCCTCCCTTCCTGCGATCCGAGAGAGCGGTAACGACACCGTGAAGCGTCCGCACTTCCTGTTCCGTGGGAGATGCCCGGAGAAGCAGACTGCGCAGATTGCGAATCATTGACGGGCGCATGGCCTCGACCTTGAAGAAACCGGCATGCTCCAGTTCCCGCTCCAGATGATCGAACAGCCCGATCATCGCCTTGCGCGGTGCGGGCGAGACGTCGCGCCGCCCGGAATGAGACCACGGAGAGGCATCATCGGAATCGTTGGCACCGCTTTGTGCACCGGCGTCCGGCTGACCGCCTTCCCCGCTCGGCAACGGCCCGCCGACGAGGCCGAGACACTGCTGCCGCCAGCTCCACGCAGCGACCAGCACCGCCTGCGCCAGATTCAATGACGTGAAATCGGGGTTCAGAGGCATCGTCAACACGGTATCGGCCAACGCGACGTCGTCGTTGTCCAAACCCGAACGCTCACCCCCGAACAGGAGCCCGGGCCGGTGTCCGACGATTGCCCGATCGTTCAGACGCCTTGCCGCTTCGACGGGGTCGACAACCGGTTTGACCATATGCCGGGGCCGTGCTGTCGTCGCGAACACTGCGGTGAGGTCGCCGATGGCTTCCGCCGTCGTCTCGAACACCAGCGCGCCGTCCAGGACGGCATCGGCCCCGGCGGAATTCGCGACGGCCGCCGGGTTTGGCCAGCCATCGCGCGGCCGGACGAGGCGCAGCTCGCTCCAGCCGCAGTTCAGCATTGCCCGCGCCGCCGCGCCGATATTCTCGCCAAGCTGCGGCGCAACCAGTACAACAACAGGAGGCGAGACCTGCTGTTCCGCAGGCGACGCTCCCGACAATGTGGCTGTGCTCATCAGGTAACCGCCGATGCCTGGTCCCGGAACAACTTGTAGGTGAAGCTGTCTAGCAGCGCATCGAACGACGCATCGATTATATTCGTCGACACGCCGACCGTCGTCCAGCGGTCCCCGTCGCCATTGACGCTGTCGATGTGAACGCGCGTCGTTGCCCCGGTCGCCTGGGTTTCGCGCATGATCCGGACCCGATAATCGACCAGCCGCAGCCCTTCCAATTGCGGGTAAAAGTCCAGCAGCGCCTTGCGCAATGCCAGATCGATCGCGTTCACGGGACCATTGCCGTCAGCGACCGTATGGCGCATCTCCCGGCCGAGACGAACTTTGACCGTTGCCTCGGATTCCGTCACCAACTCTCCGCGCGCATTGAAACGGCGCTCGTCCGTCACCGAAAATCGCTTCAGTTCGAAATAGTCCGGCACCTGTCCGAGTAACCGCCGTGCCAGCATTTCGAAACTCGCTTCGGCGCCATCATACGCATATCCGTCGAACTCCCGCTGCTTGACCAGGGCGACAAGCTTGGAGATATTTGCGTGCTGCGGATCGACCTCGACCCCGACGGATCTGAGGCGGGCCAGAACGTTGGACCGTCCGGCCTGATCACTGACAACGATATGGCGTTTGTTGCCGACCAGGGTCGGGTCGATATGCTCGTATGTCTCCGGCGCCTTTTCGACAGCTGAAACATGCACGCCGCCCTTATGGGCAAAGGCGCTCTCGCCAACATACGCCGCGTTGCGCTGCGGGGCCCTGTTCATGACATGCTCGTCGAACCAGCGCGAAAGATGCGTCAATCGCGCGAGTTTCTCCGGTGTCACCCCGCTCTCGAAACCCATCTTGACCATCAGGGTCGGCAGAAGCGAGACCAGATTGGCATTGCCGCACCGCTCGCCCAGACCATTCAGAGTGCCCTGGACATGGCGAACGCCCGCGCGCACTGCGGCGAGTGTATTGGCGACGGCATTTTCGGTATCGTTATGGGCGTGAATGCCCAGCCGATCAGCGGGAATCCGGGCCGCAACCTCGCGGACGATGGCCTCGACCTCGTCCGGGAGCGTTCCCCCGTTGGTGTCGCACAGCACCACCCAGCGCGCGCCGGCTTCGTATGCAGCAACCGCGCATTCAAGCGCATAGTCCGGGTTGGCCTTGTACCCGTCGAAGAAATGTTCGCAGTCGAAGATCGCCTCGCCCTTGCGGTCGTGGGCGGCTGCGATGCTCTCCCGAATGCCGGTGATGTTCTCGTCCCGGCCGATGCCGAGCGCAATGTCGACGTGGAAGTCCCATGTCTTGCCGAACAGGCAGATCGTGTCGGCGGAGGAATTGACGACGGCGCTCAATCCGGGATCGTTCTCCACACTCCGTCCGGCGCGCTTCGTCATGCCGAACGCGGTGAACCGGGCGTGGGAGAGCACCGGCCGGTCGGCAAAAAAGGCATCATCGGTCGGATTGGCGCCGGGCCATCCGCCCTCGATATAATCGATACCGATGCGATCGAGCTCGCGGGCGATGGCCTGTTTGTCGGCGACGGAAAAATCCGTACCCTGAGACTGTGCCCCGTCACGAAGAGTCGTGTCAAAAATATAGATACGTTCTGGCATGATCGGTCATCCGAATATCGTCGACACGGGGGCGAACCGCCGCCCATGCACTGGCACAGGTCAGGTTAGCGGCTGCACCACGTCATCAACATGGCCCAAAAGGGAATGGGCGGCCCCATTTGGCGGCCGCCGCGGGAAAATCAGTTCCGCTTCCACGTCGTACCGGTCGGACCATCCTCAAGGATGACGCCCTGATCGGCCAACGTGTCCCTAATTCGATCGGCCTCCTTGAAATCACGCGTCTTTCGAGCCTCCTGACGCGCCACGATCATTGCCTCGATCTCCTCTGTCCCTGGTCCATCCGCGGCCGGCATCTGCTGGAACCAGGCCTCCGGGTCCACCGTCAGCAGGCCCATGTGATTGGCCTGCGACCGAAGCAGGCCGACCAATCGTCGTGCTTCATCACCGCTTGCACGGTTCACCGCCCCCGCGGTTTCGTGAAGCGCCGCCATTGCCTGTGGTGTATTCAGATCGTCATTCAACGCCCGGATCACCGGATCGTCCGGCGCCAGGGGCAATACGTCCGGGCCAGCCGCCGTGTCCACCTGGTGGCGGAGGGCTCCGTACAGCCGATCGAGCGACGCTTTTGCCTGACGCAAACCGTCCTCTGTGAAGTCGAGCGGTTGCCGGTACTGGGCCGACAGCAACACCATGCGTATCACTTCGCCGGGCCACTGGTCGCGCAGATCGTGAACCGTGCGGAAATTGCCCAGCGATTTCGACATCTTCTCGCCCTCGACCATGACATATCCGTTATGGATCCAGCAACGGGCCATTGCGTCAGTGCCGTGGGCGCAGCGGCTCTGCGCGATCTCGTTCTCGTGGTGAGGAAAAATCAGATCCTGGCCGCCGCCGTGGATGTCGAATGTCGCACCGAGATGCCGGGCCGACATGGCCGAACATTCGATATGCCAACCCGGCCGGCCGCGCCCCCAGGGACTGTCCCAGCCAGGAGCGCCGGGCTCGGCCGGCTTCCAAAGCACGAAATCGGCAGGGTCCTTCTTGTACGATGCGACCTCGACCCGCGCGCCGGCAATCTGCCCGTCACGATCGCGACGGGACAATGCGCCATAGTCCGGCATGGACGGCACATTGAACAGGACATGACCGTCGGCGGCATAGGCATGCCCCCGCTCGATCAGCCGTGAAATCATGGCGATCATATCGTCAATATGGGCTGTAGCGCGCGGTTCGATATCCGGGTCCAGTGCGCCGATCGCGCGCATATCCTCCTGATAGGCCGCTGTCGTTCGCGTCGTGATCAGGTCGATCGATTCGCCCGTTCTGCGTGATGCTTCGATGATCTTGTCGTCCACATCGGTGATGTTCCGGACATAGGTCACCCGGGGGTACAGATACCGAAGGTGACGATAAAGAACGTCGAAAACCACGACCGGCCGCGCATTGCCGATATGGGCGAAATCGTAGACCGTGGGACCGCAAACATACATTCGGATGTGGTCCGGATCGATCGGCGCGAACGGCTCCTTGCGGCCCGTCAACGTGTTCGTCAGCATCAAGGACACGGCCGTCCCCCCTCAAGCATGGAATTCTTCGACGCTCGACCGGGCATCAGGCGCGACGGCCGGAAAGCCGATCCAGGGTCCGGTCGCGGCCGATCAGCACCAGCAATTCGGCCAGTTCAGGTCCGTGCTGACGCCCTGTCAGCGCCATCCGCAACGGCATGAACAGCGACTTGCCCTTGCGCCCGGTGGCTTCCTTGATTGCGCCGGTCCATTGCGCCCAGGTCTGCGCCGTCCACGGTTCCGGCGGCAGCAGCTCCGCCGCCGCATGGGCGAATTCCTCGTCCTCGATAACCGGTTCGATCGGCTCCTTGGCGATCGCCCACCATTCGCCCGCCTCCTTTATCCGGGAGATATTCGGCCGGACCGCCGCCCAGAATGCCTCGTCGGCCTCGGGCAGGCCAGCGGCGATCAGCCCGTCGCGCGCGCGCTCGAAGCTCATTCCATGGACGATGCGGGCATTGATCCGCAGCAGTTCCGCGATATCGAACCTCGCGGTCGCCCGCCCGAACCGGGCAAAGTCGAACGTCGCTACCAGCGCATCGATATCCTCGACCGGCTCGACCGGATCCGACGTACCGATGCGGGCAAGCAGGCTCCTCAGCGCCGCAGGCTCGATACCCTCGTCGTCTCTGAGGTCTCCCAGCGACATGCTGCCGCCGCGCTTGGACAGCCCCTGGCCATCTGCGGCCGACAATAGCGCCAGATGGGCAAACCGGGGTATCGGCGCATCCAGCGCCTCGAACATCTGGATATGCGTGGCCGTGTTGGACACATGGTCTTCTCCACGCACCACATCGGTAACACCCATATCGATATCGTCGATAACGGAACAGATGTGATAGAGCGGAGAACCGTCCTCTCGGATGACGACTGGATCGCTGAGATCGGCGCCGGAGAACGATATCGGCCCGCGGACCAGATCCGTCCAGGCGATCGGCGTCGGTTCCAGTCTGAAGCGCCAATGGGGACTGCGGCCTTCAGCCTCGAACGCCTGGCGCTCGGAAGCAGAAAGCGACAGAGCCGCCCGGTCATACAGGGGCGGGAGGCCACGAGACAGCAGACTGGCGCGCTTCAGCGCAAGTTCTTCTTCGGACTCGTAGCAAGGATAAATGCGCCCGGACGATTTCAGCCGTTCGATCGTGTCAGCGTAACGGTCCACGCGCGCCGATTGCCGCTGCTCCTGATCCCAATCCAGACCCAGCCACGCCAGGTCGTCACGGATGGCGTCTACATAAGCTTCGCTGGACCGATTGGTATCGGTATCGTCGAAGCGCAGAATACAGGTTCCGGCTCGTTTGCGGCCATGAAGCCACGTCACCAGTGCGGTGCGGGCATTGCCCACATGCAATCTGCCGGTAGGGCTGGGAGCGAAACGCACGACTGTCATGGATCTTCTAACGGCAGTTGGTGGCGAGCGGACCAGATACCACAGGCCGCGGTAACAAGGAACCCTCTGCCCGCGGTAAGTTGTTCGCACATGACGTGTATGCGAACCAAATTAAACGCAAATTTGATTGCGCTATATTAGCGCCATCTGATAGCGTTCGGGGATTGATTTCAACGTTCCGGCTGCGCCCTTGGTGACTGCCGGATTTCCTTCCGCCGGCAGCCGTTAGCCGTACTGGGGCAACAACTGCTGGTGTCGCCTGCATTGCGGGTGGAGAGCGGGATCAGAAGACAAGCCGGAAGGAGCCGCAATCATCGACCCCGTAATTCCGAGGCAACCCGTCCAGGATGCCGGAGATCACGCCTCCGGGGAGCAAATGGGCATCGAAGCCGACGAACGCCGGCTCTTCGTGCTGCAATGCCTGCGCTGGGTTGAAGATTACGAACGCCGCCTTTTCGGCCGCCTCGTCGACCGACCGACAATGGAGATTCTTCGATTCGTCGCCGAGCGCCATCTGCAACAGCGCGACGTGTTTGTGCAGGATATCGTCGTCTTCACCGGCGGTTACTACATCTCGGCGTCCAAGAAATTGAGTCTCTTTGAAGAGCGCGGCCTCATACGCCGTGAGAAAGACACGGTAGACGGCCGCCGAACCCGGATCGTCGTATCAGAGAAATTCTCCGAACTTCTGGAATCCTATCTCGACACGCTGCACCGGCTGGGCGCTGCCTTCGCAATGCTGGAAACACGCGCGGTCGCCAATTCCGGCGAACCGGCTGATGAAACCGAGTTTTCGGAGATTGCCAGGCATTTTGCACGGGTGCGAGCCGGCAGAACCGAAGAATAGAATCCTATCGTTCCTTTCCCAGGCGGCCGGCAGATGCTTGCCCAACTGCGAAAAGTGGAATGAATATCGGATGCCGCCGGCACGGAAATCGACCCCCGCAAACCCGACGTCAAACATCGCCAAGTGCAGAGCGAACCAGTGCACGATTCTGCACCTAACGCGAAAATATCATGTTTATTAAAGGTAAATTCCGAAGACTCGCGCCCACGTCGTGGGGTGGGCTTTTCGCAGCATCGCAGGCGCGACGAATCCGTACAAAAATTCTCACGTGTTATGATATTCAACATATGACCATCAGCGGATGATCGTACATTATTTTTATTACTAAATACCGATCATTACCACATTCTTCATATTGCCAATGTCGATCTTTTTCCGATTTTTCGTGATATCGTTCCTATATTTTCCGGTACGTATAACTGAATTTCCAATATTCTCTATAAATTGACTTATTATACAGGCAGTTAGCGCGCTCATTTTTCCCCGTCTGGGAAAAAATATCGATAAGTATCTTAAACATCGCGTCACCGCCAGCGATGTCTTAACTAAACCGATTGAAATATCCTCTGTTACAAGCTATAGATGTTTGAAGTTGGAGGTGTGATACGATCCAAAAAAGTGAGAATTCTTTCCCGCCACAACGGAAACAGAAGTCGATGAATCTGAGAGACGAGAGACAGGATAGCCCGGCACGGGACGAGAATAACCAAGACAGCCTGATCAGGATGACAGCCCTGATCACTGCGTCTTATGTCGCGAAGAACCCAGTCGCGCCGACTGACCTTCCGTCCCTGGTGCACAACGTACACCAGGCACTGGCCTGGCTCGGCGATACGCCATCCCAGGAACCCCCCAGACAGCAGAAACCCGCTGTTCCGATCAAACGCAGCGTTCAACCCGACTATATCGTTTGCCTTGAGGACGGCCGCAAATTGCAGATGCTGAAGCGGCATCTCCGGACCCAGTACAACATGACCCCGGAAGACTATCGTGCGAAGTGGAACTTGCCGCACGATTATCCAATGGTTGCGCCCAATTACTCGCAGAAGCGGTCAAGCTTCGCCAAATCCATCGGACTTGGAACGAGCGCCACCAAGCCAGCTCAGAAGCACAAACGTCGCTAGGCACAGCCGAACTGGCGCTAATTTTTGCAGGTGCGGCGAAGGGGCGACCGAGCCACTCGGTCGGCCACAATGACCTTTCCCGGCCCGCCACGAAACCGCTCGTCGCGATCACGAAACCAGCCGCACCATTGCAGGTCATGGCCGCAAGCGCCCGACGGCTCACTGCAGCATCACAGAAGGCCTTCCGGTAGCCGAGATCTCCGGGAGCGCCCTGCCAGTGATTCCCGTCTCAGCCGCAGCGGACGGCGCGAATAACCTCGTTGCGATCAAGCTCGAAGTTTATCCGCTCCGGATTGAACTCCATGGTCACGGCTTTGTTGGGTCGAATAACTCTCATGAATCGCGCGTTGGCGTCCTCCCACGCGCGATCGATGATTTCATCGGTCGCGGTAAGTCCGACTGACCAGGCGGCGGAGCGTGCGTCGCAATTCGTGGCGATCGGCTCTCGCGGCGGCGGATCGGTGACCGGCGTTGAGATACAGCCGGCCAACAGGATCGTTGTTGCGAGCGACGCAGTGCTGAAAAGGCGAATCATGACGGTACCCCATAAAAATTGGGCTGACAGGGGTACGATTATAACCGAAACGCCGTTTCCGCAGCGTGACAAAGGGTGGCCGCTGCCCAACTCATTTGGTCTTGATATTGAGGCATTGGTACGCACACCGAAGCGACAACCCGCTTATCAGCCGAGCATTCCTGCGCCATATGGCGCGTCGGAAGCTGGCGTCCCCTAGGGGATTCGAACCCCTGTTGCCGCCGTGAAAGGGCGGTGTCCTAGGCCTCTAGACGAAGGGGACGAGGCCGCGTCCGTTACCGCCAGTGTCAGGCGGCAACCGTTTGCGGCGGGAGAATTACCTTCCGGGCCACTCAAAAGCAAGACCTTTTTCGGTCCGCTTGCGGAAGTTGTTCAAGATCGATCGGAACGGCTATGTCGCATCGGCGTGGGCTGCGTCCTCGACCAGGATCTGGACCGTCTCACGGCCCTGCCACCGGTCGATCCGCAATGTCCCGGCAATATGAACCGGCCGATCCCGGCCGCCCCCCATCAGGACCGCGCCCAACGGCCCGTCGGCGGCGCGAAACGCGATTGCCTTGAGGCTTGCGCCGCCACCGCCGGACGCGAAGAAGCTGACATGACCGGCCCCCACCACACGCGGCTTTATCAGGCGCACCGACGGAATAACGAAACGCGGCTCCGGATTGCCGGGGCCGAATGGGCCAAGTCTGGCAACCAGATGCGCCGTGCCCACTGTCGCCGCTTCGGCGGCGAGGATGCTGTCGATCCGGTAGTCCCGGGCCAGCGGACTGTCGTCCGGCGAATCGGTGCCTGGAAAAGCATCGGCAATCTGACGGCGGACATGGTCGTCCATGAACGCCTGAAAGGCGTCCAGAGCCCTTCGCTCGATCGAGAATCCAGCCGCCATCGCGTGACCGCCGCCAGCCAGCAGCAGCCCGGCATTGCGGGCATCGATCACCGCGCGCCCGAGATCGATACCAGGCACGGATCGCGCAGACGCCTTCCCCACCCCTGCAGGCGCTCCATCCGGGCCCAACTGCCAGCTGATCACGCAAACCGGCCTGGCAAATTTCTCCTTCAGGCGACCGGCGACAATGCCGATCACGCCGGGATGCCAGCCATTGCCGTGCACGGTCACGACCGGACAGACCGGCGTGCCGCCGGAATCGCAGACCACATGCGCCGCAGCATCGTCCAGCACAGCCCGCTCCCGCGCCTTGCGGTCTTCATTGTGGGTATCGAGAAGGCCGGCGATGCTGTCGACATCCTCGCCGTCCAGATCGCCGGAAAGCAGCCGGGCCCCCAGATCCGCCCGGCCGACGCGCCCGCCGGCATTGATCCGGGGTCCCAGAATGAATCCGGCGTGGTAGCCATCCAGAGCGCCCTCAAGACCGGCCACGCGCGCCAACGCTGCCAAACCGGAATTGGATCGGGCGTTGATGACCTTGAGGCCCTGGGCCACAAAGGCGCGGTTGAGCCCCGTCAGCGGCACGACATCGCAAATCGTGCCCAGTGCAACCAGATCCAGCAGGCCGAGAAGAGACGGCTCCCGGCATTGCTCGCCGAAATGCCCCGCTGTTCGAAGCCGGCGATTGATGCCGACGAGCAGGAGAAATGTCACGCCGCAGGCGGCCAGATCCCCGAGCCCGCTGGTATCGTCCTGGCGATTCGGGTTCACGACGGCCCGCACATCGGGCAAACGCGCTTCGGCGGTATGATGATCCACGACCACGGCGGGCAGCCCCCGTTCGCCGACGGCTTTCAGCACATCGAAGGCCGTGGTGCCGCAATCCAGGAACAGGAACAGTGATGCACCCTTTTCGGCCATCGCCTCGACCGCCGGCAGATTGGGGCCGTACCCCTCTTCAAGCCGGTCAGGGATATGAAGCACCGTCCTGGCGCCGGCATCGCGCAGATACCGGACCATGAGCGCCGTCGAGGTGGCGCCATCAACATCGTAGTCGCCGAAGACACCGATGGTTTCTCCGGCCTGCACGGCATCGGCCACGATCGATGCCGCCTTTGCACCGTCGGCGAGAACGTCGGGGTCCGGCAGATAGGCGCGCAGACTGGGGGAGAGATAGTCCGGCACGCTATCCAGCGCGATGCCTCGCGCCGCCAGGATGCGGCCAATGAGATCGGGCAGGTCGTGCTGTCGGCAAATATCCCTGACCGAGGTCTCGTCGGCGCGCGTCTCACGCCAGCAGCGGCCCTGCACCGACCGCTGCACCGCCAGCGCAACGCGGTCCCGGAGCCCGGCCGCTTCCGGCCGGGCTGCCATTGCCGCCGCTTCCGTCGTTTCAGTCCCAGCAGCAGCGACCGCCATGGCGATCACGTATCCTGGGGAAGAAACCCGGTCTTGCGCGTAAAGTTATGGCGCGCCTCGATATAGCGAACAGTGCCGGATTTCGACCGCATCACGATCGAATGCGTCATCGCACCGCTTTTGAAGCGGCGAACGCCCTTGAGCATGGCGCCATCGGTGACGCCGGTAGCGGCGAACATGACATCGCCTGAGGCCATGTCGCGAAGGTTATACAGCCGGTTCAAATCCTTCACGCCATGACGATGCGCGCGCTCACGCTCATCGTCGTTGCGGAAGATCAGCCGTCCCTGCATCTGCCCGCCGACGCAGCGCAGCGCAGCGGCGGCCAGAACACCTTCCGGCGCCCCACCGGACCCCATATAAATGTCCACCCCGGTCAGAGGGTCGGTGGTCGCGATGATCGCCGACACATCGCCATCGGAAATCAGCATGATTCGCGCGCCGGCTTCCCGGACCTTGGCAATCAGTTCCTCATGGCGGGGACGATCCAGAATACAAACGACCAGATCGGAAATTTCGCACTGCTTCGCCAGCGCCAGCGATTTCAGGTTCTGGGCCGGCTCGGAATCCAGATCGACAAGATCCTCGGGGAGACCCGGACCAATGGCGATCTTTTCCATATAAACATCCGGCGCCTTCAGGAACCCGCCCTTGTTCGCCATCGCCACCACGGCCAGCGCATTGGGTCCACCCTTGGCAGTGATCGTCGTCCCCTCAAGCGGGTCGAGAGCGATGTCGATCGCCGGACCACCGCCGGCGCCGACCTTTTCGCCGATGAACAGCATCGGCGCCTCGTCGCGCTCGCCTTCGCCGATAACGACTTCGCCTTCAACGGTCAGACTGTTGAGCGCCTGGCGCATCGCATCGACGGCCGCCTGATCGGCCTTCTTCTCATCACCCCGTCCCATCAGAAGCGATGCGGACAACGCCGCCGCCTCGGTGACGCGAACGACCTCAAGCGCGAGGTTGCGATCCATCATTCTCGTGTCGGCCATACCAGCCTTCCCCCCGGATATTCGATTCGATGCCAGCGTGTTTATCCCATTCGCGGCATCATACCACCATACGTTCGATGCGTATCATCTTCGGGGATTCGACGACATGATCCAAATCACCAACGGCCGCAAGAACCCGGCTCATCGCCGCTTCGGTCGTGTCGTGGGTCACGATGATCAATGGCACCGCGTCGCCGGGCGATCGTCCCCGCTGAAGGAAACTTTCGACCGACACCGATTGATCCCGCATGATGGCCGTTATGTCGGCAATCACGCCCGGCCTGTCGACCACCATCAACCGTACATAGTATTCACCCCGACGCGCGCTTATCGGCAGCACCGTTGCCGGCTCCAGCGCATCGGCCGGGAACCCGAACGCCGGCACCCGAAGTCCCCGTGCGATATCGACAATATCCGCGACGACGGCCGACGCCGTCGGACCGCCACCGGCGCCTTGCCCTACCATCATTACCTGGCCGACATGATCACCCGTGGCCTGAACCGCATTGAACACACCTTCGACCTTCGCGATCGGGCGTTCCTGCGGCACCATGCAGGGCGCGACCCGGAGTTCCAGTCCGCCGTCGCCGCGGCGGGCGATCGCCAGCAACTTGATCCGGAAGCCCAGTTCATCGGCATAGGCAATATCCAGTGCGGAAACCTGCCTGATTCCCTCGATATGCAGTGAATCGAAGTCGACATCCACGTTGAAGGCAATCGCGGCCAGCAGCGCCAGTTTATGGGCGGCATCTATCCCCTCGACGTCGAAGGTCGGGTCGGCTTCGGCATAGCCAAGCTGCTGCGCTTCGGCCAGAACGTCGCCGAAATCGCGGCCTGTCTCGCGCATCTCCGACAGGATGAAGTTGGAAGTGCCGTTCAGAATGCCGACAACGCTGGAAAACACGTTCGCGGCGAGACCTTCACGAATCCCCTTGATTGCCGGTATGCCGCCGGCAACCGCCGCTTCATAAGCCAGGGTGACACCGGCGGCGTCGGCTCTGCGGGCAAGCGCCGAACCGTGCAGTGCCATCATGGCCTTGTTGGCTGTGACGACATGCTTGCCTGCGCTGATCGCCGCCTCGACGACCTCGCGGGCGGGACCGTCGGATCCGCCAATAAGTTCGACCACCACATCCACCGCCGGATCTCGGGCCAGGTCAACCGGGTCATCGTACCAGCGGATTTCGCTCAATTTGACGCCCCGGTCCCGATCGCGATTGCGCGCGCTGACGGCGGCGACCCGGATGGGACGGCCGCATCGGGAAGACAGTAGATCCGCATGCTCGTGCAGTACCATGACCGTCGCCGCTCCGACGGTGCCGAGGCCGGCAATGCCGATATTCAGTGGTTCAATTTTCAAAGGACTGCTGCTTTTGGGGATTTCCGTCATGGTCGGATTGTTGCCTCTCTTATTTGACGTCTTGGGCCACGAATGGATGCGGCGGCACGCTCAGGAACTTCTTGATGCTGCGCACAGCCTGGCGGATGCGGTTCTTGTTCTCCACGAGCGCGATTCGGACATGGCCGTCGCCATATTCGCCGAACCCAACTCCGGGTGCGACGGCGACATCGGCGTTTTCCAGCAGGAGCTTGGAAAACGCCAGACTGCCCATGGCCGCGTACGGCTCGGGAATAGGGGCCCAGACGAACATGCTGGCCTCAGGTCGCGGCACGGCCCAGCCGGCGCCATGCAGGCCTTCGACCAGAACATCCCGCCGCTCGCGATAGAGGTTTCGCGCCGCTTCCACGCAATCCTGGGGGCCGTTCAGTGCCGCGGCCGCCGCGACCTGAATCGGGGTGAAGGCGCCATAATCGAGGTAGGATTTAACCCGCGCCAGCGCCGCGATCAGGCGCGGATTGCCGGCGGCAAAGCCGATGCGCCACCCCGGCATCGAATAGGTCTTCGACATCGAGGTAAACTCGACAGCGATATCCCGCGCTTCGGGAATCTGCAGGATCGACGGCGGTACGCTGTCGCCGAAATAGATCTCGGCATAGGCCAGATCGGAAAGAATGTAGATGCCGTTCTCTCGGCAGAAGCTCACCAGTGGCCGGTAAAAATCCAGGTCCACGGTTTCAGCGGTCGGATTTGACGGGTAATTGAGCACCAGCGCGGTCGGTTTCGGGACACTGTGGCGCACCGCCCGCTCCAGGCTGTCCAGCAGCGGCTGACCCGGCGCCATGACCAGACTTCTGATCGCCGCCCCGGCAATGATGAAGCCGAACATATGGATCGGATAGCTGGGATTGGGCGCCAGAACGATATCACCGGGTGTCGTGATGGCCTGCGCCAGATTGGCCAGTCCCTCTTTCGAGCCGAGTGTGACGATGATCTCGCTCTCCGGGTCCAGCGAAACGCCGAATCGCCGTTGGTAATAGGCTGCCTGCGCTCGCCTCAGGCCCGGAATGCCACGGGAATTGGAATAGCGATGCGCTTTTCCATCGCGAACGGCTTCGGCCAGCTTGTCGACAATGTGCGTCGGCGTCGGCTGGTCGGGATTGCCCATGCCGAGATCGATGATGTCGCGGCCGGCCGACCGCGCCGCCGCCTTCATGGCGTTGACCTCGGCGAAGACGTACGGGGGAAGGCGCTTTATTCGGTGAAACTCCTGATCGATCACGATCCGGCTCCCTGGGGCGGCTGCGTAGGCGGAGGGAACCCCGCCACTCGATTGCTGCGCGGCCGGACAGTCGACCGCTACACCGCTAACGGGGTCACCCGGGCGATCATGGCCCGCGGGTATCTGATCCGCGCGGGTTGCTATTCGTTAATGCGAATATCCGCGCTTGCCCCCTGCCCGGTATCGGCATCGACCTCAACCGAAATGCCGGAGACATCTTGCGAGGACAACGCCGCGCGCAACGCATCCGCAACAACTGTCGCCCTGTCGCGGGCAGTCGATTCGCCGCCATCGGCATCGGTTGCATAACCGATCACGCGGATCGAAGCGCCTTCCAGGGTCGGGTCGCCAGCAAGGTCGGTCACCATCCGGCGCGCGTCGGCCGTCAATGCCGTGCTGCCAGTCTCGAATGGGATGGTGACGGTGGAGGCCAGCGGCGCGGCCGCTGGCGCTTCCTCCTGCGCCTCATCCTCTTGCGTCCCGGTCCCGGTCGTCTCCGATTCGGCAGCTTCCATGCCGCCAATCATCGCCGCCGGGTCCGTGCCGGCGCTTTCGGCTTCATCTTCGGTACTGTCATTCCCGTCGGATTCGGACTCATCCTCATCGAAGGGCGCGAACTCCTCGGATTCCATCCGTTCCGTACGGTCTTCCGACGCGGTCCGGCCCTGATCACGGGATGATTCGAGCTGCTCCCTCATCGCCGCCAGTTCAGCCTGGGTCGGCGCATCATCTGGCCTGTCCGGAACGTCGGCAATTCGCGGATCGCCGGAATCCGCACCAGATTGTGGCGCCCCCCGTGCCGCTCCGCTCGGGCTGTCGAACTGTCCGACGATGGAGGCCAGAGCATCTCTCCGCTGGCGCGCCTGGACTTCTTCGGGCGTTGGCTGCCGCGGTTGCGCGGGTGCCGCAGAGGGTTGTTCGGCGCGGCCGATGGGTTCGGCGATACCAAAGAAGCCCCGCTCCTGCAGGGTCGAAGCCTGAGTGCCGCTCAGGGGATCGGCCCCCGGCGCAGAGGCCACCTGCGGATCGTCCGGCATTTCCGCGCCCGGCCGGGATTCAGACCCAGCCCGCCCCTCAGTAGTCTGGGCTGCGTCACTCGCGGCTGCGCCGCGTCCGTCCGCTATATCCGCAAGTGGTGCATCCGATGACCGGGTTTCTGCGGTTGCCGAAGCACCGTAATCTGTCGAAGCGCCTGCAGGGGTGGCCACCGTCGGCGAGATCGAACCCGCATGCGGCGTGCCGTCCATGATCTGTGCCGCCCCGCCGCACGCCGTCAGCGTGAGCGCCAGAGCCGTCAACAAAGGCGTCCGGAGAGCGGCGCGCCGACTTGATCGCGCCGCCGCCACGGATGAATTCGCCGGTTTCATACGGAATGTTCTCTGCATCGGTCCGTTATTCCAATCATCATGACGCTGGCATCGCCTTATAGCCGTTCGGCGCGGTCAAGACCACTCGATACCTTCGGGTATTGTGTTGCCCGCAGGATAGGTTCGGTAGCCCAGGGATGGGCGGAAACTGTGTCGATTGTCCGGCCATTCCCCCGATTCGGCAATGCGGGCGTCCCGCGGATGGTGTATTAAAACGTGGTCGGCTTCAAGAGTACCGGTGCCAACGCGGTGCCGCCTCATCAACGAGTGCCGCAGGCGAATGCAGGCCATGGCGGCGTCGGCCCGTGCCGTGAGCCGCCCGGGCCTGGATCCGCCTGAACGATAACGGTATCGGAGCCTTGTATGACACGTGACGGCAAAGGCAAAGACGCAGGTAACGGACAGAATGGATCCGCAAGCCGCAATACGTCGACGCCGCGCGCTTCGACCATCGGCCTACCCGACCCAGTCAGAATGGGAAAGTCCATGAACGATATCGCCGAACGAAGCCAGAAACTGGTCGCGGATTTCCTCAAGCGTCAGATGGACGCCGGGCTGACGCCGCCATCGTTCGATCCGCTCAATGTCGGCAACGCATTCTTCCAGATGACGGCGCGCATGATGTCGGACCCGGCTCAGTTGGCGCAGGCGCAGATGCAGCTTTGGCAGAACTATGTCTCGCTGTGGCAGCAGACGACGGAACGCATGATGGGGCGCACGTTCGAGCCGGTGGCCGAACCGGAGAAAGGCGACCGCCGATTCAAGGACGACGCCTGGAACGAGGATCTGGTCTTCGACTACATCAAACAGTCCTACCTGCTGACGGCGCGGTGGATGCAGTCGACAGTCAACGATGTCGAAGGGCTGGACCCGAAGACCGCGCGCAAGGTCGACTTTTATACCCGCCAGTTCGCCGACGCGCTGGCGCCGTCCAACTTCGTGATGACCAATCCCGAGGTTCTGCGCACCACGATGGAAAGCGGTGGCGAGAATCTGGTCAACGGCCTGAACAACCTGCTGGAGGACCTCGATCGCGGGAATGGCAAACTGGCGATCAGGATGACCGATTACGACGCGTTCGAAATCGGCCGGAACATCGCGGTCACACCCGGGAAGGTCGTCTACCAGAACAAGCTGATGCAGCTTATCCAGTACACGCCGACCACGGAAAAAGTCGCGCGCCGGCCGCTCATGATCATTCCGCCCTGGATCAACAAGTTCTACATTCTGGACCTTCGCGAAAAGAACAGCTTCATCAAATGGGCTGTCGATCAGGGGCACACCGTCTTCGTGCTGTCATGGGTCAACCCTGACGAGACGCTTTCCGAGGCAAATTTCGAAGACTACATGACCCATGGGCCTCTGGCCGCCCTCGACGCCATCGAGCAGGCGACCGGGGAATCCGACGTCAACGCGATCGGCTATTGCCTCGGCGGCACATTGCTCGCCTGCACCCTGGCGGTCATGAAAGCCCGGGAGGACGATCGGATTGCGTCCGCCACCTATTTCACGACCATGATCGATTTCACCGACGCTGGCGAGTTGTCGGTCTTCGTCGATGAAGAGCAACTGGCCGCACTTGAGACCGAAATGTCCCAGAAGGGCTATCTCGAGGGGAGCAGCATGGCGACGACGTTCAACATGCTCCGTTCCAATGATCTGATCTGGTCGTTTGTCGTCAACAACTACCTTCTTGGCAAGGAACCCTTCCCCTTCGATCTGCTCTACTGGAACAGTGACTCCACCCGCATGCCGGCGGCGATGCATATATACTACCTGCGCAAGATGTATCAGGAGAACAAGCTGGTCGAACCCGGTGGGCTGACCCTGCTGGATACGCCGATAGACCTTTCGACCGTCGATCAACCGACATTCATTCTGTCGACGAAGGAAGATCATATCGCGCCGTGGAAATCGACTTATGCTGCAACCAACATTTATGGTGGACCGGTCAAGTTCTGCCTCTCGGCTTCGGGGCATATCGCCGGCGTCGTCAACCCGCCTGCAGCCGGCAAATACTGCTATTGGACGAACAGCCGCAAGAACAAGGATCCTGACGCCTGGCTGAAAAATGCCACGCAACACGATGGCTCGTGGTGGCCGGAGTGGCAAAGCTGGATCGCGAAATATACCGGCGGCGAGGTCGCGGCCCGTCAGCCCGGCGACGGGAAATTGCCAGCGATCGAGGACGCGCCGGGTTCGTATGTTAAAGTGACTTCCAACTAGGGGGCAACCAGGAGCAACCGGGAGATCCCATGCCGGATCAAACCGGGATCCCCGCACCAGAGGAGACCGCCGCCATGGAACGCAGCGACATCGAACTGGCCATCCAGATGCTGATGGACGAAGCGGAAGGGCAATTCGACGATCCCTATGCCCTTCATCACCGGGTGACGGAAACCATCCATACTATGGAAGCCGAAGGGCTGCCCGTCCCCGACGATCTGAGAGCCCTGAAACGGGATCTGGAATCCGTCATCGGCGGACCGGAGGAGACGCCCGGAGGCGGCCCCAGAGACGGTTCGGCAGACGGTTCGGCAGGTGGTTCGGCAGGTGGTTCGGGGGATGGCCCTGGCGGCAATGGCGGAACGACCGGCTGACGAAGCGCATTGGTCAGCCGGCTTCAGGCCGGCCCCGGATCAGCTTCACGACCCAGTATTACGACCCCATAATTGCGACCCGAATTACGACGAGATGCGATAGGTCGCCGCCAGATCGGCATATTTTCGCGCCGACACCGGGATATAGTCACGTTCCTTGTCGGTCAGGTCCCGCATATAGCGGGCCGGGCTGCCACCCCAAAGCTGACCGGCCGGAATGCGTTTGCCGTTGGTCACGAGCGCTCCGGCGGCAACCATCGCACCCGTCTCAACCACCGCGCCGTCCATGACGCAGGCCTTCATACCGACAAAGGAACCGTGTTCCAGGGTACAGGCATGCAACAGGGCCATGTGGCCGATCGTGATATCATCCCCGATAATCGTCGGATGTCCCCCGCCCGTGACATGTATCGTGGTGCCGTCCTGGATGTTGGTGCGCGCGCCGATCCGGATATGATTGACGTCGCCGCGGATGACGCACCCAAACCACACGCCGGTGTCGGCGCCGATTTCGACATCGCCGATGATGCGGGCGGTATCGGCGACGAACACGGTTTCGTGAACCAGCGGCCGGCAATCCCGAAAGCCGATCAGACGGGCATTCATTCTTTCATCGGACATGTGCAATTTCCCCCTGTGCATGCCGAAAAACATAGCACAAAAAGAAATGGGCGGACCCGTTGTCGGACCCGCCCATTTTCCAGTAGCAAGATGTCGCAGGATGCCTGCGCCCCGCAACTTACCGTTTGGAGAACTGGAAGCTCCGGCGGGCTTTGCGCTTGCCGTATTTCTTCCGCTCGACCCGGCGGTCGTCACGAGTCAGGTATCCGGCCCTCTTCAAGGTCTGATGCAGACCCGGTTCATACCGGACCAATGCCCAGCTCAAACCGTGACGGACGGCACCAGCTTGTCCCGACAGTCCGCCACCAGTGACGGTGGCGTAAATATCAAACTGGTCCAACCGCTCACACACTTCGAACGGTTGATTGATGATCATCCGAAGAACGGGGCGAGCGAAATACTGCGCCTGATCCTTGCCGTTCACGACGATCTTGCCGGTGCCCGGCTTGATCCAGACGCGCGCGATGGCATCCTTACGACGCCCCGTGGCATAGGACCGGCCCTGCGCATCGCGGATCTGAACCCGCTCCGGCTGCTCCGTGACGCCAGCGGCATCACCGAGAGACTGGAGATCGGCGAGAGTTGTTGCCTCGGCCATGGATTACCTCTTGTTCTTCGGGTTCATGGACGCGATGTCCAAAATCTCCGGCGTCTGCGCCTCGTGGGGATGCTCCGGTCCGGCATAAACCCGCAGTTTGCGCAGGACATCACGACCGAGCGGACCGCGCGGAATCATGCGTTCGACCGCCTTTTGAATCACCCGCTCCGGATGCCGGCCCGAAAGGATCTGACCCTTCGAACGCGACTTGATGCCACCCGGATAACCGGTATGCCAGTAGAACTTGTCGTCGTCCCACTTGTTGCCGGTGAGCTTCACCTTTTCGGCGTTCACCACAACAACATGATCGCCGCAGTCGACATGCGGCGTAAAGATCGGCTTGTGCTTGCCACGCAAGCGCGTCGCGATCACGCTTGCCAGACGACCGAGGATCACATCCTCAGCGTCAATGACCAGCCACTTCCGTTCGACTTCGGAAGCCTTGGCGGAAAAAGTCTTCATCGTTGCCCTCGATAATACGGCTCAAAGAACATCAGAGCCCTTTGTCGTGGCCGTGCCGACTAAACCGCCGACACGACTCAAAAAAACACCGGGCCACGTGCCCGGTCCATGGATGCGGCTTTTATCGACCCGGAATGCCCTTGTCAACCGAAAAAATCCACTGATCGCAGTGCCTTACCGATACGGTAACATGGTACCGCAGCAGTTTGATGCCGTCCGCGGTCCATGGACCGCATCAGTTGCCGGGGATTGCATAGGTCCCCGTTGCATGAGCGACCGGCTCGGCATCGCTACTGGATTCAAACGACGACAGAACCACCTCGCCATAGGCCAGCCGCCGGCCCAGCTTCAATAGGCGCCCGGTCGCCAGGACCGCTTCGGCTGGCGGGCGGTGCAGGAAATTGATCGTCATCGACGATGTCACCGCCATATCGGCGCGACCGATGCGAGTCATGACCGCGCCATATAAAGCGACATCGGCCAGCGCAAACAGGACGGGACCGGATATCGATCCTCCCGGGCGCAGAAATGCCTCGCCGAATGGCAGCTTCAGGGTCATCCAGCCCCGGCCCAGACTCTCGACCCGAATCCCGTAGGCGCCAATAAAAGGAACCTGCTCGCGGATCAGCGATTCAAACATCGGCCCATCGATTGCGGCAGCTTCATTGTCGCCTGAATCGGGACTGTCAGGGCCGTTCATCCCATTGTTTCCTCATTGCCAGGAACCGCAGCTGCTGCTGGCGGACACTACTGCGTGGCGGACACATCGGTCACATGTGATATGTCTTGCTCCGGACGGGCAAGCCTAGAATGATCGGCGCCGGTTCGATTTCGCACCGAAGACGGAACCGAGGGGAGGAGACGAAGGATGCAGCAGTTGTCAGACGAAGCGGCGCAGCCCGTATTGCGGGCCGACGCCGACGGCATCGCCACGCTTACTCTCAACCGGCCGGACGCACGCAATGCCTTGTCAGTCGGCATGATGACGGCATTGGCAGACTCGCTGGACGCCGCAGGACGGGATCCGGCGGTCAAGGTCGTGATCATCGCCGCCACCGGACCGGCGTTCTGCGCCGGCCATGATCTGAAAGAAGTCAGAGCGAATCCGGGCCGGGCTTTCTACGAAAGGTTGTTCCGGCAATGCTCCGATCTGATGATGGGCATCACGCGCCTGCCCAAACCCGTCATCGCCGCCGTTCACGCCATGGCCACGGCAGCCGGATGCCAGCTCGTCGCCAGTTGCGACCTCGCCCTCGCCGGACGGTCTGCCCGATTTGCAACGCCGGGCGTGAATATCGGGCTATTCTGCTCGACGCCGATGGTGGCCTTGAGCCGTGCGGTCGGGCGCAAAGCCGCGATGGAAATGCTGTTGACGGGCGAGGCGATCGACGCCGAAAAGGCCGTCGGGCTAGGCCTGATCAATCGCGTGGTCGACGACACCGACCTGATGACGGAAGCAGGCACGATGGCCGCGACGATCGCCAGCAAGTCCCCGCTGACCCTGAAGGTCGGCAAGGAGGCCTTTTACCGCCAGGCGGAAATGGACCTTGCCGACGCCTATGACTATACAAGCGGCGTCATGGTGCGGAACATGATGGCCGACGACGCCACCGAAGGCATCGACGCCTTCTTGAACAAGCGGCGCCCGAATTGGAGCGGAACATGAGCTCACCGGCATCAACCCCGGAACAAACCCCGGTTCCATCGTCAGTAAATCACGATTCCTACGATCCGAAATGGCTGGCCGAAACAATGGCGTCGGTCACCAGCGTCGCCATGGTGGGCGCGAGCACGAACACGACCCGACCAAGCTACTTCGTCATGAAATACCTTTTGGACAAAGGGTTCGATGTCGTTCCGATCAATCCGGGCGCCGCGGGCGGACTGATCCTTGGTCAGCCGGTCCTGGCCGCACTGGCCGACCTGCCGCATCCGGTCGATATGGTCGACATATTTCGCAGCTCGGACGCTGCGGGCGGCATCGTTGATGAGGCGCTCGCCCTGCCCGTGCTGCCGAAAGTGATCTGGATGCAATTCAACGTGCGAAACGATGCCGCCGCCGCCCGTGCCGAGGCGCGCGGCGTCCGCGTGGTCATGAACCGCTGCCCCAAGGTTGAATACGCCCGCGCCCATGGCGAACTCGGATGGCAAGGACTGAATTCAGGCCTGATATCTTCAAAGCGGAGGAAAATACAAAAATGACGGACCAAACGAAACCAGGCTTCTCCACCCTCGCCGTTCATGCCGGGACCGAGCCGGACAGCGCCACGGGTGCGCGGCAGACGCCGATCTATCAGACGACGTCGTATGTGTTCGACGATACCGATCACGCCGCCTCGCTGTTCAATCTGCAACGTCTCGGTTTCATCTATTCCCGCTTGACCAACCCGACGGTGTCCGCCCTGGAAGGACGGCTCGCTGCGCTGGAATCGGGCGTCGGCGCCGTAGCAACGGCCTCGGGACATGCCGCGCAACTTCTGGCGTTCTTCCCCTTCATGGAACCCGGAGCAGAGATCGTCGCGGCCAACAAGCTCTATGGCGGCACCGTCAACCAGCTCTCGAACAGCTTCCCGCGCGCCTTTGGCTGGAAGACCACCTTCGTCGACGCCGACGATCTGGACTCGGTCCGCCGGGCGATGACTGACAAAACCCGGTGCCTGTTCATTGAGAGTCTGGCAAATCCGGGCGGCGTGGTCATGGACATCGAAGCGTTGGCCGAAATCGCCCACACGGCCGGCGTGCCCCTGATCGTCGACAACACCATGGCGACACCGTTCCTGTGCCGCCCCCTGGAGCACGGCGCCGATCTCGTCGTTCATTCGACGACCAAATTCCTGTCGGGCAACGGCACCAGCGTCGGCGGTGCCGTCATCGATTCCGGTCGGTTCAACTGGTCGCAAAGCGACAAGTTCGAGGGGCTGACCGCCGAGGACCCCGGCTACCACGGTCTCAAATTCCACGAAACCTTCGGCGAAATGGCCTTTACGATGCACGGCCACGCCGTCGGTCTGCGCGACCTGGGCGTCAATCAACAGCCGATGAACGCTTTCCTGACGCTGTTGGGCATCGAAACCCTGCCACTGCGCATGGAGCGCCATGTCGACAACGCCATGGCCGTTGCCCGGCACTTGGCGTCGCACCCCAAGGTCGCCTGGGTAAACTACGCCGGGCTGGATGACTCGCCGTATCGGGAACTGGCTCGTAAATACACGCCGCGCGGGCCGGGCGCCGTCTTTACCTTCGGCGTTCACGGCGGCTTCGAAGCGGGCGTCAAAATGGTCGAAACGGTCGAGATGCTGAGCCATGTGGCGAATATCGGCGACACCCGGTCTCTGATCATCCATCCGGCGTCGACGACGCACCGGCAGTTGAGCGACGAAGGCCGCGAGAAAGCCGGCGCCGGACCAGAGGTTGTCCGGCTGTCGATCGGCATTGAAAACGTCGAAGATATCATTGCCGACCTGGATCAGGCCCTGGCCCAGATCGGCTGAGCCTTCCTGTCGATTGCCGCCGGACCAGCGCCGGCGGCGGTCGCTCGCTCCAGCGTCGCAGCGGCGGACCTAATACCTAAGCGTCGCAGCGGCGGACCTAATACCTAAGCGTCGCAGCGGCGACGCCGGGGACAACCATCGCAAAGCCAAGGACGTGATAGACCTCCAGGCTTTCGCCAAGGAAGACCACAGCCATCAGGGCTGCAAATACCGGCATCAGATACATAAACGGCCCGCCGCGATTAGACCCGACAATCCGGATACCCTGCTGATAGGTCGAAAAGGCCAGCACAGAGGCGAATACCGCCACGCCGACAATGCTGAAGACTGCGCTCCAACTGAGCGGCATGGCTTCGACGGCGAGGGTTTCGATCAGCCAGAACGGCACCAGGACGATCACGCCCGCCACCGCGATCGCGGCGAACAGCGGCATAACGGGCATTCGCAACGACGCATAGCGCAGCATGACGGAATAGACCGCCCAAGACGCGGTCGCGCCCAGGATCCAGAGATCACCGCGATTGAATGACAGCGCAAGGACCGCCTGCAGATTCCCGCGCGTCAGGATCGTCACCACGCCCAAAAGCGCGAGAACGATGCCGGCAATCTGTCGAAGCGTGATCCGCTCGCCCTTGAAGGCAGCGCCCAGTATCAGGATCATCACCGGCGACGCGGCATAAATCAGACCGCCATTCATGGCCGTCGTCTCGCGCAGGCCGATATAGACGAACGTGCCGCAGATCGCCATCCCCAGCGCCCCGAGGGCGAAAAGCCGTCGCCAATGGTGCAGCAGTTCGGCCCGGTGGCGCAGCAGGCCGGCTGCACAGAAAGGCAACAGCAGCATCGCCGCCACGACCCACCGCCAGAAGGCCAGGGCTATCGGCGGCACGACATCGGCCGCCGCCCGACCGAAGACGATGTTCGATCCCATGAACGCGGCTGACAGTACGAGCAGAACATAGGCGGTCGAATCCGCCATTCCGGCCTGGTCCTTTTCCCCTCCTCGCCCGTCCCGGCGTCCGGCAGTATCGATATCCGGCATCAGACGCTATGCCACCTTTTCCGCAAAAAACCGCTCCGGTGGATGGGCGATCGCGTCCTGAGCCGCGATCAACTCGATCTCACGTGAGCCGGTATGGCAGGTCAGCTCCAGCACCGCAAACACGCTGGACACCGTGCGCCACAGTGCTTCCGCCGGATCGCCGTGTATCAGGAAATGCGCCAGGAACAGGGCGGCGGTCATGTCCCCGCAGCCATTGACCGCGATCGGCAGGCGCGGCGTGGCGCTGATCCAGGCCCCCTCGGCCGTGACCGCCATAAGCTCGATCACATCGTCCTTGCTGCCGGTTGCTCTCAGGAAACTCGTCAGCAGGACGACGCGCGGCCCCCGCTCGATCATCCGGCGCGCAGCCTTCAGTGCGTCGTGAAGATCGGCGATTGGCGTGCCGGTCAGGAACTCCAGTTCGAACTGGTTCGGGGTGATGATCGACGCGGACGGCACCGCCCGATCGCGGATAAAATCGGCAAGATCCGGCTTGACGAAAAAGTTGCGGTCGGTATCCCCCATCACCGGATCGCAGCAATAAAGCGCGCCCGACGCAGATTTCCTGACCGTTTCTACCGTCTCCAGTATCGTGCCCCCCAGCGCCGGAGACCCCATATATCCGCTCAGCACCGCATCGCAGCGGCCGAGCACGCCGCGTTCCGTTATGCCGCGGACAACGTCGGCGATATCCGCCGCCGGCAACACGGGTCCGCGTACCGTCTCGTATCCGGTATGATTGGAGAAATGCACCGTCAGAACCGGCCAGACCTCGACTCCCAGCCGCTGCAACGGGAACACCGCCGCGCTATTGCCGACATGGCCATAGGCGACGGATGACTGAATCGACAGAATCGTGGGCTTGCCGTCTTTCATGGCTATTCCGATCGGCTTGATGACAGGTGGATGATGATACGTTTCGGGCAAGCGGCGTTAAGCAACCGCCAGGCACGGCTCCGGGCGGCTTTCAATGATATCGCGCAGCACCGACAGCCCGGCTTCCAGTTCCGCATCGTCACGGGTCGCACTGACGGTCACCCTCAGCGCATGCGGTGGCTCACCGCGGCCCGGCACGAACATCTCTGTCGCGGTCATCGACAGGCCGCGATTGCGTGCCATGCGCACGACATCGCCGCCGCGCCAGGGTTCCGGCAATTCAAGCCAGACATGGAATGCCGCAGGGTGCGTCTGATAGCTCAGACCGTCCAGCAGACGTGTGGCGATCGCCTGGCGCCGCTTCACATCGGCCCGGATCCGGCTTGCCAGTTCGTCGGCAGTGCCGTCTCTGATCCATCCACTGACGATCTCAGCCATGGCCGGAGGCGCCATCCAGTTCAGTGCTCTGCTGGCGGCGCTGAAGCGGCCGATCCGGTCGCTCGGCAGGGCCGCGAAGCCGACCCGCATCCCCGGTGCGACACATTTGCTTGCCGCTGTGATATAAATGCAACGTTCGGGGGCATAGGCACTGAGCGCCGGTGTCGGATCGTCGGGAAGAAACCCGTAAACGTCGTCCTCGATGATGGTTACACCATATTTACGGGCAATCCCGGCGATCGCTTCACGACGTTCTGCCGGCATATATGCCGTCGTAGGGTTGTGAATTGTCGGCATACAATACAGCAGTCTGGCCCCGCTTACCCGGCAAGCAGCCTCGAAGGCCTCCGGGATCAGCCCTTCTGCGTCCATGGCGACCGGCTTGAGCGACAGCCGGTGCAAGCTGGCCAGAGCGCGCACGCCGGACCAGGTCAACCCCTCGACCAGAATGGTGTCGCCGGGATCGGTGAGACCCATGAGAGCCGAAGCGATCGCATGTTCGGCGCCGCTGGTCAAAAGGACATTGGATGCGGGATGGGAGACGCCGCGCCGGGCGACCCAGGCGGCTCCGGCCTCGCGGTGGTCCCAGGCGCCCGTATGGGCCTGGTAGTTCATCAGATCACTCAGACGCGGATCCCCTGCGAGCCGCACGAGGGCTGCGGACATCTCGGCCTTTCCCAAATGGGCCGGCGGTCGATTGACCCCCAGCTCGATCAGCCTTGGCGCCGCAATGCCCGGCATGTCCAGCGTCTGAGACGAACGCGCGCCGGGACGCACGAAGCTTCCCCGACCCACTTCGCCGACGATCAGGCCACGCCGCTCGGCCTCGGAATAGGCTCGGCTTACGGTTCCAACAGTGACCGAGAGACGCCAGGCGAGTTCGCGGTGCGTCGGCAATCGATCGCCGGCTGCAAGCCGCCCGGAATAGATGTCCTCGGCCAGCGCGTCCGCGATGCGCAGATACTTCGGGCCTGGTCTGTCGGCAATGGCGGGAAGCCACGACATTGTATCGCTCCGATGAGATCAATCAGACGTCGATCGACGTCACGGTTAAATACTATCGAGACAATACGAATCAATCAAGCGGACTCGGCGGGGCGTGACGGGCACGCGGCCGGTCGGCAGCGGCAGAAGTTGCACAATGGCAACGGGTGGCCGGATCATGCTCCTCCGGCACAACTTTCGTGGTACAAAGGTTTGCGAATCATGCTCGCATTTGATTAAGCTGCCGGCGCCAAGGCACTTGCGGCGGCCGGGGGCAGCAAGTTTGGCCTATCCCCTCACGGCCAATTTGAGTAAGTATGGTCTTGGAGGGTATCGACAACGTGGTCGGAGTGTGTCCGGGTATATGTATTCCTGAGATACGCTGTTGCTTCTGCCACTAATTGCGAGCGGTACCCTGGTCGAACGCACAGGACGCTGACAGAGAACAGGAGTAAAAGAAGTGCGATACCTCACTTATTTGTGCCTTCCGGCCACCGCGTTTTTGGTGGCTGCGTCGGTAGTTCCCACCCAGTACAGTGCCGCGCAGGCGCAGGAACAGACTGCGGAATGGTGCAACCCGGTGCTCGTGGAATCGAATCGGACTCCGGTTCGTGCCGCCAGCAACAACACGCCGGTTCTCCATGACGGATCGTTCCCTTGCCCGGTTGCGGAAGCACCCGAGCCGGAACCGATGATGGCCACCATCGCCGGTGACGTTGCATTCGAATTCGACCGCAGCGAAATTCGGCCGGCATTCTATCCGGAACTCGACGCCATCGCGGCCGAGTTGCAGAATTACCCGGATGCCACGATCAACGTCGCTGGCCACACGGACAGCATCGGCACCCTCGAGTACAACGAAGGCCTGTCGATGCGCCGCGCAGAGGCGGTCGCGACCTACCTCGAGAACGCCGGCATTCCGCGTGACCGCATGGTCATCGAAGGATACGGCGAAACTCAGCCGGTCGCTTCGAACGACACGCCGGAAGGCCGCGCTCAGAACCGCCGCGTCGAAGTTTCGACACTCTGACGGTCTGAGCGGCATACTGCTGCGTTGAATCCGGCCATTGTGGCCGGGGTGCACGACCAGATACCGGCTCTCGTTCTGCCCGATGCGAGAATCGGAAATACCGCTGCCCACGAAAGCCCCGCATTCAGCGGGGCTTTCTGATTCCGACCTCCGGATGTCTGGACAGCATCAACCGAAGTGCCGGAGAACCATCGGTATTCGCGGTGGATCATGGGGCGCATCTGCTCCATACTGCCGACCGACGGTCGTGCAATCTGCCGAGCCGCACCGTTCGCGATTCGTAACGGCCCTCACAACGCGTGTTTCGCCCGTGCGCTATAGACATATTTTTCTGGCGCTTTGCCACGACCTGCTCGTTACGGTCGGTGCGCTGATCGCCGCCCTGGTACTGCGTCTGGACGGTCTGCCCGACCGCTACGCCGAAACGATGATTCCCTATGGCGTACCCGGGCTCGCCGTGATTGCCGCCGGCACCTTTCTGGTTTTCCGCGTCTATCGGGGCATCTGGCGCTTTGCCTCGACTGTCGATCTTATGGCGATCATCAAAGCGGCAACCGTAACCGTGCTGCTGTTCGTCGCATTCATGTTCGTCGTCGACAGGCTCGCGACCACACCGCGCTCGGTTCCGATCATTCAATGGATGATCATGGTCGTCCTGATGGGGGGTTCGCGTTTCGCCTATCGACAGTTCCACGAGATATCGGCCGAACGCCAGGCACCGGTCGGCACACCCCGCATTCCCATTCTATTGATCGGGACCGGCGACGAGGCCGACGGGTTTCTCCGCGCCACCTCCAATCCCTCCGCCAGTCAGTATCAGGTTGTCGGAATCGTCAGCAGAAAGCGCGGCCGCGTCGGCGGAGCAATGCACGACATTCCGGTTCTGGGCCATATAGAGGAAATCAGATCGGTCGTCGACCGGTTGACGCGTAAACGGCAACGGCCGCAACGGGTTCTCCTGACCGATCCGGCAAACGCCCTGCCCCACGATACGGCAAAGAGGCTTCTGGAGACTTGCGAATCCCTCAGCTTGCCGCTCTCACGGCTGCCGCGTCTGACGGAATTCAGAAGCGCGGTCGATCTTTCCGGGCTGGATCTCCAGCCTGTCGCGCTGGAAGACCTTCTCGGCCGCCCTCAGGCCGCAATCGACCGTCAGGCAGTCCATCATCTGCTGACCGGCCGCGTCATTATGGTTACCGGCGGCGGCGGCAGCATTGGCAGCGAACTCTGCCGGCAGATCGCCTCGTTCGATCCCGACCGGCTGATTCTGACCGATGTCAGCGAATTCAACCTTTACAGCATCGACCAGGCCATCGGCGAAGAGTTTCCCGACCTTCCGCGTCAGGCAATTCTCGTCGATGTCCGCAACCGCAGTGCGGTTTTTGCAACGCTCCGCACCCACCGCCCCGATGTCATATTCCATGCCGCCGCTCTGAAGCACGTCCCGATCGTTGAGACCAACCCGATCGAAGGCATCGAGACCAATTGCATCGGCACGCGCAACGTCGCCGAGGCGGCTCTGGCGGTCGGCGCCCGCGCGATGGTGCAGATTTCCACCGACAAGGCGGTGAATCCGACCAATGTCATGGGGGCAACGAAGCGGCTTGCCGAGTATTTCTGCCAGGCCCTGGACCTGGACGGTGACGACCGAAACGGTCCGGGGCGCGGCGCCGATCATTCCGAGCGCACCCGATTCATGACCGTCAGATTCGGCAATGTCCTCGGGTCCAGCGGATCGGTCGTGCCGCTCTTCCAGCGCCAGTTGCAGCGCGGCGGGCCGCTGACGGTAACGCACCCCGACATCCGGCGCTATTTCATGACCATCTCCGAGGCCGTCTCACTGGTTCTGCAGGCTGCGGCTCACGGGCTGCAGGAAGGCGACAAACGCGGCGAAATTTTCGTTCTGGATATGGGGGAGCCGATCAAGGTCAGCGACCTGGCGCGGCACATGATCCTGCTTGCCGGGCTGAAGCCGGATAAGGACGTCAAGATCATCTATACCGGCTTGCGACCTGGAGAAAAGCTGTTCGAGGAGCTGTTCGACAGCCGCGAAAGTCCGGAGGCCACAACCGCCGACGGCATCCTCAAAGCCATTCCCCGTCCCCTGGCGCTCAGCGATCTGCAGCGCGCCATGGACCGGCTGTCAGTGCTCGCCGCCAGCCGCGACACTCTTGGCCTGTACGACGTTCTGAACGCCGTCGTTCCCGGCTATGAAGGTAAACCCTACGGCCTCGATGACCACCATCCTGGCGCCGACACGCCATCGGCAACTGTCGTCGCCCTCAAACGCGACCATTGAAGCAAACGGGCCCGCCCAGACGAATCCACCAAGACATGCACGGGCCGCTCCTTAATTATTCGGCAGGTCCTCCGACCACGGCGGATCGGCCCCCTGTCGGCCACACGTGATTCCGGCGACCGAAATCGCGAAGTCAACTGCGCGCGCCAGGCCCGCATCGTCCATCGCCCGGAACACGGCTTTGTCCTTGAGCAACCCGTCACGCTGCAGGGCCACAAGCATTGCCCCCTGGAAGCTGTCCCCGGCCCCCACGGTATCGATCACCTGGACCGGCTTGCCGGGCCGCCGATCGAACACAGACTCCCCATTGCGGTACACCACGGCACCCTCGGCACCGCGCGTAACGACGACGGCCGTCGGACCCTGCTGCGACCAATCCCGGGCCACCGAGAGCGGGTCGGCATCGGGACGAAGCCATTCGATATCGGCCTGACTGACCTTTACGATATCGGCCTGCCCCACCCAGTCGGCAAGCGATCGGGTGTAGCGGTCCCGATCCTCGATCAGGCCCGGCCGTATATTGGGATCCAGCGAGACGATGCGGTTCGACGTGGCCTCGGCCATCAACCGGCCCAGAACATCGCCAACGGGCGCTACGGCAAGCGAGAACGAGCCGAAATGAAGACAGGTCACGTCCGGGTCGGCCAAAACGGTGCGGGCATGCACCATCGACAACAGCCGGTCGGCCGCGCCGGCGCCGAAGAACGCATAGCGCGGCTCTCCGTCGGTCGGCAGTGACACGAAACTCAACGTCGACGGATCCACGGACCGTTCCACGAAGCGATCGGCAACACGGCTTCTGGCCAGTTCGGCCATGATGGTGTCGCCGAACATATCAGTCGAAAGCCGCCCCAGATAGCCGACGGATGCCCCGAGGCGGCCGGCGGTCATGGCGACGTTGAACGGCGACCCGCCGACGCAGGGCCGGTAAGCCGGATCGCCATCGACAGACCGCGCCGGAACGAAGTCGATCAGGGCTTCACCGCAACTGATGAACATTCCCACCTGTGCCACTCCCATTCCAACTTTACACCCGCGACGGTAGACGAGCGGCGAAGCTGATGCAATCTTCTGGTCGCGCATTGTGGGGCGCGCGGCGCATCATCGTCATCCCGCTGCCTGGCGCACGATCGCGATCACCCGATCGATCTCGGCGTCGGTCAGATAGGGATGCATGGGCAGGCTGAGTACCCGATGAGCAAGCCCTTCGGTCACCGGCAGCGAGCCGGGCCCATCACTGTACTCGCGAAACCCCTCGTGCAGGTGAGCGCCATAGCGGTAGTACACCCGTGCGGTGACGCCGGCCGCCGCCAGTGCGGCTGCGATCGCGTCGCGCCGGTCGCTCTTGATCGTATATTGCGCCCACGCCGATCGCGTCCCGTCGGGCCTGTGAGGCGCGGTAACGATATCCCCGAATCCGGCATCGTATGCGCGGGCCACACGTTCGCGAGCGTCCAGTTCATCGGGAAAGACGGCAAGCTTTGCCTGCAGGATCGCTGCCTGCATCGTGTCCAGACGGCCCGTCATTCCCTTGCGCTGCTGGCGTTCGTCGCCTTCCTGGCCATGAACCCTGATCGACCGGAACAGTGATGCCATGCTGTCGTCGTCGGTCAGGAGACAACCGCCATCGCCGTACGCGCCGAGCGGTTTGGTGGGAAAGAAGGACGTTGCCGTGATGGGCGCCAACGCACCGACCGCCCTGCCGCCGAGCGAACCGCCGACGCTCTGGGCAGCGTCGGCGATGACCGCCAGTCCATGAGCCTCGGCAATCGGCCCGATCGCCGGGTAGTCCGCCGGGATACCAAACAGGTCGACCGGCATGACCGCTTTCGGGCGAAGCCGTCCAGCTTCGGCCGTACGCTCGATCGCCCGCACCAGATCGTCCGGCGCCATCAGAAATCCGTCCGGGTCGACATCGACGAAAACGGGGGATGCGCCGGCGGAAACAACCGCACCCGCCGTCGCCGCGAATGTAAAGGACGGCACGAACACGGCGTCGCCGGCACCGATACCATGAGCCCAAAGGGCGATGACCAGAGCATCACGACCGCTGGACACGCCGACAGCGTGGCGGGCACCGCAGAATTCCGCGATCTCACGTTCGAAGCTTTCGACTTCGGGGCCCAGGATGAACCGGCCATGCGACAGCACGGCCGCGATCCGGCCGTCTATGTCGTTCTTGAGCCGCAGATACTGCGAAGCCAGATCGATCGGCGCGATCGGAGTGATCGTCGTGTCTGTCGTCACCATTATATGTCGTCCATCGATACCAGCCGGAGATGCGCGTGGAGACTTTCGCCGATGCGCAAGGCGGCTTCAAGTGCGTTTCGGCCGGCCATACCGTCGACGACAGCCGGGCCGCCCGACCGTATCGCGTCGACGAAGGATCTGATCTCCCGCTCCAGCGTGTCGCCGCGCTCGAAGGTTTCGTCCGATCGCTGAATGCCGGGGAAGCCGGGAAACGGCCCCTTCCCGCCCTTGGTCATATGGACCAGCTTCTGGTCCTGGAAGTCGACCAGGGTATAGCTTTCCGGCTGGAAAATCCGCATCGTACGTTCGGTTTTCGCACTGACCCGGCTGGCCGTGATATTGGCGACGCAACCATTGGCGAATTTCAGCCGGGTGTTGGCGATGTCTTCCTGCCTGGTGATCACCGGTGCCCCTACGGCGTCGACGGATTCGAGCGGTGACTGAACCAGCGCCAGCACGAGATCGATATCATGGATCATCAGATCGAGAATGACATTCACGTCGCTGATGCGCGGGTTGAACGGCGCAATGCGATAGGATTCGATATAGAGCGGCCGGACAAGCCGGCTGCTGATGGCACCGAAAGCCCCGGAAAAGCGTTCTATGTGCCCGACCTGAAGAAGGGCACCCGATCGTTCGGCCGCAGCGAGCATGGCATCGGCGTTCTCCAGCGTATCGGCAATCGGCTTTTCGACCAGAACATGGACGCCCCGTTCGAGAAACGCTGTCGCCACCTCGCGGTGGAGCGACGTCGGCACCGCAACGCTGACCAGATCGACACCGTCGATAATCGCCGCGATATCCGTTTCAGCACGGGTGGCGTGTTCTTCGGCGACGGTCCGGGCACGGCCAGCATCGTTATCGACGACGGCGACGAGATCGACGCCGTCCATCGCCGCGTATTTCGCGGCGTGATACCGACCGAAATGACCCACCCCAACGACAGCGGCCCGAAGTGTCTCAGACATTGATCATGACCCGCAGATGCCCATCCAACGACCAACCGGCAAGTGCCGGTTCACAGCCATGGTTGAAGCGTATCGCAGCGCCGGTGTCAAACGGGGCCTGATCGGGGCGGCCGGTCAGCGGCTTGCAATCTCTGTGAGGGGCTCTGTGACGGGCTGCCGGAAGAACGTGTCGATCTGACCCGCTTCGACCGGGCGGCAGTAATAGTATCCCTGGCAATAGGCAATTTCCAGGGTCTGCATCAGTTTGGCTTCTTCCGCGGATTCCACCCCCTCGACCACGACATCCATGCCGACCCGGTGAGCCAGCGAAACGATGCCGCGCAGCAGGGCTTCGGCACGCGGTTTGCCCTCGCGGATGTCAATCAGAAAGGCGCGATCGATCTTCAGCGTGTCGAATGGCAGGCTCGTCAACAACGACAACGACGAGTGCCCGGTGCCGAAGTCGTCGATGGCCAGCGATACGCCAACCTCGCGCAATGCCCGCACAGTGTCCGGCATCGTCGTGCCACCATCCATGACGAGCGATTCCGTAATCTCCAGCTTGACGTTTTCGGGCCGGACGCCGTGCCGACGGACGGCCGAACGGACATCACCGACCAATCCCGGATCGCTCAGTTGCCGGCGGGAAAGATTCACGGCAACAAACATATCGGGGAAATCCGGATTGCCCTGCCAGCGGCAAAGGTCCGACAACGCCCGATCAAGAACAAGCCGGCCCATATCGACGACGAGATTCGTCTCTTCAGCAAGCGCAACGAAGACCTCCGGCGACAACCTGCCGTGGCGGGGATGATCCCACCGAACCAGGGCTTCGACACCTTTCAGCGGAGCCGACCCGGTTCCCTGAATGCCGTTCTGGCCCCTGCCGTCCGATCCAACGATCGGCTGATAAACGACCTCCAGATCGCCGGCCGCTATGGCGCGGCGCAGATCGGCTTCGAGAACCAACAACTCTCCGTCGGCCATGAACGGCGCGGTTCGATCGCGCGTCCCGACGACCACCTGGCCGCGGCCGCTCGATTTCGCGACCGCCAGGGCCTGAGACGCCTCGCCCAGCAAATCGTCGGCACGATGCCCCCGGCGTGCGCTGACGACGCCAACACATACCGATGGATGGATGCGCACGCCATCGACCTCAAACGGGACGTCGAATAGTGCCGACAGCCGGACACCGAATTCATGCGCAGCGACATCCTCGTCGCTGGAACTTTCAATAGCCGGCCGCGCAAGGGCAAAGCCGAACAGGTCGCTGCCGAGTCTGGCGGCGATTGCCCCCAGCGCCGACGCCTCGGCTTCCAGTCTGACTCCGATATCCCGGAGCATGGCGTCGCCAGCTTCCTGCCCAAGGGCGTCGTTGACCCGTCGAAAGCGGTCGATGTCGATCGTCGCCAGCCACAGGCCGCCGCCTTCGCCCCGAGACCTGCGGGTGCCTGCCGAATATCGGGCGAGTTCGTCCAGTTGCTCCAGAAACCGCACTCGGTTGGCCATTCCCGTTACCGGGTCGGTGAACACCGCCCTCAGCCGATCCGCCTCCGCGCGCTTCTGGCTGGAGATATCCTGTATTGCACCGGCAACCCGCCGCGCCCGGCCGTGGGCGCTCCTGAAGGCCGCCGCCCTGAAACGCAACCATCCCGGCGCGGCGACGTCAGCCGCGGCGACTTGCGCATAGCTTGCCAGTTCGACTTCCTGCTCGAAAACGCCGCCGCCCGGCGCGAGGAATCGGCGCAGATTTCGAAGAAAAATCGGCCGGTCGCCGGCAGACATGCAGCGAAGGATTGCTTTAAGACCGAGCCCCTCGTCCACGCCCACACAATAGGAAAGCATGTCGTGTGCCCGCGCCGATAATACGGCCCGGCCGGAATCGAGATTGATGTCGAACAATCCGTCGTCGGCACCGCTGGTTGCCAGCAGCAGGCTTTCACGCTCGCCGTTCAAGGTGCTGGACAGCCGGGCCACCACCTCGGCAATATCGTCGACATCCTCACTCCCAACGAGCACATCACCCAAACCCGGCTCACCGTTTCCACGGCGGCGGCCCAGGGTCCGACCCGCGGCCCGGGCACCGGTTGAGACGTGGGCGGGTGTAAGCACCGGAGGCATGCGGATTCGCGAAATTGCCGACGTGACTCGCCGTTCGTAACGGCGGCCCAGCACTCCGGCCATCACGGCGACGAGGACCACACCCATGAACGCCGCAGCGATGGCGACAGGTCCGATCGGCTGGCCCGCCGCCAACGGCACGGCGACAACGCCCGCCGCCACGACACCACCGCCCAGCGCCGCAACAGCTATTCTCCACCCAGTCGGCGAAAATCCAGCCAACACGACACAGCCCTCGATATAAATAGAACTTTACGAAAATATGCGCTTCTCGCCGCACAGTTCAAGCGAGCGTTTTCACGTCACGATTTTGTCACGTCAGAACGATAATCAAAGCGCAATCCGGGACAAATCGTACTTCCGAATATTTTGGGCGCAAAAACGTATGGCGCCACCTCGACTTTATGCGTTTCCGGAGCCGGTTGCGGCAACCCATCCAGAAAGCAGCGCAGTGCCAGCGGCGCAGTCCTCGACACCCCTTGACCGGGGGTGGGCGAAGAGGGTATGCGTAGGCTCATGTCATGTCCCCTTCGTCTAGAGGCCTAGGACACCGCCCTCTCACGGCGGCAACAGGGGTTCAAATCCCCTAGGGGACGCCAATCTACTCGTGTCCGACCCGAAGACATGGGTAACAGTAGTGGCCGTTGCCGAGTTTGAACTCCCCTTTGAAGTCGACGCAATAGGTCATTGGGCTTAATGGCTTCGGAAAGCGGCGTGCCTTCCACCCTGTTGCGCCTTCGTTTTGCTCGGGGACCAGCCCGTGCCGATCAGACTCTCGATCTGATCCGGGAGCTGATCAGACTCTCGATCTGATCCGGGAGCTGATCAGCATACCGCGCTCGGGGACGCTGCAGCCACGTGAACTCGACGAATTGACGTAGGTGTGCCGACACGCCGGAAGGCTCAGATCTCCTCGCGCAACTGCGCATAGGTCAGCGCGGCAAAGATACCGGTGCCACCCAGCACATTGCCGGCAAAGGCGGGCAAAATGCCCTCGAAAACAGCCGCGCCGATCCCCAATTCACCGCGCGCGACCAGAATGAAAAGTTCTGTCGAGCCGGCAACGACGTGCGACATCTCACCCACCCCGATCACGTAGGTCAGGATGACGATCATCAGCACTTCGCCCGCGCTCTCCATACGCGGCAGGATCCAGACCAGCGCGGCAATCAGGAAACCCGCCGGGATGCCCCATGTGAAATGCTCCAGCGCCGTGGCCTCGGCATAGTGCTGCGACACGGCAATGATACCCTCGAAACGGCCTTCCGGCACGATATATCCGAAAACGAGCACCAGCGCGGCAGCGGCGCAGCCCACCATATTGGCTGCGAAGACGATGCCCCAGAGGCGGGCCGTCTGCAGGAACTTGCCCCGCGTCGGCGCGAGGAACAACGGCAGGATCGGGGTGATCGTGTTCTCGGTGAATAGCTGCATCCGCCCGAGGATCACGATCAGGAACCCCACTGTATAGCCCAGGTTCGAGACACCTGCGGCCCATTCCGCAGCGGGCAGGATCGAGACCAGAAACCCCTTGCACACCACCGACGTACTGATCGCCAGCCCTGCCGCGACACCGGACCACCAGAGCGCGCTGACCGGCCGCCTCAGCTCATGCTCGCCGTCGCGCCTGATCGCCTCGAAGATCACCGACGAGTGGGCTTTCTCGTAAGCGTCGGCCTGATTTTCTTCCTGGTGATCAAGATTGGCTTCTTTCGACACGAGTCTGGTCCTTCTGTGCGCAACGGTGATTTCCGGCCGGCATCGTTGTCGTTCCATTTGCGGCTCCTGGCTCAACCGGGACGCCGCAGCGTATCCGCCCTCAGCCTCTCAGATCGCGCCGTTCGATCGTTTGGATCGATCGGATCGAAACGTAACTCGATTGAACAATTCGGCAGTCAGACAGCAAACTTTGACGGGCTATGGACTTTTTGCGTCTTCGTGCTGCCACTGCCGTACCTCAAATTCGCCAATTTTCATCTTCCGACGGAACATTCCAATACCTTGTGGATTGTGTGGCCAACGATAGGACGAAATCGGGAGCCAAGCGAAAATCATGCGTGCATTCCGCCCGGACGTACCCACCGGCGAGCCCAGGGCGGCGACCATTTTTCGACGCAAGATTGCGACGAAACGGAATGTATTGTCGCGGGAAATCAGTACGCGCGACTTGCGACGCACAAGCTTGGAAAGAAAACCGGTTGATCCGGTCCGATGCATACGGCGCGGTCGGCTTGGCTCATTGCTCTACTACATCTAGCCAGTGAGGGTGGAATGGACAGGATGACAACGGAGTTAAATATTGAAAGATCCGAGTTGGATTCAGGTGTCGTCATCATCGATCGAAGCCGCCTGTTCAGAGAGGGAATGAAGCGACTTTTTGATGCGACCGGATTCAGGATCGTCGCCGAAGCCCGGTCCCTTGACGATGTTCTGCCTGACCTCCGGCAGCCCGCGCCGGAACCCCGGGTGCTTCTGGTCGAATGGTTCGAAGCCGATGAAGAGTTCATGGAGAAGATCGCGGAACTGCACGCGATGGAGGGGACTTACCGGATCATCGCACTCAACCATCGGGTCGACTCCAGTTCTCTGATCACGGCCTTGCGGGCCGGCGCACAGGCGTTCCTGCTCAAGGATCTGTCCCCCGATGCCCTGGTCGAATCGCTCCGGCTGGTCGAATTGGGCGAGATCGTATTTCCGACCGAACTGGCGGCCATGCTGGTGACCAACGGTGCATCCAGATGGCATTTCGACACTCCGAAAAAGGGGACGGTCGCAGAAATGACTGCCCGGGAAATGCAGATTTTGCGCTGCCTGGCATGCGGCAATTCAAACAAGGTGATCGCAAACCGGCTGAAGGTGGCGGAAAGCACGATCAAGACGCAGATCAAGGGGCTGCTTAGAAAGATCGATGCCAGCAATCGGACCCAGGCAGCGATATGGGCGCTCAGTCAGGGGCTCGGCCCCACCATACTGGACGATCACGCACTGTTCGACGACCACACTGCCTCGCCGTCGCGGACCGGGACCCAGAGCGGGGTGAGCCGCCGCCCGAGCGGCGCTCCCGGATTTGCTGACCCGAATCGCAGCTGTAAACAGGCCATCAAGGAAATCTAGGCGATGAACGATCGTGAAGAGCGGATCCGGCGCCGGGCATACGCGCTCTGGGAGCAGGAAGGCTGTCCCGAAGACCGGGCACATTATCACTGGGAACTGGCGGCCGATCTGATCGACCGCGAAGATGCGAATGGTTTGCCGGGCAAATCGTTCGGGCCGCCGCCGGAAACGGATCCCGACCCGGCCCAGGTTCCGGAAAAATACTATGCCGATCAGGGCGACCTGCCAGATGTGAAGGGACAGATTCAAATCAGCCAGGGCACTCGAAAGCAGGGTCAGGACAAACGCCGGAACCGCGGCAGCGGCACGACAAAGCCCGACAAAGGAAGCCAGGGTCTTTAAACGCAACGCCCGGAGCCAACACGATGAACGATGCGCCGCCGGCACAGCGACAAACGGTCGATACCGCTGCCATGGCGCCCCCCGATGCGACCGAACCGGCCAGACCCGCTCCGGAAGGGCCGCACGTGGTCATAGTCGGGGCCGGCTTCGCGGGTCTCTACGCGGCCAAGGGCCTCGGACGGGCCGGAATCGCTACGACGATCATCGACCGGCAGAACTATCACCTTTTCCAGCCATTGCTGTACCAGGTCGCAACCGCTGCATTGTCGCCCGCCGATATCGCCGAACCCATACGCAGGGTGTTGAGACCGTATGACAGCATCGATGTCGTCTTGGGTGAAGTGGTCGACGTCGACACTGCGCATAAACAGGTACGCATGGCCGATGGTAGCGCTATCGGCTACGACCGTCTGATCCTGGCAACCGGCTCGACGCACAGTTACTTTGGTCATGACGAATGGGCGCGCTATGCGCCGGGCCTGAAAACGATCGACGACGCGCGGCTGATCAGGTCGCGCTTGCTGATGGCGTTCGAGAAGGCCGAACGGGAGCAAGACCCGGTCGAACAACGCCGCCTGTTGACCGTGGCGGTCATCGGCGGCGGGCCGACGGGTGTGGAAATGGCCGGCTCCATCGCCGAACTCAGTCATTATACCCTGGCGCGCGATTTCCGGCACATCCAGCCTGACCGGGCACAGGTCCTGCTGATCGAAGCAGGACCTCGCATTCTCGCCCCGTTTCCGGAGGATTTGGCGGACTATGCCCGGCGCCGACTTGAAAAACTGGGCGTCTCCGTGCGGGTCAGCCAGGCCGTGGAATCCGTTCAGGAGAAGGGAATCGTCATAGGCGGCACCTTTGTGCCGGTGGGACTGACTGTCTGGGGGGCCGGCGTGGCGGCCTCGCCAGCCGGACGCTGGCTCGGCGTTGAAACCGATCGCGCCGGCCGTGTGGCCGTCGACGAGACGCTGGCCATCGGGTCCCTCGATGGCGTCTTCGTGCTGGGCGATCTCGCCCTGGCGAAAGACGAAACCGACAAGCCATTGCCCGGCCTGGCGCAGGTCGCCAAACAACAAGGCGAGCATCTGGGCCGGGAATTGAGCCGGAACCTGCGTGACGGTACCGCCATGGCGCCGTTCCGGTTCCGAAACCGCGGCAATACGGCCATCGTCGGGCGGCACGCCGCCATATTCGATTTCGGACGCCGTCGATTGAAGGGGGGGGCTGGCCTGGTTCCTGTGGGCGGTGATTCACGTCTATCTGCTGGTCGGGTTTCAGAACCGCCTCACCGTAACGGTGCAATGGCTGTGGCGCTACATCACCTATCAACGCGGCGCCCGGCTCATCACCGGAGGCACCGGGACCGACACCGATCAGGCAAGTTCCAGGGAACAATAACGGTCAGTCGTCGTTACCTACCCGTCAGCAACGCCGGCCTCAGCATATGGCCGGTGATGACCAGAGGCGGGAAGGCAGCGGAAATCTGCCCTGGAAGCACTTATTTGCGGAGATTCAAATGAAAAAACTCTTGTCGTCGACGGCACTCATCGCCACGGTCATTGCAGTCGGACCAACCTTGACTTTGGCCCAATCAGAAGAGCAACAAGAGAATCAGCAACAGGAGCAGGAGCAGCAGGTGGCCCAGCAATGCCTGGACGATCTGAACACGCTGACCGCTCGGATGAACGAAGAAGGGTTCTGGGTAGCGGGGTCGACAAGCCGAGGTTTCGGCATGCCCGGACAAATGATGCCGGGCACGATGCCTGCTGACGATTCGATGGCCGAGCCCCCTGCGGAGGGGGAAGCGATGCCGGCCGAAGGGCAGCAGCAGTTTCAATCGCCACGCCAGGACATCGGTGTGCTGTACCAGGCGGCCCGGATCCTCGCGCGGAAAGGCGATGAAGAAGGTTGCCAGCACCTGCTGACCGAGATCACGGACTCGTATGATATGTTTGCCGAGAATCTGCGGGAAGCCGGCATCGACCCGGCGAACGTCACATCGTGGCGTCAGGAACAGCTCGCTCAGGCGCAACCGATCTCAGAGGTTGAAGGGCTTTCCTCGTATACAATCGATGACATCGAGGGGACGGACGTCCGGAATCCCGGTGACGAACAGTTGGGCAGCATCAGCGATGTCGTCTTCGAACCGGGCTCGGGACAGGTTTCGTATGTTCTCCTGGCGCGCGGCGGATTTCTGGGTATAGGCGAAGACCACATAGCCGTACCCTGGGACCAGCTCCGTGCCACGCCGGGCCTCCAGACGCTGGTGCTCGACATTTCCGAAGACGAAATCGAAAATGCACCAACAGTCGACCCGGACGCGTTCAACAACCTGCAAACCGGGCAAAGCGAACGCGAACGCATCGATGAGTTCTGGGGTCAACGTCAGTAACCGGGGCCAGTAACCGGACTGGCGACAAGGCCGGGCGCCCGTTTCTCAGGCGTCCGGACTCGTCGTCGGGTTGGATTCCCGGGAAGCGTCGATTTCGGTCGCGGCGACAACAACCTCCTCGGCGGGCGTCAGGCCGCGCCGGTTGATACATCTGCAGGAACCACGAGGCCTCAGTCCTTACTGTCGTGCTCCGGCTTGCTCTTGCGCGGTTCCGAAGCCATCTCCTCAAGATCCTTCTCGCTCATCGACTCGTACATGGATTTCGATGGCCCTTGAAGGTCGCTGACCCTGGTTTCGCCGCGTTTTGCCGCCAGAGCCATTCCAGCCGCCTTCTGCTGGGATTTCGATTTTGCGGGCATTGCTTGCCTCCAGATTCACGCTGTCGCGGAACCGCCATCCATCGGCTTCGCCTTGTGAAAGGGTCATTTACTGGTCCGATCGGCGCCGGAACCACACGACATTGTCCGCGCCGCTAACATGACCTCGGCCCGCCCAGGCGCCGTCACCCGCCCTGTCATCCGAATTGCCGGAGGTAATCGCGGGCGCACCGGAGCGGGCGCCACAACCGCTCACCGCTCGGCCCCCCATTCCCGTTTCGACATAAAAGAGAGCGCTGGCCAGAGTCCAATGTGCCAGTTCCCTGTTTGCAGGACGCCCATCGTCGTTCCAGAGTTCATAGGCGCGGCGGCGCACCCATTCTTCACGGCTTTCCATTGCGGATTTCTCCCTTGCAGGCGATTCCCGGCCGTGGGAAACGCTTGCCGGAGAAACCAACATCAACCGCTAATGTTCCCGACCGCCCCGATACAAAAGACTGATGCGGGGCCAGCTGCTGGGTGAGAACCTAGACCTGAAGCGGCGGGTCGCCCCCATCCCGATCGCCCTCATCCGTATCGCCATCGTCCGGGTCGCCGCCGTCCGGATCGGGATCGGCGATCTCATCATCTTCGGCTGCCATTCTGTCATCCGGCTCGGCTTCAACCGCGGCACCGCCAGCTTCATCGTAAGCTGCGACATCCGGCCGCGGACGGCTCAACTCCGCATCCTCGGTATCGAAGTCGTCGGCCAGCGCCTCGTCGGCGATGCCATCTTCGTTCTGGTATCGAAGCCAGAGTGCGTCGCTAAGCCGAGTGGCCAATTGCTGCAACCTTTCCGGTTGCCCTTCTCTGCAAATACGTTCGTATAACCGCTGAAGGCGCAGTGAAACCTCCGCCTGCCTTGTATCAAGGAGATGAATCTGGCCGCTTCGATCATCGTCATCATCTACCATACGAAACTACATCAGTGTTGGTGGCACTATTGCGACAGCCTCTATTTTCCACAACGGTCAGACGCTTTATAGCATCTCTTGCATCTTAGCCGCGAGGACTGCCCCCGAAAACGCATAGTATGACGGACAGCGGCAAGATTTCCAGGACTCCGGCAAAAAAACGATTTACCGGCCCCTTTGATCGCCGGTTCCCTCAACCCTGCGCCCGGCTTCCGGATCCCGCGGCAGTTCCCGTCGCCGGTCCGCCGGTTCCGGAACGCAATTCGAGCCGCCTGAGAAAACCGGCGAAAAAGGCCAGCCCCACGATCAGGAAGCCAATGGCGCCGGGCGCCCACATAAGGGCCGCCGCAAGGCGCTGATCATCCAGATCCGAAAGCCCGAACGGTATGGTGGTCGTGGCGTGAAAACCGTGCCAGGCGGTTTCGGAAAACATCAGGATGGCGCCGTAGATCGCCATCTGAAAGCCCGTACCTATTGCAGCGCCGACCGCCGCCCCCGGCGCTTCGTCCATTCGCGATATTCCGTCCCACAGCAGCAATGCCGCCGCGATCAAGGTAATCTGCATCAGCCAATATGCGGCATCCGAGTAAAGCGTCAAGGCATAGGGGCCCGGCAGATGCCACCCCCAGAATGCAACGGCGAAGAACAGCGCGCCGCCGGCGCAGGAAATTCCCGCAGGTAACCGCGGAACCTGTCGCGATAGCGGCCAGAACAGACAGCGGTGCGCCCCGCCTGCGACCAGCAGCGGCGCGGCAATAAGCGCCAGCACGACATGCTGGCCCATCCGCACCGAGAACAGCGCCATGGAAAGACTGCAGATCGGTGAGACAAAGACCGTCGCCACGACGGCCCACCCGGCCATGCCCGCGCGGCGATCGCCATGCGAGACGCCGGTCCGGGGCGCCGCCATAGCGTAGTGAACGACAAGGCCTGCAAGGATAGCGATCAGCACCGGATCGAGATTCCAGTTCCGCCACACCTCTTCCGGCACTGGCGGTATACCGCAATAGGGAATCGGGGCATCGGTCATCGGTTGATCCTCGGTTCAGGTGCAGAGTGCCTCCAGGCTGAAAGCCGGATAGGCGACAAATGCCAGGGACACCAGCGACAACCCTGCAATCGTCATGGCAGCAGCGTGAAGTGTCCGGGACGTCCCTTCGTATCGAGCCAGGACGACACCGTGCCAAACCATCTGGACAACGATCGCGACGGCGGCGATCGCGGTCGCCACGGCCACCCAGAGCCGGATATCGGCAACCACCCGCCCCTCGCAGACAAGAGCCGACAGAATATAGACCGCGAGAAAATGGGCACTCCAGACCAGCAGCGGGATCGTCAGCGCCACTCCCAGCATTCCTGGTGCACTGGCAACGCGGTCAGCCATCCGATCCTCCGGTTTCCAACCGTGACGCCGGCGCCGGTTGCTCCGACTGCCCCAACAACGGCGGCCCGTACTGGATGAGCGCGAGCGCAAACAGCGTGTAGATGGTAATCACCCTTGCGAAGGTCGCACCGCTCATCAACGGCATGCCTGCCTGCGGGCGGAGCCTTTTTGCAGTCAATCGAGCGACGACGAACAGGTACCACACGGCAGCCACCGTCATCAGAAGCGCAACGAATGCGCACACCAGCCACACGGTCGCGCCATAAGCGTCTGCCGTGGGATCGATTTCCCACGGCGCGGCGATCAGCCCTGCCGCTGTCGCTGCCGCCAGCAGAAGGCAAAGCACTGAATACAGAAGTATCAATGCCGGGACTTGTTCCGCATGCCGTTCCTTATTGCGGTCGCTGCGCCCGTGACGCTCTGCCTGGCCGGATGCCGAGGCGCCGTGGTGCGCGTGTCTGCGCAGACCAAGGTCGGCGACGGTGGCGACGACGGCCAGCAGCACGGCGGCGGCGGCGGCCGCGACGAGTGCCGTCTCGTTCGCGCCGGAGTCCGCCGGCAGAAACGCCGGGTCCACCGTCCAGAGAAAAAGATAGCCGAACATCAGCGAAAAATAGAGCGACGAGATGACGAGAAGTGCACCGGCAACCCCGAGCCAGGATGGTGAAGCCCGCGAAACGATGTCCACGGGCAGCACCATGCCCGAGATCGCGGCCTGTTCGGTTCCCGAGTCCGCCGGCTCCCAAAGCCAGGCCGTGAAGGCCGCAAGGACCAGCAGAACCCCGACGCCGGCGACGACATACTGGGAGGCCAGAACCGAGGTGAAGAAGATGCCCGTGGCCACCGCCGCAGCGACCGGCCACCACGACGGCCGGGGCAGCCGGATCACCTGCACCGGATCGCCCGTGACCGGATGGGTGCCCATGGTTTCGCGCTTGCCGTCGTTTCGAAGCGGGATCCAGCCGTTCCGCATTTCGTCTTCATCGGCGAGTTCGCTCTGATGCCAAAGCGGATCGCGGCTGGTGATCGTGGGAACGGCATTGAAGTTGTAGTTCGGCGCGACTGGCCGATGGAGCCATTCGAGTGTCGAGGCCCGCCACGGATTGCGCGGCGCCCGGGGACCGAAATGCCACGACCAGGCGGCATCGATGATGAAGATCAGCACCCCAAGCGCCAACACAAAGGCGCCCAGCGACGAAATGAGATTGAGGCCGTCCCAGCCGAGGCCTTCGGGATAGGTCGAGACGCGGCGCGGCATGCCGACGAAGCCGGTCAGGTGCATGGGCAAAAACGCAACGTTGAATCCGATAAACATCAGCGTGAATGCGGCAACCCCTGCAACCTTTGATGTCATCCGGCCGCAGACATGAGGAAACCAGTAATAGAACGCGGCGAACAGCGGAAACACCATGCCGCCGACAAGGACGTAATGGAAATGCGCAACCACGAAATAGGTGTCGTGCGCCTGCCAGTTATAGGGCGCGGACGCCAGCATAATGCCGGTGACGCCGCCGGCCACGAAGATGAAGAAGAAGCCCAGAATGAACAGCATCGGCACTTCCAGCCTGACCCGGCCGGTGGAGATCGTTGCGATAAGGCAGAAGATCTGAATGCCGGTGGGAATGGCCACCGCCATGCTGGCACCGGAAAAATAGGCCAGCGATATCTGCGGCAAGCCGGTCGCGAACATGTGATGGACCCATAGTCCCATGGACAGGAACGCCATGGAAACGATGGCTGCCACGATCAGGTAATAGCCGACCAGCTGCCGACCGACGAAGGTCGGAACCATCGTCGCAACCATGCCGGCAGCGGGCAGAAAGATGATATAGACCTCCGGATGACCGAAAATCCAGAACAGGTGCTGCCACAACAGCGGGTCGCCCCCGCCGGTGGGATCGAAAAACGGCAGGCCCAGCAGGCGCTCGCTCTCCAGCATGATCGAGCCGATGATCAGCGGCGGAAAGCCCACCGCAATCATGAAGGTCGTCGCCAGTATGTACCACGCAAAGATCGGCATCCGGGTCAGCGACATGCCCGGCGCGCGCGCGGAAAGGATCGACACGATGATCTCGACCGCCGCCGTCACCGACGATATCTCGATGAACGTAATCGCTATCAGCCAGAAATCGGTGCTCAGGCCGGGGCTGAACGCCTTAGACGACAGTGGCGTGTATATGAACCAGCCACTGTCGGGCGCCGCGCCGACGATGAAACTCGACAGCAGCAGCAGGCCGCCCAGCAGATAGCAGAGATAGCCATAGAGGCTCATGCGCGGGAAAACCAGGTCGCGGGCGCCCAGCATCATCGGCAGAAGGTAGATCGCCATGCCTTCGAGGATCGGGATGGCAAAAAGGAACATCATCACGGTGCCGTGCATCGTGAAGATCTGGTTGTAGACGGCATCGCTCAAAAAGGTTCCGTCCGGCGTCATCAATTGCAACCGGATCATCAGCGCCAGAACGCCCCCGATCAGAAAGAATGCGAACCCCGTCCCGATGAAGCGCAGGCCGATGGTTCGGTGACTGACGCCGGTGATCGACCGGATGCCGCCAGGTGTGCCCCAGATTTCGCCGAAGGTGCGGGCGGGTTCGCCCCGGCGTCGGTCGGGGAACGGCTCGTCTGCGCCCGGTGGAGCACCGGACCGGACCGGGTCTGCCTGGCGGGCGCCGACGGTCATCGCAGACTCTGCAGATAGGCGGCCACGGCGCGCAACGTCGGCCCGTCGATGTCAGTATAGGACGGCATCTCGGCCCCCGGTTTCATGCGCTGAACGTCGACGATCCATCCGGCCGTGTTTCCGATGGTGTTCGGCCATATCCCGGCCCCCATCCGGTCGCGTTCGCCATAATTGCTGAGATCGGGGCCGAGGCGGCCGCCTTCGGCGACGCCGCGGATTTCGTGGCACGCCGCGCAGCCGAGGTCGGAAAATGCCTGGCGACCGGCACGAAGCTGCGGATGGTCCGGCGTCAGCCGCGGCCGCGTCTGCTCGTCCCGCCATTCCTCAAAGGCAGCGGGTGCGTGCGCCACGACCTCCAGCGCCATACGTGCGTGCTGCTGGCCACAGAATTCGGCGCATTGACCGCGAAAGCGCCCCGGCCGGTCGGCCACAAGGACAAGTTCATTTTCTCTGCCCGGTATCATGTCACGTTTGCCGCCCAGTGCCGGCACCCAGAACGAATGAATGACGTCGTCGCTGAGCAGTCTGAATCGAACAGGACGGCCTGTCGGGATATGGATTTCGTTGGCGGTGCGAATGGCCTCCTGCCCACCCTCGGCAGGGTAGCGGACATCCCACCAGAACTGCTTGCCGGTGACTTCGATCACCAGTTCATCCGGTCCTGCCAGGGCAGATACGGCGCGGGTGACATCGCTGTTGACAGCGATGAGGCCGACGAGCACGACTAGGGGAAACGCCAGACCGCCAGTCCAGATGATCCAGACCGGCGACCGCTCCAGCCTGACGAACCAGGCGACAACCAGCGCAAGCATGGTGATCGCCACGACGGCCACCATCAGGATCAACATCCCCATATGCAACCAATGAACCGAGGCCGCATGCGGTCCCGCCGGATCCAGCGCGGTCTGCGGCCACTCAGCTTGCGAGAAAACCCAGTCGGTCATTTCACCCCTTCATAGAGATAGGTGGCGATGTCCCGGGCTTCGGGCTCGCCGAGGCCCATATCCGGCATTGCGGTGTCCGGGTTGAAGCGCGGCGGATCGCGCAGAAATGCCACCACATTGCCGGGAGTGTTGGGAAGACCGCCGGCAATGTACCGACGGGTTTCGAATCCTGTCAGGGGCGGGCCGACGCGGCCGCGCGCGCTGCGCATGGCGCCGATTTCATGGCAGGCCCCGCAGCCATACGCGGCGATCAGTTCCCGGCCGTGTCCGGCGTCCCCGTCGATGATGCGCAGGCGCGGATCAGCCCTTTCTTCGGGCTGGCAAGCCGACAACATCAATAACAGCGGCAAGATCCGAAGTGCGGCCGCGGACACCCGCATTGGCGCCTACTCCCCGGTATCGCCAGCTTGGCCGCCGCCATTCTGATCCCCGCCGTTCTCATCCTCACTTTCCTGAATCTGCTGGGAACCGCCGCCGCCTTGCTGCCCTGCGTCCTGCGCACCGTCACCCTGACCGTTGTCCGGCTCGCCCACGCCTTCGACCGGCCCGGCGGCATCCTCGGGCAGTGGACGTTCGGCCGGCTCGGGCCCGGTCGGATAAAACGGGCGCGAGCCGGACCCGGCACCCAACTGCTGACTGAAATATTCGGCGTCACTACCGCCCACGGGACGGACGCTTTCGTAGTAGCGGGCAACCGCCCGAATGTCGCGGTCCTCCATCTTTTGGGCGATCGCCGTCATGACCCCCATCGGGTCGTTGTCGCGCGTTCCGTCGCGGAACAGTTCCAGCTGCAGGGCCGTATAGGACGCATACTGGCCGGCAAGTCCCGGCACCGACGGCGGCAGTCCCTCACCCTGGGGGCCGTGGCAGTTCACACAGGCCGGAATGCCCTTTTCCGATGAACCGACAGCGGCCAGTTGCCCGCCCCATTGCAGTTCGAGGCCGCCATACTCCCCTGCCCGCGGATAAGGAGCCTGCATCACCGCATAATAGCTGGAGACCGCTTCGCGCTCCCTGTCGAGCAGGTTTTCGGCAATCGGCGTCATGATGTCGTTCGGCCGCGCGCCCGACGCATAGTCGTTCAGTTGCTTGTACATGTACCAGGCCGGCATTCCGGCGAGCCGGGGGAAAGCGCCGGAGCCCTCACCCGCACCGCTCGCGCCATGACAGGTGAAACAGGCCATGCCGGCGCCGCCGCGTTGTGACCCGCCCATGGCGACCAGACGTCCCTCGGCAAGCATGTCCACGTCTGGCTGGCGTTCCGCCGTGGCCAGAAAGGCAACGCCGGGATTCTCCAGGCGCTGGGCCATTTCCCGAACCCCCGGTCCCTCCAGGTCCTGAGCGATGGAAATCATGCCGAAAGCCAGAACGATGGTACCGGCGCCGGCCGCAGCGAGCGGCAGTCGAAATCGTCTCATGGGTAACAGCCTCCAATTCCATCAGCGGCCCATCAGCGGTCGGGGATCGTTCAGGTAGTCGCGCTTGATGCGGTCGAGGGTCCAATAGGCAAGCCCCATCAGCGGCCCTGTCGGGTTGTAGCCGAGGTTTTGCGGGAACAGGCAGGCGCCGAAGACGAAGACGTTATGCTGCCCCCATGCCTGACAATATCGGTTGACGGCACTGGTGGACGGGTCCGACCCCATGACGGCCCCGCCGGTGTTGTGCGTCGTCTGATAGGGCACGATCGAATAGTTGTCGTCGGCAGACCGCGATACCGAATAGGACGACCCGCCCATGGCGCGGGCGATTTCCTCGGCCCGGTCGGTCACATGGCGCGACATCCGCCGGTCGTTATCGGGGAAATCGAAGGTCATCCGCAACAGCGGGCGGCCATAGGGATCTGTATAGGTCGGGTCGAGGTCCAGGTAATTGCCGCGCGTCGCCATCGACGACCCGTGGATGACCAGGTTCGCCGTCGACAGATAGTTGCGCCGCACCGCCCGCTTCCAGGCCAATCCCCATCCGGGGGTCCCTTCCGGCGTCGGATGATATCCGATCGGCCGCCCGTTGGTCTGAAGACACGCGATATAGCCGCCGCCGACAAAGTCGAGTTCCGAATGGTCGAAATTGTCGCCGTTGTAATCATCGACGACGGTAGCGAGCGCACCAGCGCCCATGAACGGATTGAAATTGTAGCGGCCGTCGTAGAACACACTGATCGACGACATCGTCTGATAGGCATAGTTGCGGCCGACAACGCCCTCGCCCGTCGACGGGTCATAGGGTTCGCCGATACCCGACAACAGCATCAGATGAACGTTCCAAAGCCCATAGGCGCAAAGAAGGACCATATCGGCCGGCTGCTCGTAGGTGCGGCCGTCGGACGCGACATAGGTGACCCCGGTCGCCGTCTGGCCGTCATCGGCGAGGTTCACCCGCGTGACGTTGGCATGGGTGCGCAGTTCGAAATTCTCATGCCCCCAGATCCGGTCGAGGACGCAGATGATCGGATCGGCCTTGGCGAAATAGCCGCAGCCGAATCGTTCGCAGAAGCCGCAATACGTGCACGGATGGAGTTGAGCGCCGTACGGATTCTCGTAATGCACGGTCACGTTGGCCGACGGCATGATGAACGGGTGGGTGCCCACTTCGCGCGCGGCGTCGGCGAACATCGCACCGGCATAGTGTTGTTTCATTGGCGGCGTCGGATACTCTTCGGATCGCGGTCCTTCGAAGGGATTGCCGGCCTCCCGGATTTCGTCGTTCAGATTACCCGCTCGCCCGGCACAACCGGCTACCTTCTCGAAAAAATCAAGATGCGGCTCCAGTTCGTCATAGGTAACGCCCCAGTCCTGGACCTGAAGATCGTCCGGAATCGCGTCGCCCCCGTATTTTTCTTCGTAATGAGTGCGCATAGTCAGGTCGCTGGGCAGCGGCCGCCAAAGCTGGCCGTTCCAGTGAACGCCCGCACCCCCGACACCGGTGCCGGGCAGGAAGGATCCAAGCCGGCGCATCGGCAGCGCGGTCTCGTCCTGATTGTTCCGGAAAGTCAGCGTCAGATTGCTGGGCTCGATCATCAATTCGTGTCGCTGGCCATAGCGCAGTTCGTCGTGCATCTGCGGCGCCTGAAAATCGGGCGCGTCGTGCCGCATGGCGCCACGCTCCAGAACAACGCATCGCTGGCCCGCATTGGCCAGTTCGTAGGCCGCCGTCAGCCCTGTCCAGCCCGCGCCGACGATAACGATGTCCGTCTTCGGCAATCTTGTCGCCATCACCCTGCCTCCCCTGTTGCCGCCGAAGCGGCCCCAGCGGGCGCCATGCCGCCAGGCGATATCCGGGGCGGAATGCCCAGACCCGGTTGCCAGGCGATCCCCGAGGGCGGCCGATGGTATGCCAGATCGTAGCGGTCGACTTCGTCGAGATAATAGGCGTGAGCACCGGGAAAACCGACCATCCGCCAGCCGGCGTGGTCGCGGTTGCCATTATAAACGGGGTCGGAGAAATACCCTTCGATGGTTGCGGCAGCCAGCAGGTCGAAAAAGGCGCCGCCTGGAATCTCCCCCGCGGCGCGTACCCCTTCCTCCAGTTCTGTCAGCACCAGGTCCATATCGCCGGGCTGCAGTCCGGCAAAGCCGCCTTCACCGATTGCCTCGTCCAGGCCCGCGATCGCCATTCGGAATACTTCCGCTGGCGGATGTGGCAATTGATACCCCTGCATGGCCGTACCTTCCGGATGCGGCCCCCGCATATAGAACCGCTCACCACGCCCGAACCCTGTCGCCATTTGCAGATCGATGTAGTCGACGACGCCGGCCTGCGACGCACTGGGAAATTCGTCTTCGGGGATCAGCCGATCGCAGGCGGCCGTCAGAAAGCGGGCTTCGGCGTCCGACAGAAAGAAATAGCGGCCGCCTCCTTCGGTCATTCGCTGCCCCGTCGCGAGAGACGGGCAGAAGGCGACGATGCTGGAAGAAGCCATGAGTGTCATGAACGACCGGCGTCGCATCCGCATGAGTTGCCCCTCCTCGATTGTTCCGAGCCTCGATCCGAACCGCCGCGACTGCTGGAAGTTCCACCCGGCGCAACAAGAATTCGATCGGTGACCATTCGGCGCCTCTTTTGTCCATCGGGGCCCGGATCTGTGGAACATTGCAAGGCTCCGCCGGTATTCCGGACTCACCCGACGATGATGGGCCGAACACAGGAGCAGAAAATGAAATTGACTTTAGCCACCTCTATTGCAGCCATCGCCATGGCGGGATCGGCGGCGATGGCCGAAGACCAATCCGGAGACCAGGTGGAAAACGAAAGCCAGTCCGGTGCGCAGCGGCACGCCGGGGCAGGCGCCACCTTCGTGAACACTGACGGCGAAGAAAGTGGAACAGCGACGCTCACCGGCACCGAAAGCGGCGTGCTGATCGAGGTCGAAGTCAACGGCCTGCCGAGCGGGCAGTGGGTGGCACTCCACGTCCACGAGAACGGAGCATGCAATCCGGAAGACAGCTTTGACTCCGCCGGCGGTCATTTCAATCCGACCGGTCAGGACCACGGCTATCTTGCCGCCAACGGCCCCCATGTCGGCGACATGCCAAATCAGTATGTCGGTTCCGACGGCACAATGCGGGCGGAAGTGTTCAACAGCATGGCGCGGCTGGACGCCGGAGAGTCCGACGTCAACGGCCGCGCATTGGTAATCCATGGCGGCCGCGACGACTATGAGAGCCAACCGTCCGGCGATGCCGGGGATCGGCTGGCCTGCGCCATGATTGAATAACCCGATCGATAATTCGAAAAACGAAAAAGCCGGCAACGCCATCTGGGTCGCCGGCTTTTTCGCGGACACATAGATAGCACCGCAACCATGGTCAGAAGCGGCCGAGTGAGGCCTCTGACGTGCTGGACCGATGGGTTTTGGTCATAATGCCGATGCCAATTTCCAGCAACCCGACAACAAGATGCGGCCAATAAACGATGTCGGCGAATCCGAACAGCCACGGCGATACCGCAAGCAGTGCACCGCCAGCGATATCCAGTCCCAGATGGGTCGGCATCGGAATTACGGCCGCAACACCATACTCATAATCCGTCATCAGGCTGTAGACGATGACAGCGATACCCAGGATCACTGGCAACCAGTGCCCAATTCCTCCATAGGCGAATCCCAGCAACCACGGCGCAAGGATCAACAGAACGCCCACGATGTAGTCGATTGCGCCGTGGATTTTCGTCGGAATGAATCGCATGGCAAATCCTCCTGTTATAATCGCACTCCAGCGCGGTCACACTGGCAGACTGGTGGGCTTTACGGGTTGTAGGAAGGCGGATCGCTGGCCGGAAATGACTCGTCCGATGCCTCATCGACATCGTCCCAATCCTGCCCTTCCCGATCGATCGGCCCCCGTCCAATAGTCTCGGGGTGTCGCCCCGGGGCAGCTCTGGCGTTCCGACGCCCGTTCCCCGGTGGTTTCCGCAATGCCAGGGCGGTGGCGAATGTCACACCCGCCAGCACGAAAACCAGCCACCCGGGGCCATGTCGATGCCTCATTTGCTGCTCCATCGTCGTCACACGCCCTGACATCGGTCGGGTTAGTTGGCTGTCTGCTCCTGGTCGTCGGCGGGCGCCACATCGGCTGGCGGATCCATTTCTTCCGGCTCGGTCGCCGCCGGTGGACTGTCATCCTGAGCGCCGCCAGCGTCGTCGGCAGGCGGGACATCCTGCTCGACGCCGCTTTCCTCGACGAGCGCATCGTCGCCGTCTTGCCCGCCCATCATGAACAAAAGATAGAGGGCAACGAGGATGACCGCTGCGATGGCGACCCACACCACCGGCCGGGACATCCATCCGCGCTGCTCCGGCGGTTTGCCCCCGGCCGAGCCAGGGCGCGCCGGGTCGGGGCGCGCCGGGTCAGGGCGCCGATTTCGATCCGTAGCCATTTTTCCTGCTCCTTAGATCCTTCGGGCCGCCATAACGCGCAGACCGGGCATTTTGTTCAATTGACAAACGCGGACGAAGGGCGCGGCTACTGCCGTTGGTACTCAGTACCGAAAGATGGCGGCAATTTCCGGAAAAGACCCGATGCCATCCGGTTGTGAAAACACGATGCCGCCCCTGAGCAAGGTCTCGCGGATCGCGGTCTCGACAAGGTCTTCCGGTTCGGCATCACCCGTGGCCGTTCCCGTCCCGGCCTGATTGGCGGCAGCAGGAACCTCGCCTGCGGACGGCCTGCGACCGGTAGCCACAAACAGGGTTTCGACCCTGCCGTCTGCAGCCGCCGAAGCGATCGTTTCCGCGTCGTCCGACGCGGTGTCGTCACCCTCGCCCATCCGCATCCGGAACCGCTCCATCGCGGCCCGCCGCCCTTGATCCAGCCGGGCTTCGACCAGATCATACGCGCGGGCATGCAGCGTTTTTTCGTCCATCGACGTGGGATGTTCGCTGATCGCCGCTTCCATCAGGCCACCATGGCCGATGTGGCGCCGTAGCAGACCAAGCAGGAATTCGTCGGCTGCAAGAACCAGCGGCGCCGTGTCCCCGGCGAGAATCTTGTCAACGGCGGATGCAATGCGCCGCACGAACTGCTCGATCTGCTCGCGCTGTTCGTCCTGGGGATCCTGACCGTGGTACAGGATAGTCTCTGCCCCCCTCCCGGTCGCGTGATAGCGCAGCGCGTTCTCGAATTCGGTGCGGTTCAGAAATTCCGCTGCCGTGCGCTGAAGACGCTCGTCATGGATCTCTTCCATAGCGAACCTGTGTGCCCGATAGAGCCGCACACCATCTTGCGATGCCGCCAGCACGTGGAAGCGGCCGTCCCTGGAGAACAGTTCCAGCAGCGGCTTGATCACGAAGCGGTCCGATACATGCGCGCCGGGTTCCAATTCGAGCGGAACCGAGTTCACGTCGGTCCCCTCTTCGGATATGAAAAGCGCCAGAGAATCAATCGGCGGCCAGAAGGATTCGTCGTCGATGAAACGCCGCGCTTCGGCAAACAACGTGTCGATGTCGCGTTCACTCAGGCCACGCTGCTCCAGCGCTGCGGCCGCATCGCGCAGCAGGTTCTTGAACAGGATCGGATCCTGGCGGAGCTCGGGGCCGCCCTTGTGGGTGGGCATGAAGATCGAGATGCGCGGAAAGCCTTCGGATTCCGCCAATCCGCGCAACCTGGATTCATTAATCATGGCAATCTCTCGCATCTGGTTTCGCCGGGACCCGGCCGACCCCCTGCGCCTGAAGCTGGTCGTCCAGGAGGTCCGGGGGCAGTGCTGGCAACCACGCCCTGGGAGATGGAGAAGGCGCGGTCACGGCACCTTTGCTCCAGTCCCCATCCAGAACGCCGCCTACAACCCTGATGCCAGCGAAACGTGGATCAGAGGTGCCGACGGCGTCCGGATGAAGCGGCTTGGCGCGGCCTAGGCTTTCGATTTGGCCTTGGTGTTGACGCGGTCCTCACCCAGCTTGGTGAGCAGAGCGTCCGTCTTCTTTTCTTCCTCCAGCGTCTTCTTCAACTGGGTACTGGCTTTGGAAAGCCCCAGTTCGTCGGCCCATGCGATCAACGTGCCGTAACGCGTGATCTCGTAATGCTCCACGGCCTGGGCGGCCGCTATGATCGCAGCATCGCGCGTGTTGGCATCCTTGATCTCGCCCATCATCTCTTCGGCTTCCTTGATGATGCCGTCGATCGCCGGGCAGGTTTCTCCAGAGGGTTTCTGATTGACGAGTTGGAAAACCTCTTCCAGCCGTTCCAGGTGGTGTTTCGATTCCTCCAGATGCTTTTCCATCGACTGCTTCAGCTTTGCCTCGCCCACTTTGCTCGCCATCTTGGGCAGAGACTTCACGATCTGCTTTTCTGCATAATAGACGTCTTTGAGCATATGCAGGAACAGTTCGTTCATGTTCTGGATAGCCATCTGACTCAATCCTCTTGAATGGTGCGTGATGAAACGCGGCCGGTCGTGTTGGCAACGCTCGCGGCCGGTGATCGCGCTTCCTGGATCGTCGCTTCAAACGCTGAACGCCGGGGATTGTTCCCTCGTCCCTGTCCCGATAGACTGCGGGGCGCGTCGGACAGCGAAATAACGCCGACGAGACGCTTGCTTCTGTTGACGACCGGCAGACTTCGGACCTGCAGCTCGCCCATGTTGGCGACGATCTGGTCGATATCCTCGTCATCGAAGCAGTATTTCACATCCCGGGTCATGATCTCTCCGACCCTGACAGACGGATCTCGACCTTCGACAATGACGCGCGTGACAATGTCGCGGTCGGTCAGGGTTCCGACGAGCTTGTCGCCCGACCCCACAGGCAAATAGCCAATACCGTCGGACAGCATCTTCCTGGCGGCATCCTGCACGGATTCGTCGGGATCGGCGATCTTGACGTTGCTGCTCATCACTTCAGAGACTTGCATTGCATTCCTCCAACGGAACATCTCGGAAGAACAAGCATTTATCCGCTCATCTGCCGACAACTCGCGGCACATCGCCGGCAGGCATCGACACAGGATTGCATGTCGCCGAGGCGCTCGCAGTCGTCGGCGCATTCGCCACAAATCTCGGCACATTCGGAACATACATGCTTGTGATGCCTGGAACCGATCAGCATGAAATGAGCGGCCGTCCGGCAGATTTCGGCACAAGCCATCATCAGTCGGAAATGCCCGGGTTCGGTATGTTTGCCGCCCGCCTCAAGGCAATGACCCATGGCCGTTGCGGTACAGGCTTGATAGCAGGCAAGGCAGTCATCGATGCAGGACTGCATCGTCGGATCGACGGTCGGCATAGGGCTCTCCCCTGGGTTGGGTATTGGATGCCATTCAAACCGTGGCCCCCGCCCCATGGTTCCCACCCTTCTCGCCCTCTCGTCCCGGACCAGCGGCGCCCCGGATCGGCGATTCTTTTTTGAACCTTCGATCCGTTTGAAAGTTGGACGGGCCACCACGCCAGGGCCGCCAACACTGACGACCGGCGTCGAGAGAGAGATTCAAGACGAGGAGACGACCAATGGCAGGCGACAGGCATCGGTCCCGCGATTTCGGCACCGACCCCGATTTCCCCTATCGCGACGAGGACGATCGGCACCCCGGCGATGATTATCGCCATCGACCGCAAGCCGGCCGGGACCCGCGGCGCGAGGATCCGCACCGCGGCCGGGACCGTTGGTCGGAGGAAGAGCGGCCGGGAGCGGGCGGCAGGTCCCATGGCGCGCCACGGGGTGGATATGGCCAGGATCCGGACTATGCACATCGAGGCGGGCATCCCGTTCGCGGCGGCCGAGGTCGCCGTGATGACCGGGATGACGGGCGGAATCAGGACCGGGGAATGCTGGATCGAGCCGCCGACGAAGTGTCTTCGTGGTTCGGCGACGATGAGGCCACCCGCCGGCGGGAGGAAGACCACCGCGGCAAGGGCCCAAGAGGCTATCGACGTTCGGATCAGCGCATCGAAGAGGACTGCAACGATCGTCTGACGGACGATCCGTTCGTCGATGCACGGGACATCCAGGTTTCGGTTTCAAATGGCGAGATCACCCTGTCCGGCGAAGTCGACTCCAAGCGCGCGAAACGCCACGCTGAAGACTGCGCCGATTCCGTGTCCGGCGTTACACATGTTCAGAACAATCTGCGAATACGGCAACCGGATCAGACAGCCGGTCAAACGCCGACCTCAGCCGGAAGCCCGAGCAGCACACCATCGTCCGGCGGGAACACCATTTAGCTATATCGGTGCTTGCCACCAGCCGGCCCGTTCGATCGGGCCGGTGACCCGGGACCCGAAGGACGGGCCCGGGTCCGGTTCCCGGCACAGGCGGAGCACCCCTCATAAGAGAACGATGCCGACCCGCTTCACACTTCTCTCCGTCTGTCAGAGGACCACGAAATGGCCAGACTTGTCGTCCTCTCCAATCGGGTCGCCGATCTCAATCAGCAAACACAAACGGGCGGATTGGCGGTCGGCCTCGCCGACGCCATCAAAAGTCGCGGGGGACTGTGGTTCGGTTGGAACGGCAGCATCGAGGCCGAGCCTTCGGATACGCCGGACGTCAGCGGCACCGAAACCGTAAAAATGGCGTCGTTGTCGCTCAGCGACCGCGAATATAAACAATATTACACGTGCTTTTCAAATTCATTTCTCTGGCCGCTACTGCACTACAGGGCTGACCTGCTACGCTATCACGAAATCTGCTTTTCCTGTTACCGCAAGGTCAATGCCCGTTTCGCAGCCAGCGCCGCAGATCTTCTCAGGAGCGACGATCTCGTCTGGGTCCACGATTATCATCTGATACCCCTTGGCCGGGAACTGCGCGAACGCAGCTGCCGTCAGCGCATCGGCTTCTTCCTTCACACGCCGTTTCCGCCGCCCGATCTTTTCGCCGTCGCCCCCGACGGCGAATGGCTGGCCCGATCCATGCTTGCCTATGACGTTGTCGGGTTTCAGACTCGGGCGGACGCTGAGCATTTCATCCACTATGTCACCGATCTCGACGATATCGACGCCACGTCAGATGGCGTGCGCCACGCGGGACGTGACATTAAGGTTGGCGCATTTCCGATCGGAATCGACGTCGATGCCGTAGCGGACATGTCCCGTCAGACGGCAGACGATGAACTGGTCGAGCATGTCAAACCTGACGTGCCAGAGATGAAAACCATCATCGGCGTCGATCGCCTGGACTACTCCAAGGGGCTTCCGGATCGCATGAAGGCATTTCAGACGCTTCTGGAGACGGAGCCGGCGCTTCGTGGTGCGGTCACCTATCTGCAGATCGCGCCGCCGTCGCGGGAGGATGTACCGGCGTATGTCGATATCAGAGAGGAACTCGAACGGGTTGCCGGGTCGATAAACGGCGACTGGGGCGAGTTCAACTGGACGCCGATACGCTACATTCATCGCAACATCCCACGCGAAACGGTGGCATTCCTGTTTCGGCAAAGCGACGTCGGCTTCGTCGCTCCGCTGCGGGACGGCATGAACCTGGTGGCAAAGGAGTTCGTGGTCGCCCAGAACCCCGACGATCCGGGCGTTCTCGTGCTGTCGAAATTCGCTGGCGCCGCTGAGGACCTGGTCGACGCGGTGATCGTCAATCCGTTCGACCCCGAGGCCACGGCGAGGAGCCTCCGTGATGCACTGTTTATGCCACTCGACGAGCGGCAGGACCGACATGCGGCGCTGCTCGCCCGCGTTCGCAAGCGCGACAACCACGCCTGGCTGTCCGCATTTCTGGATGCGTTATCCGGTCCGGCGAGTGCCGATGCCACCGGCCCGCCCCCCGGATGAACAATGCCGGCGGCCGGAACCCGGCGGGAGCCGGTATAATGCTCACCTATCCATTACTTCTATCCATCAGTTAACTATTCTTTCGATGGATCTTTCTTTCCTGACTCTCGCCGCGCACACTCGTGCTTGTCCATCTTTTCCAACCCCTCGATGATGTCGTCGGTTTTCGTTTTCTCGTCGGGAACGGCGTGGCGCTGATTGTGCACATTGTGCTGATCGTCGCCCTGCAGGCTGTTTTCACCCATTTTCCTGCCGGCGAGATCAGTCTCCGTTACATTGCGCGGATTATTTCCATCGCGGGCATTCCCGCCCTTTTTCCCATTTTCGGCCACTGTCGATCTCCCTTCATTGATTGGCACAACGCTTCGTGCCAGGCGATTGTCAGTACGGGGACCGGCGTCCCCGCAACTCGGCTATCGTTGTCGGATCGCCACCGTTGCGCTCAGCATATCCACCGCAACCCGAGTGGCGGCAAGGCGAACCGCCCCGCGCCCGATATCCCCGAACCGCTCGACCCGATGGCTGGTGTCAGCGAAGCGGCTGGCGCTGGCGAAATGAACCAGGCCGGGCTCGCCGCTGCGGCCGGCCGGTCCGGCATATCCCGTAATGGCTACGGTGACATCCGCCGACGAGCGCGCCAGCGCCCCCTCGGCAAGAGCGATCGCCGTCTTCTCCGAGACGGCGCCATGGCGGTCCAGTATCCCGCGCGGCACGCCGAGGAGTTCTTCCTTCGATCTGCTCGAATAGACGATGAATCCGCGCTCGAACGCGTGTGAACACCCGGGCACGTCGGTCAGCAGCGACGATAGCAATCCTCCCGTGCAACTTTCCGCGACCGCCAGACGCAAGCCGCGATCGCAGGTCGCTTCGAGCAGTTCGCGAACGGCCCGCGCCAGCGCCGCGGGCACCGTGGTGGATAACATTTCGATATCGGGATCATTCACAGCTGGTCCCTCCGTGGCAGTCGCCAAACATGGAACTACCGCCGCATGTTCCGTTATTCAGGAACAGTATGTGGGCGGCGGACGTTCAGGAGCGGGCTGGCGGGCACCGCTTCAGGCCGGGCAACGAGGAGCATTCACTATGGATCTGTGGGCATTGCTCATCGAATACAGCGATGCGATCAACACCATCGTCAACTTTCTGATACTGGTCGTCTGGGCATCGTATTTTCAGCTCTTGCTGAGCACCCACTGGCAACAGCGGCAGGCCAAAATCCTGATCAATCGCGGTGCCGGTCATGAGATCACCGCCAATTGCCTGATTTCCAACATGAGCGCAGAGCCGATCTATGTGGATTCCATCGTTGTCATCATCGATCCCGACGGACAATCGATACAAAGATCGCTGACCGACTTGAATTCTCTGTCGAAGAAGCCAAGTACCGACGCGCGTTCATCCTGGTTCCAGGGACCGGTCGCCAAAGGTGACTACATCAATATCGGCACCTTCGAATCGCTGCTCCAACAAGCTCTTCTCGGCGATTCCGGCGTTGCTACCGACGAACCGGACAGCCGCAACCTCCCTTCCGGCACGCCGCCGCGAGACCAGTCCCCGGACAAGAGCCAGGAACATACCGTACCGACGGATGCTCCGCTTTCAAGCAGGCAACAGCCAGACCAGCGGCCCGAGAGCGCCACACCTGGCCGTCAGCCGAAGGAAACGACCACGTCGGTGGATCAGATCAGCGCGTTCGACATCATGGTGGTCGCAATCTATGGGCCAGAGAAATACCCGGTTGCCGCAAAACGCTGCTTCCGTTTCAATCCCGATAAAACCAGAGGCAACCGCTGGCGGGCGTCGGACAGCCGCCAGATCAGCAAACGGTCAGAACGCCGCCGCCTGAAGCAGGTCATGAACGAAATTACATGAGTGCCGCGCGCCCGGCTCGCGTGAATCGGTTCGCTCGTCGAGAAACGTCATTCGGCGGCGGATGCCGTGGTTCCCCGTGAATTCGCCCTGTTCACTGCATTATCGTCGGCCAGGCGGTTGGGCTCGTGCGCCAGTCCTTCCCGGCCGACGCCGCTTTCCCGCGCAGCCGCGCATAGCCGCGTGGCCACTTCCAGGCATTGCTCGCGGCACCTGGTCCTGACGTTCGCTTCCTCCGACAGTGTCGCGAATTGAAGGTGCAAATAGGCCATATTCAACTCTCGGACCAGCTTTCGCGCCGAAGCCCGGTCGTCGATAAACGTCGCCACATGAAGCGCCAATGCCCGTGTCTTCAGTATACGGTCTTTATCGGGCCCGGTGGTCGATTTGATCTGCTTGAAGAGTTCCTCAGTGGGAATCATGGGGGCGATGCCTTTCATTTGCCATTGCATGGCCCGGGATCGGCCAACCACCATTCCCTATTCACCAAGCCAGCTTCAATAACACAAGTTACCGTCGCGTCTTGCCGCCTGGGGTCCGGGAACCTTTCCATCACCGAGGTCGTTTCCACACTCTCACATATGAGGTGTCGGGACGCGTCTACCAACAGGATCAGCGCAAATGCCCCCAACACGACACTGAAATCTTTGACGGCCACAGAAAGGTCATCGACGGATCGAATGCGCGCGCATTTTTCCGGAAGATTGGGCAGGCGGGTGTATCGATCCAGTCATCATCCGGATGGCCGTTCACCAATCAACCCGGCAGTAACATCGGATATGCACGCCGGAGACGCGAGGACCATTCTTCCATGGCTGACGAAACGGACCCGCCGGTAGGCCAGCACCAGAAGCACCAGCCCGGCAGCGAAGCGGCAATGTATCCCCATCCGGAATATGCGCCCCGTTTTCCCGGTTCAGGCCGGCTCAAGGGGAAGACCGCAATCATCACCGGCGCCGATTCCGGCATTGGTCGGGCGACCGCGATCCTGTTTGCGCGGGAAGGCGCCAGGGTCGCCATCCTCTACAAGGATGCCACGGAACAGAACGATGCCGAGGAAACAGCGCGGCTCGTGGAACAGGAAGGCGGCGAATGCCTGTTGAAGTCCGGGGATGTCGGCGAACGGGCGGTTGCCGACGCCTTCATCGCCGGGACCATCGACCGGTTCGGCGGTATCGATGTCGTCGTCAACAATGCGGCCGAGCAGCATTATCGCGAAGCTCTGACTGACATCCCCGAGGAGCAGCTGGTGCGGACGTTTCGTACCAATATCTTCGGCTATTTCTTCATCACTCAGGCAGCCCTGCCCCATTTGCGACGCGGTGCCTCGATCATCTGCACGACATCGGTCACCGCCTATCGGGGTCAGCCGACACTGCTGGATTACTCGTCGACGAAGGGGGCGATCCTGGCCTTCGTCCGCGCGCTTTCGTCCAACCTCGCCGACAAGGGTATACGCGTCAACGGCGTCGCGCCCGGTCCAATCTGGACGCCGCTTATCCCGGCCTCGTTCCCGGCCGAACACGTCGCCGAGTTCGGCAAAGGGTCACCACTGGGCCGCCCGGGCCAACCCAACGAGGTCGCGCCGGCCCTGCTTTTCCTGGCGTGTGACGATGCATCGTACATGACGGGCCAGGTTCTGCACCCCAATGGCGGCGATCTCATCGGGGGGTAGGACGGCAATAGTCGGGTCCGGATCTGAAGGCAACGCCCTCTACACCTGCTGAAGCGGGCGCTACTCGGCTGCCATACCGGCGCGAGCCTGAGATTTGCTGACCGGCGTTGGCTGAACGACGCTGGTGGCGATCGTCGGCTGCGTCTGCCCGGCGAGCCATTGAACGGTTCTGCCCAACCCGTCGGGGAATGCGATCTTCGGCTCCCAGCCCAGCAGCTCGCGGGCACGGGAAATGTCCGGGCAGCGACGCCGCGGATCGTCGGTCGGGAGCGGCCGGTGCACGATGCGCGAACGCCCCGGTACGGCGCGCAGAACCTCCGCCACCATATCGTTGATCGAAACCTCATCCGGGTTGCCCAGATTGATCGGGCGATCGATCGGCGTCCCGCATTCCATCAGCGCCATCAGTCCTGCCACCAGATCGTCGATATAGCAGAATGACCGCGTCTGCGTACCGTCGCCGTAGACGGTGATATCATGCCCCGCAAGGGCCTGACAGACGGCGTTGGTGACGACACGCCCGTCATCGGGCGACATGAAGGGACCATAGGTATTGAAGATCCGCGCGATGCGCACGTCGACGCCGCGTTGGCGATAGTCGCAGCACAGCGTTTCAGCAGCACGCTTGCCTTCGTCGTAGCAGGCGCGCGGGCCGTTGGGATTGACGTTGCCGAAATAGCCCTCGGGCTGCGGATGGGTCAGCGGATCGCCATAGACCTCGCTGGTCGACGCCATGAGAAAGCGCGCGCCGCAGGCTTCGGCCAGCGCCAGAAGGTTGTGGGTGCCATTGACACAGGTCGGCAAGGTGTCGACGGGGTCGGATTGATAGTGAACGGGCGACGCCGCGCAGGCGAGATTATAGATCTTGTTGAAAGAACCGAGATCGCCCGGCGGATCGTTGATGTCGCCATGACGAAAGACAAGGCGACCGCTGGTGGTCAGGGCATCCAGATTGACCGTCCGCCCCGTGCGCAGGTTATCCAGCACGACCACGTCATAACCCTGGTCCAGCAGGGCGGCGGTAAGGTTGGTTCCTATGAACCCGGCCCCACCGGCAACGAGAATGCGCTCGGTCATTCATTGTCTCCCTGACAAACGCGGCTGCTGACGGCAATGCGGCTTGCCTGGCTATGGGCGTCGTCGATGAACGCGGGGGCGGTCCGGTCGCTGCGGTCGCTGCGGTCGCAGACATAGATTTCGTGGCCCGGCTGCCCACGCACGGCAAATCCGGCGCTGCGCAGCATGGCGAGGACGCAGGCATGGTTCGGCACCCACCAGTTTGTAGGATCGCCGCAGAACGTCGACTCGATGAAGGCCATGGCCGGCCATGAAGAAGTCTGCAGCTTGTGCCGCGTCTGGAAATCGACATCGCTGCGGCTGTCCTCCGACACCGCTTCGTCGCCCCGTGTCAGCGTCTGTACCACCAACAGGCCCGGATCGATTTCAGCGATCAGGTCGAGCGCCAGCAGCGGGTGCCGGAGGTGATAAAGAACACCCAAAAACAGCACGACGTCGAAATGTCCGGGCAAGGCCGTGAGCTCGTAGACCGACGCTTTCTGAAAAGAGACCCGGTCGGCGCCGGCCTTGTCGGCCGCCCATCGCGCCTGGGCCAGATAATGGTCGTCCATGTCGATACCGACCACCTCCGCCCCGCGCCCGGCCATCGCAAGGCTGTAGAAGCCGGCATTGCAGCCGATATCCAGCACCCGCTTGCCACTGAGGTCGGACGGCAGGTGGTCGGCGATTTCCAGCCATTTGAAGTTGGGAAAATCGCCCAGCGGATGGTCGGGCGCGGTGCAAACGCCGCCGGGGAGATGCAGATTGTGAAACCACGGCGCCAGGTCAGCGATTTCGTCGAGAATGGTTGCACCCCCGCTCATGAGGCGCGCGCCCGCGCTTGCGATCCCGTCCGCGCCATTCGGCCATGCGCGGCTTCAATCAGAGCGTCCTCGAATGCGACGGCCCGGGCAGTGGCGGTGTGATCGCGCAGAACCCGCAGATACCCCGCCCTGGCGATCCTTTCCCTGCTGGCGTCGGCCATTGCCAGACACGCCACGACATCGTCGGCGCTTCCGGCGCACAGAACCTCTGCTCCCGGCTCCAGCACCTGCGCCAACCCCGGCCAGACATCGGTGATCACCGGCCGGGCACATCCGGCCGCTTCGAATATCCGGACGCTGGGGCTGTATCCGGCCTTCACCATATCGGCACGGGTGACATTGAGGGCGAAGACCAGAGACGCATAGAAAGCCGCGTGTTCGCTCGGCGGAAGATGCGCGATACGCTCGACATTGCCGGGCCAGGCGATGTCATCCGGATACAGGGCGCCGGCGACGATGAAGCGCCGATCCGGCATCCGGCGCGCGGGCTCGATCAGCAATTCCTCCAACGCTGGCTGCCGGCTGGGATCGTAGGTGCCCAGATAGCCGAGCGCGTAGCGGCGCGGTACTTCGATAGGCGCATAGATCCGTGTATCGACGCTGCAGGACAGCGACCGCACCATCCGTGCACCGAACTCCCGCTTCAGCCGCGTCATGATCGGGCCGCCGCTGAAAGACAGATAGACATCGAAGGCCGGCACGGTCCGCGGCTTGAGATAGGCCGCCCCACCCGCCGCCAGCCCGGCGACGGTCACCGGCGTATCGATGTCGTAATACGCCAGCGTTACCGATGTCCGGTTCGACAGCATCGCCACCAGAGCCTCGGCATCCTCGACATAGGAACCGATGATAACGGCGTCGGGCGCTTCGTCGTCGATTTCCACGATATCGGGCAGCCGATCGTACAGGCGCAGCGTACAGAAATCGGGATCGGGCAGATCGCGATGGGCGCGATACCATGGAACATCCCGTTCATAGAACACGATGTCGTGGCCACGATCGGCCAGGGCGCGCAGCAGGCTTCGATAGGTCGTCGCGTGGCCGTTTCCCCAGGAAGACGACAGGCTCAGACCGAAAAACACCAGTTTCATGCTGTCGTTCCCGTCGGATTGAGAAAGGTTCGGGCGGATTGCAGGGCCGCGAGCCTGGCAGTCAGAATGGCGGCCCGATCGGCATAGGTATGATCAGCCAGGATGCGCTGGCGCCCGGCCCGACCGATTTCGGCCGCCCGTTCCGGCGTCAGCGCGCTCAGCAGGTGGGCGAGATCGACCCCGTCGCGAACGGTCAGGATTTCCCGGCCCGGCTCGACGAACATCTCCAGCCCCTGCCATTCGTCGGTGATCAGACAGGCACCGGCGCCGAGGGCTTCGAACACTCGTGTCGCCGGCGAAAAGCCGACCGCGGCCATTGCGTCGCGTGCAATGTTGACGACAGCCAGCGCCGAGGCGTTGAACGCGTTGTGATCGGCGGTGCGGACATGGCCGATATGGCGCACATTTTTCGGCAGCCGATCGGGCTCCCAACCGGACCCGGCGAGCAGGAACCGCGCGTCGGGCAGTCTCCGCGCCGCGTCGAAGAATATCGCTTCGACCCGCGCTTCACGATCGGGCAGTCGATTGCCCAGAAAGGACGCATCAGCGGCGAAACGGGGTTCCGGCGCGACCGGGAAATGCGTCGCGGGGTCGAGTGCGTTATAGATCGGCACGCAGTCGCGCGCGCCGAGCGCCCGGTATTCCGCGACGACGGCATTTCCACCGCCATAGGTCAGAACGGCGTCGAGCGCCGGCAGCGCCTGCCTCAGCGCTGGGGCCGATGCCGATTTCAGCGCGGCAAGCGTGGCCGGGGCATCGACATCCCAGAAGATTCTGACCGTTTCCGGCAATGCCTTTTCCAGCATGCCGGTCAGCAACAGGTCGTCATGAACGCCGACGCCACTTGCCTTGATCATGACGTCGGCCCCGGCACCGTCGTCCAGAACCGAAGATACGCCTTCGGGGGTGGCGGGATAGACCACCACCCGCGCCCAGTCGGGGGCGTCGATATCGCGGTGCGACTGCCGGTCGAAGGCATCGGGTTCGTAAAAGGTCACCCGGTAGCCCCGGTCGTGCAGCGCCCGGATAATGCCGCGATAATAAGTTGCGGCACCATTCCAGTAGGACGACAGCAAGCTCGATCCGTAAAAGGCGATCGTGGTCATCCGACAACCCTTTCGGCGGCGCTTTGCGTCATTTCCTGAACCACATCCATCAGCTCTGCCGCGCGATGGTCGCAGGTGTGCCGGGTGCGGATGGTCTCCAGGCCATTCGTGGCAAGAGCCTCGCGCAGGCCCGGCTGGTGGCGGAGATCACGCATATGCCGCCTCATCTCGTCTCCCGTCCGGGCGACCAGGTGATCGTCGCCGGGCCGGAACAGCCCTTCGGTATCGGGCCACCACGCGCTGATCAGAGGAATGCCGCAGGCCAGTGCTTCAAACATGCGGATCGTCGGGATCCCCGGCAGGGCTTCGACATAGAACCGGCGCGGCACATGGACAGTCATCAGGAACCGGGCGAACAGGTTCGGCACATCGGCGTTGGCGACCCATCCACCATAACTGGCGCCGATATTGTTCAGCCGCCGCACCGCCGCTTCGGGATACCGGACTCCGTGGACCATCAGCGCCAGTTCCTCCGCGGCGACCGGGCTGAAGAGAAATGTCTCCAACTCCTCGGTGCGTTCCTCGTCGCCCCAGTTTCCGATCCAGACGACATCGCCCGACGGCGCCTCTTTGCCGGAACACCGGCGAGGAAAAAAGTGGCTGACATCCGCCGCCTCGTGCCAGACGAACACCCGCGCCCCCCATTTCCGGTAGACGGCGGCCAGGCTTTCGCCGAACGCAAGAATGGCGTCGAAGCCTTCCAGCACCGCGCGGTCGACACTGTCCGGTTCGCTGACCGCCCTGTGGTGGGTATCGTGGTACAGCAGCAGAAATCGCCCGCCCTCGCGGCGCAGGCGCACCAGCCGCGCGATCACCGCCGGGTCGGTCCATTCGTGCACGATCACCAGATCGGCGGCATCGGCAAACAGCACCGGGTCGGCGCCATCGTCGTAGGATACCGGCTCCAGATCAGGATAGGCACGGCGAAAGGGCAACAGCCCCTCATCGCCCTGGTCGTGGCGCAGATTGGTCAGACTCCAACTCCCCGCCGGTTCCAGCACGTCGACACAATGGCCGCTGCGGCGCAGCGCCCGCACCATGCCGCGCAGGAAATGCGCGTTGCCATGGTTCCAGCAGGACCGCAGGGACTGGGTGAAATAGACGATCTTCATGCGGGCGCCCCCACGCTTGCCAGACGACAGGCCGCCACCCGGCCGTAAAGCGCAGCCGTCTCGGTGGCCATGGCGTCGATCCCAAAGCCACCGGCCCGCCTTGCAGCCGCGTCGGCCATTGCCAACCGCGCCGCACCATCCGCCCGCAACCGCTCGATTTCGCGGGCGAAGCCGTACGCGTCCGAGGGCTCGACGAAGACCGCCGCCCCGTCCCATAGCTCGCGAAATGTCGGAATATCGGACAGCACCAGCGCGCATCGGGCCTGCGCCGCCTCCAGCACCGCCAGCCCGAACGGCTCGTAAATGGCCGCCGAAACGAAAATACCAGCCTCGTCCAACCGATCCTGCATCGCCGCCCGGTCCAGTTCACCCACAAGCCGCAAATGGTGAAAAGCAGCCGCCACAGCGCCGCGACGCGGCTCGCACACCGGCCCGGCCGCTTCGATCGGCATCGCCAACTGCGCCGCGGCCCGGTCGAGCGTTGCGACATTCTTGCCCTGATCCCACAGCCGGCCCGCCGTCAGCACCAGTCCCCCGGCTCCTGCCTGACGCCCCCCACCGTTCGAAAGGTGACGTCCATTGGGAATGACTTCGATATCGAGGCCGTGCCCGTAATGGGGTTTGATCGCGGCGGCAAACGCATGGCTGGGGACGATGACGGCATCGGCCCTCGCCAAACCCCGCCTGACAATTGCCAACTGCCACGCCAGATCCGGCGGCAGATCAATGCCGGGAAAAACCGCCGACCACCAACTGGCCACGCACGAGTGGAGCCCAACGACAAGCGGCGTGCGCGACGCAGCCTCCTCCCGCGCCAGCGTGGCAGCAAATCCGGGGCTGTTCAGGTGAATGACGTCGGGGTCGAAAGCACGGCACTGGTTGAAGAACGCCTCGCCCGCATCGACCAGCTCACGCTCATCGCGTGCCGCCCAGTCCAGCGGCAGATCAGCGACTACCGGCGTGACACCGCCGATCGCATCCACCGACCGGCGCTGGGAGACCGAAGCCGACGGCCCAACGATCATCAGCACGACTTCGATGCCCCGGTCAGCAAGCGCGCGCGCCAGATCCAGGGCATAAGTCCAGACGCCGCCGACGGTGTCGGTGGAGATAACGATCCGGCGCGGCTCGCTCAGCATCCGGGGCATGGGGCCTCCAATTGCGCCAGAGATTTCGGATCCTGCTCCTGAATGTCGCTGAACACGCCGAATTCGCGCAGATAGTGATCGTGGGCGCGTTCCCAGGCGCAATCGTCGGGGGCGCCCCAGCGCTTGCGATAATCCGGCGAGCTGGGATAGGCGAACAGCGGCACAGGGTCGTTCGCCCAGACATCGTGATCCCGAAGCCGGTCGCGCCAACAGGCCACGGTCGCCGGGTCGTCCGCGACCGTCGCGATCAGATTGGCCTGAACAAACGGAATGTGCCGGCGCGCCTCGATCAGAAGATCGGCCATTTCCTCGGTGGAAAGCCGGCATCTCTTGTCCAGACTGTCCCGGCCCTCGGGCGTCAGGCTTTCCAGCCCGGCTTCGACCGAAACGCAGCCCGCTTTGCCCAGCAGCGCGATCATTTCCGGCCTCCACAGATCGATGCGCGTCTGCACGCCGAAGCGGACGTCCCGCTCGGTCAGCGCCGCAAGAAGATCCTGGCGCGGCAGAAATATCTCGTCGATGAAGTACAGATAGGTCACGCCCTGAGCGATAAGTGCGTCGATCTCGTCCAGCAGGATCGACAGGTCGCGGCGGCGGTATTTGTCGCGATAGTCGATCTTGGCGCAGAACGAGCAATTGAAGGGACACCCGCGCGACGCCTCGACCTCGGCCCCCGGTCCGTCCGGCGCGGCATCGAACCGGTGGTGATGATGCCAGTGATCGGCCAGCCAGCGATCCGGCCATTTCAGCGCCGGATGAGACACGAACGGCGAAGCCGCATTGCCGCCGTTCAGGCGCAGCCTCCGGTCGCCCCCGAGCCAGGCGGTACCCGGAACGGCGCCGGGGTTGCCGCCGTGATTGGCCAGACCGGCCACCACCTCTTCGCATTCGCCGCGCACGACAATGTCGCAGCCGAGTTTCCTCAGCGTCGGTTCCGGCGTCACCGATCCGTGCGGACCGACGGCGACGGTGAGACCGCCACGGCCGCCAAGCAGCCCGAGGAACTGCCCCGGCACGCGCAGCTCCGGCGGCGCGCACCGCCAGAACAGATAGGTCGGCGCGGTTGCGACAACGGTCATGTCGGGCTGGAAAGCCGCCACCGCCTCGGCGAGCGCTGAATTGTCACCGCCCGACAACTGGCCGTCGAAGATTTCGGCCGTGTGACCGCCTTGCTCGGACAAGGCCCTGGAGTATCCCAGTTCCAACGGCAGATGCGCCGCGCGACAGCCGAAATAAATGCTGTTGTCGTAACGCCAGGCGGGATTGACCAGAGCGATGCGCATCGTCTCACCTCGCGGACGGAAAGGTGGGGGGAATCGGGGAGCCGGCCCTGCAATTCGGCATCGGCCCGACGTCGTCGGCGCGCTCGACCCGCAGCCAATTGACCAGCCGTCGAACGCCGCTCTTCCATTCTATGGCCGGCACCCATCCCAGCGCCGCGTTCAGTCGGCGCGTATCGGAAACGAAGTATTTCTGGTCGCCCTGGCGCCACGGCTCGGTGCGGGTGTCGACCGGCCCGTCGATCAGATGCTCCAGACAGGCAACCAGTTCGGCCAGGCTAACGGCATTGGCCGGTCCGCCGCCCAGATTGAACGCCCGGCCGGAAACGGCGCCGATGTTGTCGAAGACACGCCGATAGGCGCGGACGGCGTCGTCGACATGAAGGATGTCGCGGACCTGAAAGCCGTCGCCGAAGATGGTCACGGGCCGTCCGGCGAGGGCATTGATTGCGAAATGAGCGACCCACCCCTGATCCTCGGTGCCAAACTGACGTTCGCCATACACACAGCTCATGCGCAGCACGGCCGTCGGCAACCCGAAGCTACGGCTGTAATCCAGAACATATTGATCAGCAGCGCCCTTGGAGCATCCATACGGCGTGACCAGACTGAGGCTGCGATCCTCGCCGACGCCGGTGGCGTTCAGTGCGTCATCCGCCGGGCGATACGCCCGGTCGAGCAGCACCAGCGGCACCTCGGCCAGATCGCCGTAGACCTTGTTGGTGCTGGCAAAAACGAAGGGCATCGGATTGGGGCGTATGGCTTCCAGCAGGTTCAGCGTGCCGCACAGGTTCGAGCGGAAATCGTCCATCGGATCGGCCAGGCTCGACGTCACGGCCACCTGCGCCGCAAGATGGATCACGCCCGATGCATCGCGGGTGACGTCGTCGACGGCGATCCGGTCGCGCACGTCGCCAATGGTCGCGCTGATCCGGGCGGGGTGGCGGCGTCTCAGCCAGGCCAGGTTCTGTTCCACCCCGACCCGCATCAGTCCGTCGAAGACGAGAACATCGCGGCCATCGGCGGCCAGGCTGTCGGCCAGATTGCACCCGATGAACCCGGCCCCGCCAGTGACCAGCACCGGCTTCCGGCCGACGATCGCCGGTCCCGGACGCGCCAGATCCAGGGTCTGCTCGATACAGACCTGCCCGCCATGCGCCAGCAGGCGCGCCGTCAGTTTCGGATGGCCGCTACTGTCGAACAGCCCCAAATGATAGTGCCGCTCGTCGAAGTGATAGCCTTCCTGGCTGGCGACATCGATGGGCAGATCCTGAAGCGCGTACCAATAGACGCGGTCGGCCGGCGCGGCCGTGATCTCAAGGAACCGGCGCGCCTGTTCGGCCTCGTCGCGGCGCCAGGTCGAATACCCGGCCTCGGTGATCCAGATTTCAGCATTGTCGGTGAATGGTTCGACCGCCTCACGCGTTTCCGCAATCAGACTGCCCCACCCCGCCCAGGTTCCTTCCTCGCTCTCCCAGGTGCCGGGAAACCCGTGCACACCGATCACGTCGATGTACTGAAGCAGTCCGCGCTCGCCCATATGGCGCAGAAGGTTGGCGTCGCTCGGGCACAGCCCGCCCAGCACCGCCCGTTTGCCGCGCTGGCGCACCCAGTTGGCGGCGGCGCCAGCCATCATGCAGAACTTTCCCCAGTCGGGGTCCAGCCGCCAATCCCAATCCAGCAGATTGTTGGGCTCGTTCCACAGTTCCACGGCTTCGAAATGGCGTCCGTAGCGGTCGATCACGCTATCGATGAAGTCGGCGAACGCCCTCAGATCGGTCGGCGGCCCGTTCGTGCGCCCGTTCTCGGCGATCGAGGGTGGTGTGTAATGAATGCAGGGAAGCAGATCGGTTTCGGCCGCAAGTTTCGGCAGCAGCCAGTCATACCAGTCCCGGCCACCCTCGACGTGAAACTCCGCCCATGACAGATGCGTTCGCAGGCGATCGACGCCGATCATGCGCATCTGTTCCAGCGCGGCTTCAGCATGGGAATGGCACCCGGGCCGGAACCATTCGACGACGCCGGGAGCGCATTTCCCGTTTGCCGTCATGTAACCAGTCCCCGCGATTCCAGTTCGGCGCTGGCATGGGCGATGTTGTCGACCGCGCCCTCGGTCACGACCCAGTCGGCCAGTTCAGCCAAGCCGACGTCCAGATCGTATCGCGGCTCGTACTGCAGGATCCGCCTTGCATGGTCGATGTCGGCAAAGCAGTGCCGGATATCCCCCGCACGGCGCTTGCCGGCAATTACGGGTTTCAGGTCCTCGCGCGCCATTACGGCGGCAAATCGCTGGGCCAGCTGCCCGATGGAAATCGGCCGTCCACTGCCGATATTGATGACCGCCCCCGCTGCCCTGGGTGCGGTCAGTGCATCAGCGAAGGCCCTGGCGACATCTTCGACATGCACGAAATCGCGCAGTTGCTGGCCATCCTCATAGATCATTGGCGGCCGGCCGTTCAGAAGGCGGGCGGCGAATACCGCCAGCACACCGGTATACGGATTGGACAGAGCCTGCCCCGGCCCGTAGACGTTGAAGAGACGCAATGCGACGGCCTCGGTGCCATAGGCCGGCGGCACGATCATCGCCATCTGCTCTTGCGCGTACTTGTTCAGCGCATAGATCGACGACAGCTTCGGCTCCTTTGATTCCGGCGTCGCGACCGGCGTCAGCGCCCCGCCATCGGCGCCGACCGGATCCCAGCTTGCCAGCCCGGAACTGCCGTTCGCACCCCGGGGGCGGGATGCGTCCTGAACATCCGATCCGGCGGCATCGCGATAAAGCCCCTCGCCATAAACACTCATTGATGACGCCACGACGATGCGCTTGATCGGCAGATCGATCATCTGTTGAAGCAGGACGGCGGTGCCGAACTCGTTGACGCCGACATAGCGTTCGATTTCGTACATGCTCTGCCCGACACCGACCTCGGCGGCCAGATGGACGACGCTGTCGACGCCATCAAGTGCGCGGCGAACAGCCTCGCGGTCGCGGATGTCACCGTCGATGACTTCACAATCGGCAACGCTGCCATTGGGCAGGGCTGTCGTCGCCGCATCCGTTCCGCACCCCGGAACATGGCCCTTGCCGGCCGGGTCGGTGTGGACCTGATCGTTGAAGTTATCGAACACGCGAACCCGCGCGCCGCGCCGAAGCAGTTCTGCCACGACATGCCGGCCAATGAACCCGGCACCACCAGTCACAAGAACGAAGTCCGTCCTGTTTTGCCCCCCGGGCTGAGGCTGAGAATGCGGAGCCGAGCGTGACATATGACGACACCTTCCCTTGTTTCGTCCTACGCTCCGGAACCCCGTGCTCATGCTGATGTTCCATGGCACCGGCCACATACGCGCAATTTCCGTCGCCGAGGTGGAGTACGGTCGAAACGGGGGCGATTTTCGGCAATCACTATTGCCCGGACACACAGCGATATCCTGTGCCGTCACGCAGAGTCGGGGATGGGAACGGGATTCAGTTGCCGATCGGGGCCGCCATGGCTGCCAGTATCGACAGTGGGCAACGCGTCAGGTCGTATGGCTCTGCGCCCGCCAACTCAGAAGGATGGGAAGGAGCGGCGCTCAGGACGGGGCGATGGGGTCGGAGCGTTCTTCCCACCCTGGTGGCCATCATTGTTCGGCCGCACATTTTTCGCCCGGACAGATCGCCGCGACATAACCGATTCTTACCGCTTGCAGCGCCGCATGCGTCCGGTTTCTGGCATCGAGCTTGCGGCAAATATTCTTGACGTGAAGCTTCACGGTCACTTCCTCGACGCCCAGACAGCGCGCAATCTCCTTGTTCGACATGCCCAGCAGAAGATGCCGGACGACGTCGTCCTCTTTGCGCGTCAGTGTGGAAACCGGCCGGCCCTTGGCGGAAACAGGTGAAGAATCGACTGGATACGCAGCCGCAAGTGCGCGGATCGCGGCCGCGTTGGCCGGTTCGCGGTTGCTGAAGGCTCGAACCACCTCAAGCAAGACTCCGCCGTCAATGGTTTTGGGCAGGAAACCGACGGCGCCGACATCCATTGCGGCCTGTACATCGGCCGGCTTTGCCAGCCCCGACATTACGGCGACCGGCGATTGCGTGGCCTTCAGAACGCGCTCCAGGCCATGCAGCCCGTCCATGCCCGGCATCCAGAGATCGAGAATGATCAGCGAGAACGGCTCGGCGTGCACTGCGGCGATCGTCGACATGGCGTCGTCAACCGAAGCCGCCGTGACGACGCTCGCATCGCTGCACTGCCGCTCGATATGCGTCTTCAGCGCGTCCCGCACGAGGGCGTGATCATCGGCAATCAGCAATTTCAGCATCTGCAGGAGCGCCCGGGGGTAATGGAGCTACGGTAACGATATTTCAACGCACACGACAAATCGATCGCGACACTACGAAAGTATATTAGCAAACTCCCTAATCGATTGTCATGCCATACATTCGATGTCGAATTTGTTTTTTTCTCGGCAGACCACGCAACGGCCGGCGGCCGCCTCTCCGCAGGTCCACCTGCTTAATGCGCATAGCAGCGCATAGGTTTTGAGCGTTGTGCCGATTCTGCCGGCGCGCGATCATGCGTGCGATAACCTCTTGCGTGCTCCGCCCATTTTCGTCTGTGCAGACCAGTGTCAAATTACTTCTCGTTCATTAAGAAAAATATCCGTCTGCTTTCTTTCGGATTTACGCTCACCTGTTTTTCTGCCTTCGGCCAGACGTTTTTCATTGCGCTTTTTGGCGCCGAGTTCAGAAATGAATTCGATTTAAGCAACAGTCAATTCGGTGGCGTGTATTCGATCGCAACGCTGTCAAGTGCGCTGACCCTCATGGGAATCGGACGCCTCATCGACCGAACCAGCCATACACGATTTGCAGCGTTCGTCTGCTGCGGCCTTGCCACTGCCTGCGTGGTTGCCTCCAGCGCCTCAAACGTCCTGATGCTGGGGCTGGCGCTATATGGCCTGCGGCTGTTCGGACAGGGGCTGATGACCCATACCGCCATGACGACCATGGCGCGATGCTATGACCGCGATCGCGGAAAATCGATCAGTCTTGCCGGCACCGGTGTTCCGGCCGGCGAGGCCGTTCTGCCGTTCCTTGTCGTATCGGCTGCGGCGATCCTGGATTGGCGGACTGCATGGCTGGCGTTTGCCGGTGTGCTGGTCATTTTCGTCCTTCCCATCGTCCTCTTTACCGGTTCAGGGAAGCCGAACGAAAGCGAAAGCGACACCGACGGCCGAAGCCGGGATGGCGCCATCCAGCGGAGGGGATTCACCGCCAGTCGCGATTTTACCACCGCCGAGGTGCTCCGCGACCTCAGGTTTTTGCTGCTGTTGCCCGTGTTTCTGGCAACGCCGTTCATTACCACCGGCATCATGTTCCACCAGGTCGTGCTGGTCGAGGAAAAGGGCTGGTCGCTGGCCTGGTATGCCGCCACCTTCAGCGGTTTCGCCGCGGCGGCGACCGTCTCCGCCATCTATCTCGGCACTCTGGTCGATCGCATCGGCACCGTCAGCATTCTGCCGTTCTATCTGCTTGGCATCGCCGCAGGATGCGTGGTGCTGGCAACGGTGGATCATCCTGCGGCCGCGCTTTTGTTCATGCTGCTGGCCGGAGTGTCGGTCGGTGGGCAAATGCTGGTCACATCGGCGCTATGGCCCGAACTCTATGGCCGAAAACATATCGGCGCGATCCGGTCCATGACCACCGCCATGATGATCGTTGCAACCGCCGGAAGCCCATTCGCGTTCGGCTGGCTGATCGACGGCGCGGTCACCATGTCCACACTCGCAGGTTACTGTGCCCTCTACATCCTTGTCGCTTCCGCCGTTGCAGTCGCGGCGGTGAAGCGTCACAGAAATGCCGAGCTGCAACACGCACTATAAGGAGCATACTTATAACACTATTCGCTTTATAGTTGACTTCGGTAGCCAGAACGTCCGACAAGTGTCGTTCATCGGAATCGCGGACAGCAGCGGCAGGATCGGCTTCACATTCATGCGGCAGACAGTCATCGCCAGCGCCTTCCTGTTCGCGGCAATGCTCGTACTGGTCATCGGACGGGACATAAAACGAAACTATGACGACGCGTGGAACGCAGCGGAGACGGATGCCGACGCCCTCGTGCGGATCGTTGCGGAACAGTCCGTCCGCACCCTGGCCGTTGCCGACGCTGCCCTCGACATGGCCGCCGCTGCGCTGCCGGTCGAGGACGAACGCGCCGCCGACCGGCTGGCCGCCGCGTTCCGCGACGTCGGCTTCCTGCGAGACGTCGTCGCCATTGATCTGACGGGGGAAATCGTCACCAGTCTGATGCGCCCGCCCCCGCGCCTTACCGGACCGGCGGCTTCGGCCGAAGCGTTTCCCGGTTCGACCCTTGCACGTTCGACGCGCGAAACGATTGCCGACGGGTTGGAAGCCTCGCCGGACCCCTATTCACTGGTGCAGGGCAGGAACGCGGCACTGATCGATTCGCCGGCTGCGGCACGCGATCATGACGCATTGCTGCTTGTCCGCCGGGTGACCCATGTCGACCAGACCACGCCTGTGGCATCGCTGATCGCGGTGATCGATGTCGGGCATTTGACGCAGTCGTTCGACACACTGACAATCGATTCCGACACCTCCGTCGCCCTCGTCACGCCGTCAGGGACGATTATGGCGTACAACGCCGAGGACGCGAGCCGGTTCGATGCCTATTGGAATCCCATGGTCACCGGCGATGACCGATCACCGTCCCGGCTTTCGTCGATGATGGCCCTTATCGGCGATCCTGCCGAGAGCGAGCAGCAACCGGTCGACATGACCGAGACGCTTGTTGATTCGTCATCGGGAGGCGAGGCGCGCATCGTCGCCGCGCGACCGGTGGGCTCCTATCCGGTCGTAGCTGTCGCCGCGATCGGCCGGGAGGGCATTCTCGGAGAATGGTCCAGCCGTTTGCCGTGGAAAATCGCCCTCTTTTTTGCGGTCATGGGCGTCATTCTGACATCCGCACGGATCATGTCGCGGCAGATCGACCATACGCGCGAATCCCAGCACCGGGCCATTCGGAACGAAGGCTTGTTCAAGGACTTTGCCGAGGCGGCGTCCGACTGGTTCTGGGAAACCGACCGCCAGTTCCGCCTCACCTATGTATCCGACCGTTTCTGCGAAACGATGGGGTTGTCACACGGCGATCTGATCGGAACGATCATGCCTCTGCGCACGGAACGGGTCGCGAGCCAGGGCACCAGTCGGCTCACGATATCATCGGCCGTTGCCTCGGCCGTTCGTAAACGCGAAGCTTTTCGCGATATCGAAGGAACGATCAGGAAGCCGGGCGGCAAGAGACTGCACTGTCTGCTGTCCGCCAATCCCGTGCACGACGGTGCGGGGCGGTGGACCGGGTATCGCGGGATCGGCAGAGACGTCACCACCGAAAAGGAAGCCCGCGCCGCACTGGACAGAATAAGCCTGCGCGAGCGCGATCTTCTGCGCCGCCAGAGTGCCATTCTCGATGGATTGCCGGTGCAGGTCGCATTGGTCGACAACACCGGCGACGTGATCGTATGCAATACCGGCTGGCGCGAATTCTGGGACGGCATCTTCGACGGCGATGTCGCCTGGCCGCGCAATCTGTTCGGATTGTTGCAAATCCCCGAAGTCATCGACGAGCGTGACGGACGCGCGGCCGTCGAAGGCGTGACGCGCATTCTCGATAACCCGGAAGGCAAGACCTTCTGTTATGAATACCGCATTGGCGGACCGGAATCGAACACCTGGTACCGCATGAGCGTCGTGCCCTTCGAGAGCGGGGGTGCCCTGATTGCCCAAATCGATATCAGCGAGCGCAAATTCGCCGAAGACACGATTCTCGAAGCCAAGATTCAGGCCGAAAATGCCAATCAGGCCAAGTCGAATTTTCTGACGATGATGAGCCACGAACTGCGCACGCCTCTGAATGCCATCATCGGCTTTTCCGAACTGCTTCAGTCGGGCGGGGCCGGCAAGGTTTCAGACAAGCAGTTCGAGTATCTCGGCGACATAACGACCTCCGGCCGGCACCTGTTGAATCTGCTGAACGATATTCTCGATCTGTCCAAAATCGAGGCGGGCCGCCTGGAACTGGAACTGTCGAGAGTCGACCTTTCCCGCCTGATCAGGGACAGCATGCGGTTCATCGAGACCCGCGCCGCTGAAAAGGGGTTGATCGTTCACCCGCCCGACACCGAAGAACGGGTATTCGTGATCGTCGATGAACGGCGGATGAAGCAGGTCCTGATCAACCTCCTTAGCAATGCGGTCAAGTTCAATGCCGCTGGCGGTTCGATCTCGGTCGATGTGGTCGCCCAGGGCGGGGACGAAGGCGCGGCCCTGGGAGGAACTCAGGGTAAGACCGGCAACGGCGGCGAGGAGACGGTGTCGATTGTCGTCTCCGACACCGGCATCGGAATGAGCACGGAAGAAGCCGGCCTTGCCATGGAACCGTTCCGCCAGATCGCCAACTCGATGACGAGACAACAGGAAGGCACCGGGCTGGGCCTGCCTCTGGTGGATCGCCTCGTCAAGCTTCATGACGGTCAGTTCCGGCTGTCCAGCACGCCGGGCAAGGGTACCAGGGCCGAGATCCTGCTGCCCCGCACCGCCCTTTATCAACACGACCGGATTCCCGACGCCCGTGCCGCAAGCTAGTCCGCGGCACCGGCGGTACTGGTCGGAATTCGCGTCAGACGCAGCGCCCGCCATCGACCTCCAGGCAAACGCCGGTCAGGAAAGCGGCCTCGTCCGACGCCAGAAACAACGCCGCATTGGCGACGTCGAGCGGCGTGCTGAGCCGGCCAAGCGGGATGCCTTCGATGACTTTCGCACGCTTTTCCGGGCTGTCGCCGCCGATGAAATCGTCGGTCAGACCGGTTTCGCCCATCACCGGATTGATCGCCACGACCCGGATATTGTCCTTGCCCAATTCGGCGGCCATACCCTTGGTCGCCGTGATCGCCGCGCCCTTGGTCGCATTATACCAGACAAGCCCCGGACGCGGCCGGATGCCGGCGGTCGATGCGATGTTGACGAACACGCCGCTTCCGGCCTTGCGGAATACGGGAATGGCGAATTTCGCCGTCAGATACAGGCTCTTGACGTTGACGTCGAAGACCCGGTCGAACTGTTCCTCGGTGATATCGAGGATCGGGCCGTTGCGATGTGTGGTACCGGCATTATTGACCACGATGTCGAGGCCGCCGAAAGCCGCAAGTGTCTCATCGATCATACGCTCGACATCGGCGCTGACCGCGACATTGGCGGTGACGGCAACTGATGTGCCGCCCTTCGCCGCGATATCGGCGGCCACACGGCCCGCAGCATCGCCATTGATGTCCGCGACCACAACCCGGGCGCCCTCGTCGGCATAGCGCCGCGCGATTCCCTCACCGAAGCCACCGCCACCGCCGGTGACGATCGCAACCTTGTCTTTCAATCTCATACTGCATGCTCCCCTTCAGGCGAAATCATCCGCCGACAGCCGTCATCCGTGGCGAATGGTCACCGTTTTGACAGTGGTAAAGCTGACCATGCCGTCGAAGCCTTTTTCACGGCCGAATCCGGACTTCTTCACGCCACCGAAAGGCAGTTCGATGCCGCCTCCGGCGCCATAACTGTTGATGAAGACCTGGCCGGACCTGACGCCACGGGCAAGGCGCATCTGACGGCCGCCATCAGCTGTCCATATACCCGCACACAGACCGAAATCGGTACCGTTGGCCGCCTCCAGCGCATCGACCTCGTCTTCGAATGGCATCGCCGCCAGGACCGGGCCGAACACCTCCTGCTGGGCAAGGAAGTGATCGCGCGGCACATTGCCGAAGACCATGGGAGCCTGAAAGAAACCGCCCCGGTCGGCACCGGTGGCCAGTTTGCCCGTTGCCGCAACGGCAATTCCGTCGCCGCGGGCCCGCTCCAGAAACGAATCCACCCGCGCCTTCTGCTTTGCGCTGATCAGCGGCCCGCAGTTGGGGTCGTCGGCGGCATCGACCGGACCGGCGATCATGCCGGAAACACGATCACAGACCGCGCCCAGCACACGGTCATAGGCGCTGCGTTCGACCAGCAGCCGGCTGCCGGCTGAACAGGTCTGGCCGGCGTTCTGGATGAAAGCGTTGGTCAGGATCGGCAGAGCCGCTTCGAGATCGACGTCGCCAAAGACGATCTGCGGTGATTTTCCGCCCAGTTCCATGGTGACCGGCCGGTTGTTCGCGGCTGCCGCCGTCTGGACCAGCGCCCCGGTTTCCGGCGAGCCCGTGAACGAGATGTGGTCGACATCCGGATGGGCCGACAGCCGCGCGCCCGCCTCGGCGCCAAAACCGGTGACGATGTTCAGGGCGCCGGTCGGCAAGCCCGCCTCCAGTGCCAGTTCGGCCAGCCGCAGGATCGACAGGCAGGCATCTTCGGCCGGTTTGACGACGCAGGCATTGCCGGCGGCCAGGGCGGCGCCGACCGAGCGGCCGAAGATCTGCATGGGATAGTTCCATGGCACGATATGGCCGGTCACGCCGTGCGGCTCGCGCAGGGTCAGCACCGTATAGCCGTCCTGGAACGGTATCGTCTCGCCGTGCAGCTTGTCGGCGGCGCCGGCATAGTATTCGAAATACCGGTGGCAACAAACGGCGTCTACGCGTGCGGCCGGGCGCGGCTTGCCGCAATCGCGGCTCTCCAGCGCGGTCAGTTCATCAAGATGGGCGTCGATCAGATCTGCCCAGCGGCGCAGCACGCGGCTGCGCTCGACAGCCGTCATGCGGCCCCAGGCGCCGTCGAAGGCGCCGCGTGCCGCGACGACTGCATCATCGATATCCGCCGCGTCACCGCGCGCCAGGGACTCGAAAACCTGGCCGGTCGAGGGATCGACGACGTCGATGGTTTCATGCGTTTTGGCGGCACGCCAGGCGGCGCCGATCAGCAGGGATCGGTCGGGCATCGTCTTCTTCCTTGTGCAATCGGTCGAGCAGCAATCTTCGGACGGATGACCCGGCCCGCGTGCGTGCAGGACCGGTCATCCGCCGTAAAGCAGGTCCCGGAATACCAGCGTAACGAACGGAATGTAAGTGATGATCATCAGGCAGGCCAGCATGACGAGCACGAAAGGCAGCAAAGGGATGATGAACCGGTCTACCGGCAGTCGCGCGACCTGCGACGCGGCGAACATGTTGACGCCCAGCGGCGGGGTGAACATGCCCAGTGCCAGATTGACGACCATGATCATGCCGAAATGGACCGGGTCCAGGCCGAACGACACCGCGATCGGCAGCAGGATCGGCGCCAGCACGATGATCGCCGCCGACGTCTCGATGAACATTCCGACCAGCAGCAGAACGACATTGACCGCCAGCAGGAATGTCCAGCCCTCGTTGAAGACCTGCGTCACCCAGCGCGCGATTTCCGCCGGAACTCCGGCCCGGGTCAGCACGAAGCTGAACAGCGCCGCCGCCGCTATGATCAGCATGATGACCGATGTCGCGACCATGGAATTTCGCAGGATTTCCGGCAGGTCCCGGGGCTTGAGCCGCCGATAGACGAACATCCCGACGATCAGCGCGTAGAAGACGGCAACCGCCGATGCCTCGGTCGGCGTGAAGACGCCGCCATAGATGCCGCCAATGACCACGAACGGCATGATCAGCGCCCACAGCGCCCGCTTGAAGGCGGTCCATACGCCCAGCCGGTCCTCGGCCGGACGCTCCCCGTATCCCTTGATGCGGGCGACGATATGAACGAACACCATCAGCGCGATACCGACGACCAGCCCGGGTCCGATGCCGGCAATGAACAACTGCCCGATCGAAGTCTCGGTCGCGACGCCGTAAAGGATCAGCGGTATCGACGGCGGGATCAGCACGCCCAGGCTGGCGGACGAGGCCTGGACCGAGGCCGCGAAAGGCTTGGGATAGTCGTCCCTGACCATCGCCGGGATCAGGATCGCGCCGATCGCAAAGGTCGTCGCCACGCTCGATCCCGAGACGCTGGCGAAAATCATGCAGGTCAGCACGCAGGTGCAGGCCAGGCCGCCGCGCACGCCGCCCACGATGGATTTGGCGAAATCGACCAGACGTTCCGATATTCCGCCGGCGGACATCAGATTGCCGGCCAGGATGAAAAACGGAATCGCCATCAGCGTGAAGCTGTCGATGCCGGTGAACATGCGCTGCGCCACCAGCAACAGCGGCAACCGGGTGAAATATTCGATCGCCACCACCGCCGCCATGGCGATGCCCACTGCGATCGGGACACCCAGCATGAACAGGATGCCCATGGTCAGGGCCATTGCTGCGTTCATCAGGTAGCGCTCGCTTTGGGATCGACGATCAGCAGATGGCCTTCCGGGTCGCGCCAGACATCGATGGCGCGGCTGATAACACTGAAGATGCTGAGCACCGCCCCGACCGGTATCGCCGCGTAGACATAGGCAATACTGATGAACAACCCGGCCAGGTTCTGGTTCTGAACGCGCAGCATCATGCTATAGCCCTGCCACGCCAGGACGACCAGGAACACCACACAGACGACGGACACGAGAAGATAGATGCCGATCATCATGCCACGCGGCACCAGACGATAAATCAGCTCGACGCCGATCATCGCGCCGGTCTTGAAGGCATAGGGCGCCGTCAGAAACACGGCCCAGATCATCATCGAACGGATCGCCACTTCCGACCATGTCGACGGCATCCCGGCCACATAACGCGTCCAGACCTGATATATCGCCAATGCCGCCGAAACGGCCAGCAGCAGCGCGGCGACCGCAATTGCCGCACGGGTCACTGCGGACTCGATCCGCTGAAACCAGACTATCATCCGAATATTCGCCCCGCGTCGGCCGTCAGGTCGGTTTCATCCGGCCCGCCCCGGCAGAAAGGCCGGGGCGAAGCCGTTGGAGTAAGCGCTGCTCGGGATCAGTCGAGACCCCAGTTCTGAATGCGCTCGATCAGATCCTGATCGAAACGGTCGGCAAAGACCTCGTAGGCCGGAGAAACAGCCTCCTGAAAGGCTGCCTTGTCGACTTCCTCGACCACCTCGACGCCCAACTCGCGCAGTTGATCGACGCCGTCGCGCTCTTCGCTCAGAACACGCTCGCGGGTGGCTTCGGCGGACGCTTTCGCCGCTTCGCGGAACCAGCCCTTCTGCTCGTCGTTCAACTGATCCCACGAGAACGGCGACATCAGAACGATGGCCGGCGAATAGACATGACCGGTCAGCGTCAGATAATCCTGAACCTCGTGAAAATTGGCCGCCGTGATCACGGCGATCGGGTTTTCCTGGCCATCGACCGTGCCCTGCTGCAGGGCCGTGAAGACCTCCGGCCACGCCATGGGCGTCGGCGCCACGCCGGCGGCTTCGAACGCGCGCATATGGACTTCGTTCTCCATTGTCCGGATCTGCAGGCCCTGCATGTCCTCCGGCGTTTCGACCGGGCGCACCGAATTGGTCAGGTGGCGGAAACCGTTCTCGGACCATGCCAGACCGATCAGATCCTGCTCGGCCATGCCGTCGAGCATTTCCTGGCCGATTTCGCCGTCGAGCACGCCGCGCGCATGGTCATAGTCGCGGAACAGGAAAGGCAGGTCGAGCACCAGGACATCCGGCACGAAATTGCCCAGCGGACCGCTGGAGGTGATGACAAGATCGACCGATCCGATCTGAAGCCCCTCGATCATGTCACGCTCGCCGCCAAGGGCGCTGGCGGGCTGCTCGACGATCTCGATGCTGCCGTCGCTCAATTCGGCGATGGTATCGGCGAAAGCCTGATACCCGTCTCCGTAATGGCTATCCGAGGCGAGCGAATGGCCGAGATCGAAGGTCAGGTCCTGTGCCGCGGCACCACTGGACAAAAGGGCGATGGCGGCGGCTCCGCCAAGTGCGGTACGCAAGATGGTCATGTAATCGATCCTCCCGTTTTTGACGTCGCGCCGGTGACTGTCGGCACGTTGATCACTTTTGGCAAATGGTCATACCAGAATGCCCTGCGATGTGTACCGTCATTCCGGCGACAGGCGCAAGCCGACCGTGCGTCGATCGACACTTCCGGCATCGGCGCCGCAAGCCTGGTCTACCCTGCGGCGACGGCAAGGAACCGATCGACATCGGTGTCGGTGATCGCGAACGAGGTCACAAGGCGCACCGAGCCATCGCCCCACCGATAGAACAGGATACCGGCGGATTCCACCCGGTCGGCCATGGGGTCGGGCAGCACGGCGAAGATTTCATTCGCTTCCACCGGATGCTGCAACCGGACACCCGGCAACGCTTCCAGCCCGTCGGCCAGCCGCCGCGCCGCGCCGTTCGATTGCCGGGCGAGCCGCAGCCACAGGCCGTCGGCCAGCCACGTATTCAATTGCGCCGACAGAAACCGCATCTTGGAGAACAGGTGACCGGCCCGTTTGCGCCGAAACCGCGTATCTGCCGCCAGGTCAGGATCGAAGAAAACGACCACCTCGGCGGCGATACAGCCATTCTTGGTCGCGCCCAGGCTGAGAACGTCGACGCCCGCGCGCCATGTCAGGTCGGCGGGGCTGCTCCCGGTCGAAACGACCGCATTGGCGAACCGGGCACCGTCCATATGAACCCGAAGCCCGCGTGAACGGGCGATTTCCGCGATCGCCGCGACGGCCTCGGGCCGGTAGACGGTTCCAGCCTCGGTCGCTTGCGTCAGGCTGACGACGCTGGGCTGCACGCGGTGGACGTTGCCGGAACCGGCAGCGTCGATCGCGGCCGCCACCGTCCCGGCGTCCAGGCGGCCATGCTCGCCGTCCAACGCAATCAGCTTGGCGCCGCCGGTAAACATTTCCGGTGCACCGCACTCGTCGACGTTGATGTGACTGCCCCGGTGGCAAAGGATGCTGCCCCAGGGCGGGCACAGTGTGGCCAGCGCCAGCGAATTGGCCGCCGACCCGGTCGCGACGGGGAAGACCGCCAGCCGATCGGTCTCGAAAACCTCCGCCAGCGCCGACTCCAACTGCCGTGTCGCCGCGTCGTTGCCATAGGGCATCGCGGCACCGGACAGTGCCGGCCCCAGGGCTTCGAGGATTTCCGGCGCCGCGCCGGCCGTATTGTCGCTGCAGAAATTCATTCGGTTTCTCCCGGTACCGGTGCCAGCCCCGGCACGGAGCGGGCGCCCGTGTCGCCAGTCGGCAAGGCGGCGGGCACGCCGACGGTGCCGATCTCGTCGCCGGTGCGCAGATCGACGACCTTGAACAATGTGGTCGCGTCAGGCATCTGAAGGATGAGGATCAGGTGGTCCGCCGTTGCCTCGGTCCCGGCCAGCGCGGCGCCGGCCGGTATCTCGACCGATGCGGCAAAGGCTTCGCCCGATGCCGGCCTGACGGAAGCAGTGACCGGAGCAGCGTCAGGGGACGCCGGATCGGGGCTTTGTGTCCGGTGAATGAGTTCGACGATGATGATCGAAACGCCGAGGAGGATCATCACCCCCATGACGGCGGTCAGAATTTTGAGTGCTTTCAAAGATGCCAATTCCGATTGAAGTCGACGACGACGATGATTATGACCCGGACGGGTCGGCTGGAGCCATCGATCGGGCAGAGCGCGACCCATCCATCCGCCAGGGCGACATCCCTGAAGAACGGCGCGGCGAGCGGATCGACCGCGTGCTGGCCGGTCTGGTCGACGATATTTCGCGCAGCCGCCTGCAATCGCTCATTGCCGACGGCGCCTTTACTCTGGACGGGCAAACGATAGCCGACCCCGCATACAGGGTCAAACAAGCTGCGGCATGGCGGATCAAGATCCCTGCGCCGGACGATCCGGTACCTCAGGGTCAGCCGATCGATCTCCCCATCGTGTTCGAGGACGCGCACCTGATCGTCATTGACAAACCGGCCGGCATGGTCGTGCACCCCGCCGCCGGTCATCCGGACGGTACATTGGTCAATGCGCTGATCCATCACTGCCGGGGCAGCCTGTCGGGCATCGGCGGCGTCGCACGGCCGGGGATCGTTCATCGGCTCGACCGCGACACCAGCGGCCTGATGGTCGCGGCCAAGACAGACGCTGCCCACGCCGCGCTTTCCGCCCAGTTTGCCGACCGCACCCTGTCGCGGACCTATTGGGCGGTCGTGCGCGGCGTACCGATTCCAGGAGAAGGCCGTATCGACGCTCCGATCGGACGCAGCCGCTTCGACCGGAAGAAGATGGCCGTCGTCACCGGACAGACCGGGCGCCGGGCAGTGACCAACTTTCGGACCATTGGCGTTGGAATGCCGGGCGGCGCCGGAAGCGACAAGGCGGGCGTGCGATCCGGCGGCGTGGCGCTGCTGGAATGCCGGCTCGAAACCGGCCGGACCCACCAGATCCGCGTCCACCTGGCGCATATCGGCCACCCCCTGATTGGCGACCCTGTCTATGGAAGGGCGAACCGGAGATCCGGCAGCACCCACGCGGGCGATTTGCCGCCGCGATTTCGCCCGGTGGTCGCCACATTCCCGCGTCAGGCTCTTCATGCTTCTGGGCTGAAGTTCGTCCATCCGGCGTCCGGCGAGTCGGTTATGTTTCACGCTCAGGCCCCGGCTGATCTGCGCGATCTCGTCGCCGAACTGGGAATGACCTTTCCCGAGCCGACGGCGGCTTGTTCAACCTGACGGCGAAAACCGAAGCCTTCGGCACGATCGTCGACCGACTGGGGAAATCCGCTATAGCCGACCGTGGAACTAAGGTATTAGTCTGGTAGTTAGTCAGGGACGCGAGGCGTGGTGGACAATCAGGTCCGGGCGCCGAAGTCGTCGCCACTTTTAAATCGAGAGGCTGTCCAACGATGGCTCAAGTGCCAAGCGCACCGGCGATAGGGCCGGAAAGCAATCTTTCCCGGTATCTTCAGGAAATCCGCAAGTTTCCGATGCTGCCGCAGGAAGAAGAATACATGCTTGCCAAGGCGTGGCGGGAACATGACGACACCCAGGCGGCGCACAAGCTCGTCACCAGCCATCTGAGACTGGTGGCCAAGATCGCGATGGGATATCGCGGTTATGGGCTTCCGCTCGCTGAACTCATCTCAGAAGGCAATGTCGGCATGATGCAGGCCGTCAAGCGCTTCGATCCGGAGCGTGGTTTCCGGCTGGCGACCTATGCGATGTGGTGGATCAGGGCCGCCATTCAGGAATACATCCTTCACAGCTGGTCGCTGGTGAAGATCGGCACGACGGCTGCACAGAAAAAGCTCTTCTTCAATCTGCGCCGGCTGAAGGGCCAGCTTCAGGCGATCGATGACGGCGATCTGCCCAAGGAAACCGTCGAGAAGATCGCTACTGAGCTGAGCGTCCCGGAGCAGGACGTCATCAACATGAACCGCCGGCTGGCCAGCCCCGACAACTCGCTCAACGCACCGCTCAAGGCGGATGGCGATGGCGAATGGCAGGATTGGCTGGTCGACGATACCGAGAACCAGGAAATCCAGCTCGCCGACCGGCAGGAGCTGTCGAACCGACAGCGGCTGCTGAAGAACGCCATGTCGGCGCTGAACGACCGCGAGCAGCACATCCTGACCGAGCGTCGGCTCAAGGACCAACCGTCGACGCTGGAAGATCTGAGCCAGGAGTACGGCATCAGCCGGGAACGGGTGCGCCAGATCGAGGTCCGAGCCTTCGAGAAACTTCAAAAGGCCGTCAAGAACGCGGCTATGGACGAGAAGCTGGCCGACTGACGCGAGACTTCTCCGACGGCACGTGCGGCCCCGCCCTGGCCCCACCCGGGAGCCGCGGGGCCGTCTGAACGCTGTCGGCCACGCAATGTTGGCGTCGCGCCAGCTTCGTGCTACCAGATCACCGTGGTTGACGGGCGGCTTGGGCTGTTCCGTCACATGGCCGTTCTCCCCCGCCAGCCCCATATATGCCTCGTCACCGTCCAGCCGCACATACCCAGCTGCCCATACAGGGACCCGTCATGGCCGAAATTCATAAAACAAAGGTCCTGATCATCGGATCGGGACCGGCCGGCTACACCGCCGCGATCTATGCCGCCCGAGCCAATCTCTCGCCGATTCTTGTTCAGGGGCTTCAGCCGGGCGGGCAATTGACGATCACGACGGACGTCGAGAACTATCCCGGATTCGCCGACGTGATCCAGGGTCCCTGGCTCATGGAGCAGATGGCCGCACAGGCTGAGAAATGCGGCACACGCATGATGTTCGATATCGTCAACGGCGTGGACTTTTCCGAACGGCCGTTCAAGTGCACCGGCGACAACGGCGATACTTACATCGCCGATACCGTGATCATCGCCACCGGCGCCCAGGCACGATGGCTCGGCCTGCCAAGCGAGGACCGGTACAACGGCCGCGGCGTGTCGGCCTGTGCGACCTGTGACGGCTTCTTCTATCGCAACAAGCCTGTCGCCGTCGTCGGGGGAGGTAACACCGCGGCTGAAGAGGCACTCTATCTCGCCAATATATGCGAATCGGTGACACTGGTTCACCGGCGCGATGCCTTGCGGGCCGAAAAGGTGTTGCAGGACCGGCTGAACAGGAATCCTAAAATCAACTTCGCCTGGAACGCGACGGTCGACGAAATCCTCGGAGACGATGGTCCCATGGGCGGCGTCACCGGTCTGCGGATCAGGGACACGAAAAGCGGCGCGCTGAGCGAAATACCCGTAGAAGGCGTATTCATCGCGATCGGTCACGATCCGGCGACAGCGGTTTTCAAGGGACATGTCAATACGGACAATGATGGCTATATCAGCGTTGACGCCGGGACGACGCGCACGAACGTCCCCGGCGTGTTCGCTGCCGGCGACGTTCACGACAAGATATACCGGCAGGCCGTAACGGCGGCCGGTCTCGGATGTATGGCCGCTCTTGACGCCGAAAAATTCATCGGCGAGCACGATCAATGATGAACGAATAGAGCGGGCCGCCGGTTCGGCAAAAATTGGGGTCTCAGTTCCGGGGCCCGGTTCGGGGGCACCGTTGGCGGGCGGAGGCCGGGGAACGCCTCTCGACGTCTTCAGGGCTAGGTGTCATTGTCCTTTCAGGGTAAGTAAGCATTCTTTACCGGAACCGGGTTATGGTGGACCGAGTTGGCGCTGGGGGCAGGAATTGGCCCGCCGGGGTGTATGATGCTATGCCATCCCCTCCGACAGTGACCGGCCGGAAGTGACTGGCCACGCCGATAAAGGTTTCGGGAATTTTGGGGGGCCTGCATTGAAAAGAGCCGCGCGGCGCCAAATGATTGGCCGGCAATGCCGACGCCGCTGACTGTACTGGGGGGATCATGGACTGGGACAAACTTCGGGTGTTTCATGCGGTGGCAGAAGCGGGAAGCTTTACGCATGCCGGTGAAAAACTCAATCTGAGCCAATCGGCCGTCAGCCGCCAGATCAGCGCCCTGGAGGAAAGCCTGAACGTCGCTTTGTTCCACCGGCACGCGCGGGGTCTTATCCTGACCGAGCAGGGGGAATTGCTGTATCGAACGGCCCGGGATGTCTTCTCCCGCCTTTCGATGACCGAGGCACAGCTCTCGGAAAGCAAGGAAAAGGCACAAGGGCCGCTGAAGGTGACGTCGACAGTGGCTTTCGGATCGACATGGCTCACGCCCCGGATTCGGGAGTTCCTGCAACAACACCCGGAAATCAATCTAACGCTGCTGATCGATGACAACGAACTCGACCTGTCCATGCGTCAGGCGGACATCGCGATCCGGATGACGGTGCCCAGACAGCCGGATCTGATACAGCGCCATCTCATGACAGTCCGCTTTCACATCTATGGCTCGGTCGACTACCTGAAACGGCACGGGATTCCCGAAACCGTCGACGATCTGGCTGATCACGATCTGATTATCTATGGTGAAGACGTCAAAGCCCCCGTCCAGAACGTCAACTGGCTCATGGGGCTGGGCGGCGGCACGGCCGCCAATCGCAAGGTGATCCTGCGCGTCAACAATCAGTATGCCATTTATCGCGCGGTGCGCAGCGGGCTCGGACTTGCCGCCCTGCCCGACTATATGGTCGACACCAATCTGAACGTAGTCAAGGTTTTGCCGGAGGTTGCGGGTCCGACGGTGGAGACGTATTTCGTATATCCGGAAGAGCTTCGCCACTCGAAGCGGATTTCAGTGTTCCGCGACTTTCTGATCAAAAAGGTGGCAAGCGCCAAATTTTGACGCGATGCCGTTGATACGCATGTCGAAAGCCGCGGTCAGGCAGGCAGAGCCGTGTTCCAGGAACCCTTTGTGCCCTGCTTGGCCTGCAGGCTGATTAACAATTTACTAAGCGCGGATACGTTCGTGAGCTATGCAAGGTGTGCATGTTTGAGTTCGCATATTGTGCATAGTAAAACATCACACAGCGACTATTTTATAGACATGACGCGGTGCTGTGAACCGGGTCAACGAAATCCGGGTTTCGACCCGGATGGGGCTTCGTTTTCGAAGTCCTACGTCTCCCAGACGTGAAGCCTCCCTGTTCAACTCGCCGGATCGTTTACGATCCGGCGTTTTTTTTGGCTCACGCTTCGAAAATCTCCGTTTCCCGCACAACATTTCCTGATCGCCCCTGACTTGAAGGTGTGGACGGCCCCACCCCTAACGGCATCGCAATGTGCCAATGTGGTTGTGGTCCAACCGCATACGAGAGGAGCCGTCCACGATGGAAGTCAAGCTGATCGGGCTGGATATTGCCAGGCGCGTTTTTCAGGTTCAGGGCGTCGACGATACTGGAGAGGCTTTGCTGATCAAACGGTTGCGGCGCGATGCTGTGATTCGATTTTTCGCGGCCCTGCCTGCGACCACTGTTGCGATGGAGGCCTGCGCCACGGCGCACCACTGGGCGCGGGAGCTGATGGCCTTGGGCCATGAGGTTCGCCTGCTGGCGCCGCGCTACGTGAAGAGCTATGTCTGGCGCAACAAGACGGATGCGGCCGATGCCGCGGCGATCTGCGCGGCGAGCCGCGACCCGCGCATTCACGCGGTGCTGGTGAAGACGGCGGATCAGCAGGCCCTGCTGGCCGTGCACCGGGTGCGTGAATTGCTGGTGCGCCAGCGCACGACGCTGGGCAACGCCCTGCGGGCACACTTGGCCGAATTTGGCCTCGTGCCCCCCCTCCCAGGGCCAGGCCGGATTGGGCCGGTTACGCGAGGCTGTCGGCGAGGGTGAAGCCATGGGCGTGCCGAGCGTTGCCCTGCCGGCACTCCAAGCCCTGGTGGCTCAGTGGAGCGCCCTGAACGATCGGATCAAAGAGCTCGAGCGGGCCATCTTGCGCCAACACAGGGCCGACGAGGCGAGCCGGCGGCTGGCGACGATACCGGGCATCGGTCCGATCACAGCCACGGCCCTGGTGGCGACCATTGGTGATGCCCGCAACTTCAAGACCGGGCGCCACCTCGCCGCCTGGCTGGGGCTCACACCCAGAGAACACGCCAGCGGCCTGAAACGCCGCCAGGGCGCCATCAGCAAGCGCGGAGATGCCTACCTGAGGCGGTTGCTGACCCTGGAAGCGCAATCGTGGCTGCGCCATCACAAGACAAGCCAAGGCGGCACCGACCCCTGGCTTGCCGCCTTGCAGCAGCGCCGGCCAACCCCCGTTGCGGCGACCGCTCTGGCCAACAAGACTGCCCGCATAGCCTGGGTTGTCATGAGCCGGGGAGAGACCTACCGGCCGCGCCCGGCCCGCGCCTGAAGCCGGCGCGGCCGCTGAGATTGCGAGGGAAGATGACAGTATGGCGGTCACGTGCATCGCGCCACGACGCGGGCCAAACCCGACCGGATCAACGCTCAGCCAGAGCGATGACTTGAATGGGACCCATGTCGCGGCCGCCTTATTGGCCAGCGGTCATTCCGACCGCACAAACAGGCCGGATACATGACCGCAAGCGAATGCCTCGACAAAGCCATGATGCAGAAAACCCTTGCAACGGGGCCGTCCATACATGATCGGGGCACGTAGCCGGGGGAGCGAACGGGGACCTGGAGCAGGGATGACCGGTATCAGCGGCGACCGGGGGTCGCCAGAGTCGGAGCAGAAGGAGTTGGGGCGGCCGCCGCATCAATGAACGCGCCGCCCCGAACGCTATCCCGGAAATAGGTTCAGCTCGGCGTGACGAGCATGCAGGCGCCACCCTGCCTGTTCAGCCGCACGCACGCGTCGGCGGCACTTTCGGGCGTCAGTCCGATCAGCCGGGCCCGGTATAGGGAACTGCCATCAGCGGTGGTCACCGCGCTGACCTGTTCGAAAGCGCCGCCCAGTCCGGGTACCGACCGTGCCGCATCCTGCAGCGCCTGAAGACTCTGTTCCTCCGTGCGGAAGGCGCCAACCTGGACGCCCCAATCGGGTCCCGATACGCTGCCGAGATTGGATCGCGCCGCTGAACCGCCCCGGTCCGACCCGGTTTGAGCGGTGGCCGATGCGGTGCTGGAATTATTGGCCCACCGATTAACGACGTCGCCGCTGCTTGTGCCGGCGGCGGAGCTTTCGAGCGAGGCAACAAGCACGCGACCGTCACCGCTGACGTCCTGATACCCGTTGTCACTCGTCCCCGCCGACGCATTGCTGGTCGCGACAGCAGGCGTAACGGCCGGCGCCGATGATCCACTGTCAGTTGCGGATCGATTGCCGGTCGTCGGTACCGAAGATGCAGACCAATAGGGCCGGCTATCGCTGGAGGCCGATGCGGTGCTAACAGCCGAATCGGTCGCACTTGATGATGTCGAACCGGACTCGGATCGCGATGACGATGTTGCGGATGCCGTCGCGGTTGATGCGGTGGCCGGGGCGGGGGATGATGCCCGTGCCGCAGACGTCGAAGCCTGAGCCAACTGGCTGCGGCTCCCGCTGTCATAATCATACCGATCGGGGTGGGGAATATGTGCGATCTGCGGCTCTATCCGGGCCATGTAATTGCGGGTTTCCCGCGGCAGACCGCGACCACGGTTGACGTGATCGCCATAGCGGCCGGGCCCCGCGTTATAAGCGCCGAGGAAGCCGGGGAATCCATAGATCTCATACATCTGGCGGAGATAGGCGGTACCGGCGAGGATGTTGTCGCGCGGGTTATGGGGATCGGGGCCGAGATTGTGGGCGCGGCGCAGTTCCTGGTAGGTTGCCGGCATGACCTGCATCAGCCCCATGGCGCCCGCGTGACTCGTGATCGGTCGGCCACGCAAATGGGTGCGACCACCGCTTTCAACCTCCATAACGGCCCTTATCCATTCCTCGGGAACGCGAAACCGCTGCGAAGCTTCGGCAATGTGACCGTCCCAACCGCCGGGCGCAGCAGTCACCTGGACCTCGTTGTCCGGCTGCGACCCGCCGCAGGCGGACAGAACACCGACGATCAGCGCCAGAAGGGCGGTTCTGAACCCGCGCGGAAATCGCCAACATTCGATCGACCCGTCTGTCACCCTGCACCCCCGTGCCAGAATAGTTAAACCGATATCTGAGCCGCGAGCGGCAACCTACAGATTTGCTTGATTTCTTTAAAAACGCAAGCCGGAATCGCTTTAATCGGGTGGAGCCGGATTGGTTGCGCCTCCCCTGCCCGACGCTGACACTAGCAGCACAAGGGTGAAGAAACTCTTCCTTCTTGGCCGAGGCACAAAAAAATCGCCCCGGCGGATGCCGGGGCGTGGAACGAATTGGACATCTGCGGCCTTGCCGCGCTGGCCTACATGAACAACGCTTCATCCTGCCGATTCTCGTACAAGCCCTCAACGAATTCTGCATAGCCATTATAGAGCTGGGTCGGAATCATCTCGTCCGTGGCGATGTCGCGTTCCCGGGCCTGGGACCAGCGCCTGTGCGGGACTTCCGGATTGACGTTGGCCCAGAAGCCATACTCATTGCTCGCCACTTCTTCCCAGAACGTAAGTGGCCGCTCGTCGGTGAAGGTTATCCGCACGATGGATTTCAACGATTTGAATCCGTATTTCCAGGGTGCGTGAATGCGAAGTGGCGCGCCGTTCTGCCGAGTGACCGGCTGCCCGTACATGCCGGTGACCATGAACGCCAATTCGTTCATCGCTTCGTCCATGGTCAGGCCTTCAACATACGGCCACGGATACCATGCCTGCTGCTGCCCGCTGGCCATGTCCGGATCGAGGAACGTTTCCATTCGAACATACCGGGCACTGCTCAGCGGCCGTGCGTAATCGATCAGATGCGACATCTGGAATCCGCTCCACGGCACGACCATGGACCAGGCCTCGACGCATCTCAGCCGATAAATGCGCTCCTCCAGCGGCATCGCGCGGATCAACTGGTCGATATCGATCTCACGCTCTTCCTCGACCATGCCATCAAATCGGACCGTCCACGGCCGGATCTCCAGATCCTGCGCAGCACGCCAGATCTCCTTATGCGACCCGAACTCGTAGAAATTGTTATAGGTCGTAGCGAATTCGGCGTCCGTGACCGGCCGGTCGACAGTATATGCCGGGTTTCGGGTAACCGGATAAAGGTCTGCCGTCGGGTCGCCTTCCGACGCCCCCCGGACCGTTCCCCAATCCTGTTGGGCGGCCGCAAATCCCGGGGCGATCAGGCCCGCGCCGGCTGCCGTCAATAGCCCGCCGCCGGCCGCCTTCATCAGATTTCGCCGATTGAGGTAGATATGCTCGGGCGTCACCGCCGATTCCGGCAGTTCCCAACCGCGTTTGCGTTTGATCAACATAGCGAGTCCTCACCCTTCTTGCCGCCGACGACGAGGCCAATACACTTCGGTACAGCCACGCCGTCGGTTGGATGGCCAGCAGCCATTATCGAATATCAGGACAGCAAACTGTATCCGCAGGAACCGTAATCAATACGGCACCGATGAGAACCCGCGGCGAGCCCGGTCATTCCAGACTGCTGCGCAGCATCCAGGCCGTTTTCTCGTGTACCTGCATCCGCTGGGTCACCAGATCCGCCGTCGGCTGATCTCCGCATTTTTCCGCTGCCGGGAAAACCTCCCGCGCGGTTTTCACGACCGATTCCTGCCCCTTGACCAAATTTGCGATCATCTCCTGGGCCGTCGGTATCCCCTCTTCTTCAGGAATGGACGTCAGTTCCAGAAACTGCTTGTAGCTGCCGGGCGCCGGCATGCCGAGAGCGCGGATGCGCTCAGCCAGTTCGTCAACGGCGGTGGCGAGCTCGGTGTACTGCTCCTCGAACATTGTGTGGAGCGTATTGAACATCGGCCCTGTAACGTTCCAGTGGTAATTGTGCGTCTTCAGGTAAAGGGTATAAGTGTCGGCAAGCAGACGCGAAAGGCCTTCTGCGATTTCCTGGCGGTCCTCGTGCGGAATTCCAATATCAATTTTCATTGCCATATCGCTTGCTCCTCAATTTGGGCTGCTGTGGCGGCAACGGCTCAGGAACCGTTGCCCCACAACAAGGAGATGGTAGCATCCACGATCCGATGGAAGGGGGTGCCGCGATATCCGGTTCCGCCACTTCGGACGGATGATCGTCAGACCAGCGCTTCACAGGCCTGGCGAATGCGGGCGCAGGCATCCTCCAGCACATCGGTCGATGTGGCATACGAGATCCGGAAATACGGGCTCTTGCCGAACGCCGATCCCTGCACGACAGCCACGCCGGCTGCTTCCAACAGGTATTTCACGAAATCGTCATCTGTCTCGATCTTATGGCCGTCCGGAGTCGTCTTGCCGATCGTCCCGACGCAGGACGGATAGACATAGAACGCCCCCTCCGGCGTGTTGCAGGACAGACCGGGCGTCTGATTCAAAGCGGCGACGACGAGATCGCGCCGCTGGCGAAAGACCTCGTTGCGATCGGCGATGAAATCCTGTGGCCCGTTCAGAGCTTCAACAGCGGCGTACTGACTGATCGAACTGGGATTGCTGGTCGACTGGCTCTGGATCATGGCCATTGCCTTGATCAGGTCCCGGGGTCCGCCGGCATATCCGATACGCCATCCCGTCATGGCATAGGCCTTGGACAGGCCATTCACGGTCAGCGTCCGATCATAGAGTTCTGGCTCGACCTGCGCCGGCGTCGCGAATTCGAAGCCGTCGAATACGAGATGCTCGTACATGTCGTCCGTCATGACGTGGACATGCGGGTGGCGCATCAGAACCTCGGCCAACGCTTTCAGCGATGCCCGGTCGTAACCGGCGCCGGTCGGATTGTTGGGGCTGTTGAGGATCAGCCATTTCGTTTTCGGGGTGATGGCCGCTTCCAGGGCTTCAGGGAGAAGACGGAATCCGGAGTTCTGCGAGCAGTCTGCTATGACGGGTGTTCCCCCGCACAGCAGCACCATATCCGGATAGCTGACCCAGTACGGCGCCGGCACGATGACTTCGTCACCCGGATCGAGGGTCGCCACGAGGGCGTTATACAGAACCTGCTTTCCGCCCGTTCCTACGGTGATCTGATCGACGTCGTAGTCCAGACCATTCTCGCGCTTGAACTTCGCCGCGATGGCCGCCTTCAGTTCGGGAATGCCGTCGACATTGGTATATTTCGTGCGGTTTTCGTTGATCGCCTTGATCGCAGCCGCCTTCACGTTGTCCGGCGTATCGAAGTCGGGCTCTCCCGCGCCGAGTCCGATGACATCGTTTCCGGCTGCCTTCAGTTCGCGCGCTCGGGCGGTGACCGCGATGGTCGGCGAAGGTTTGATGCGATTTAGGGCCTTTGCCAACAGGGACATGGCGCGGCGAGCCTCCTTGAAGCTGAAACGGAATTAACAATCGGACAAAAAGTTCGACACGGAAACTACGCCGCCCCCGGCCGGCTTGCAAGCGCCCGCCCCGAAGGACGCGCCGTTCGGCCTTAAAGGCTGGGCAGAATCTGCCGCCCTCTCCGGCAGAGATTTCCCGACGATGGATGGGCCACCGACACATTCTCGCAATACGCACCACGACAATCGTTGCCTCGCCTCGATCCCACTTTTGGCACAGCCTTTGCTTCCCAACCGTCGAACAGAGCAATTGCGGATTCGGATGCCATGGCGCTTACCCACCAGATCGGTTCCTATGCGGTATCGGACGAAGTCCTGAGCGGCATTCGCAATGCCAGCAGGACAACGGGCGTCGATTTCTCGTACATGATGGCAAAAGCCGCCCGCGAGAGCAGTTTCCGACAGGATGTCCGTGCCGGCACTTCCAGCGCCACGGGGCTGTACCAGTTCATCGACCAGACATGGTTGGGCATGGTCCACAATCATGGCGAACGTCATGGTCTGGGACACTACGCCGCCAGAATCCAGGAAGAAAACGGTCGATTCAGTGTTGCCGATCCCGGTCTGCGCCGTGAAATTCTGGATCTCCGCCTCGACGCCGGGCTCAACGCCACAATGGCCGGCGAATATGCAAACGACAACCGCGCGCATCTGGAACGGACGACATCACAACGGATCGGGCCGACGGAACTCTATCTCGCCCATTTTCTGGGCGCCGGGGGCGCTTCGGAATTCCTGAACGCAATGGACCAGGCGCCCGGACGTTCCGGCGCTGCCCTTTTCCCCGCCGCTGCCCGCGCCAACCAGGCGATCTTTTACGACGCCGGCGGCTCGGCACGAAGCCTCGGTGAAATTCACGAGCGATTCGCGACCCAGGTGCGACGGGACATGGCGCTTGCGGCCGATCTGCCGGACGGTATTTCAGGTGGCCGCCGCGACGGCGGCTTCCTCGACACCGGAAGCGCCCGCGCAAGAGACCTGTGGACGGGTGGCTCGGGCCAGGGTGCCATGTTCGGCACCGGCCGCGTTTCGAATGGACAGATGTCAGGCGGTCAGCCGGCGATGCTCGGCCAGGTGGGTGACAGCGACAGCATCGCCAATGCCGCATATTGGCTTCAGATGGCAGGCGGCGAGGAAATCAGTCGGGATTCCGGTGGGCAATATGGCGGCCGGGATCTGTCGCTCTGGACCGTGCTCGCGCTTTCATCAATGAGCAGTACCGGTACAGGCATTCCAGGAGAAGCGTCCTTTACCGGTAGCCGCACTGACTCTGTGAGCGACCCCGAAGACGACGGCTATCGCCGCAACGACGATGCCGCGCCCGAATCCCGTTCCAGCGGTCGGTAATATCCCCTGCGGATGCAGGCAAAATTTTCCCAGTGAAGCGTGTTCCCTGCCCATCCGGGCGTCACCGGCGGCGGCCGTGACAACCCGCGCGCGCCGGATTCCGGCGATGCCCGGCTTTGCGCGCATCTCACTGCATGATTTACCTACAATTTGTTGAAATTTGCGATCTTGGCGTGTATCACGTTAGTGATTGAGTAACTTTTGGGTGCCACCGTTCACCCGTAATGCGGGAGCGGTGTTCTTCATATTCATCGTTTTCCGATACATCAACCCGATGGACGGAGGTCTCTATCCATGAGAAACATTCTTAAGATTACCGCTGCCGCGACGGCCGTCGTGGCGTTTTCCGGTTCGGCCGCTCTGGCCCAGGTCAGCGCCGACGGCGATGCCAGCATCACCATTCAGGAAGCGCTGACGATCACGGCTGTTGACGAACTGCTGTTCGGCACCGTCGTCGCCCCGGCGACCGGTGACGGCTCCCTCGCCGTGACGGTCGATCCGGCCGCCCCCACCGGCGACCAGCAGGCCGGCACCTTCGACCTCACCGGTGAAGAAGGCGAAGCCGTCAACATCAACCTGCCGGCTGACGGCGTGGTTGATCTCACCCGCGACGGCGGCGTCGAGACCATTGCGGTTACGGCATTCACGAGCGACCAGGCCGGTGAAACGCTCACGCTGGGCGCAGGCGGCGACACCATCGCCATCGGCGCCACCGCGACCGTCGCCGAAGAGCAGGTTGCCGGTCTCTACGAAGGCACTTACACGGTCGAAGTCGAATACGCTCCCTGATCATTGATCGACGCAAGTCGAGTCAATGGGCGCCCGCCTTCTTTCGAAGGCGGGCGCCGCTTCGCCAAGCGAGCTCGCGATACAATGAGAGTTTAAAATGGCCGCCATACTGAGACACGACGTAAAGTTCTATTTCCGTACAATTGCTACCCTATTTTTGTTTTTAACCGTATTTTCCGCCCTCGCGCCAGTCGCAGACTCTCACGCACAGGGCATCACCGGTAGCGGCCTTGCCGTTGCACCCACGCGACTTGCGATCGACCCCAATGAGCGGGGCGCGGAACTGCGTCTGCAGAACCGGAGCGCGACGGAAGCAACCTATCGCATCACCCTTACCCAGGTCCAACCCGGCCCCGGTGGCCACAGAGCGGATGAAATGATTCGCTTCTCGCCACGACAGGTGACGGTGGCCGGAAACGGCAATCAGACCGTGCGAGTCGCCGTGCGGCGACCGGCTGATTTACCCCCGGGGGAATATGCGGCGCGCATCCGATTCGAAGCGATACCAACCGGCAATCCGACTCAAGCTTTCGAATCCGCTGGAGACGACGGCATTTCGATCCAACTCGAAGCCATCTATGCGGTGACCCTTAGCGTCGTCATCCATCAGGATTGAACGCCCATAGCCGGCGGCGGGAGAGTCGCAGCCAATTTTGGCGCCTCTCCCGGACTCCTCACAGACTGACCCTGGACATTTCGCTCGGGCGACATTTGCGCCATACACATAAAATTATATTCATATTCTTTATTAATGCATTCCTTTCCACCCCCGGGTTTTCGGACTCGGGGTTGGACGTCGATCAGCTGCCGCCGGTCATCGAATCGGACCCGCTGGAAGAGCTCGTGATCAACCTGCGGGCCGATGATCATCTGGCGTCGGAATATTTTCTGGCACTGGAGCGTCCCGATGGCGTCTACCTGCCGCTTGGCACCATGGCAGATGCCCTGTTGTTTGCCCTTGAAGTCTCGCCGGAGACCGGAACCGCCACCGGCTGGATTATCAACGAGCAGACGACATTCGACCTGGATCTTGCCTCCGGGACACTTGCCCTCGAAGGTCGGCAATCCACCATTCCTGACGGTGCAGCAGAACGTCATGTAGACGACATCTATGTTTCAATAGACTGGCTGTCCGAGGTCACGCCGCTTCACGTCGAAATGGATTGGCCGACGCTGTCGATGGTCGTCTCATCCGAGGGCTCACTCCCCGTTGAACGACTGTTGGAGCGCCGGAACCGATGGGCGTCATGGCGCCCGCCCCGGGACCCTACGGTCCGTCAACCCATTGCCTATCCATTTCGCGCCGTCAGCCCGCCTGCGATCGATGTCTCCGCCGCCACCGAATACAGCACCGACGGCATCGGCAACAGTGAGTTCTCCACGGATCTCAATCTCAGGGCGGCTGCCGATCTGGGTTGGCATACAGGACAACTGTTCATTCAGGCTGACAATCATGACGGCCTCAAATCCGCCAGGCTCACGCTGTCGCGGGAGGATCCCGCCGGCGGTCTGCTCGGGCCACTGCAAGCAACCGGGTACCAGATCGGCGACGTCAGCATTCCGGCACTCAGTCATTCGACCCGGCAGGAATTCGCAACCGGCGTCACGGTCACCAACCGCGTGAACGGCAACAGGCGGTCCTTCACCGATCGCACATTCACCGGCACGACGCAGCCGGGTTGGGCGGTGGAACTCTATCGGAACGGCGTTCTGCTGGCATTCACCGAGGAGACCGAAGACGGGCGGTACGTCTTCGAGGATGTGGATGTACTGCCCGGTTTCAACGATTTCATCGTATTGGAACTCGGCCCTCTGGGCGAGGTACGCCAGACATCGGATCGCATCCACATCGGCAGTGGCATGGTGCCGCCGGGGACGGTGGAGTATGCCGCTGCCGTCGGCCATCCGACAGCGATGGTCGATGCCGTCAGCGGCAAAGGATTCTCATCGGATGAAACCGTTGCCGGGACGGCGACCGTCGATATCGGTCTTCTGACCTCGATGACAGTGTCGGCGTCGATCGCCGCATCCGACGGCAACGACGGGGAGATTTTCGGCTCTTTGGCAGGGCGCCTGGCTCTGGGGCCGGTCTTCGTCGACGCGACGATGACGGTCGATCGCGCCGGCGGACGTCACTATGCGCTCGTCTCCCGGCTTCCACTGGACGATATGTCCTTCTCCGCCGAAATCGACATTGATGACGGCCTTGAATCACCGCATTTTTCCGCGCGGCCGGATCAATGGTCCGCGACACTTTCAGGGAACTGGAATCTGGCGCAATGGGCACGGCTGGCGTTCGACTACAGTTACGTCCGCGATGCGGCAGGCATCGATCAGGACACGCTGGAAACCCGATGGCGGGGGGCCGCCCGATACCTCTCCTGGTCGAACACGATGCGCGTCAACGACGTCGCCACCGGCGCCGACGAGCCCTTTGTCATAGCCGGATCGCTGAACGCGAATATCAGGTCGCTGCGGATCGCCCCGAGGCTCGCGCTCGATTACCAAATCGACACCATGGGCGTCCGTGCACGGTCGGCATCGGCGTCGTTCAACTGGCGGCTCGATGGCGGCTATCGCGGTCGGCTGACTGCTGCCCACGATTTTCGTGGCGCGGGCCTCACCAGTCTGTCCATCGGCGCAGGCAGGACCTTCGGCCCCCTCACCCTGGGCGCCTCGGCCGGCATCGACACCGATGGCGCCTTCGAAGTCGGCCTGACGCTTTCGACGGGTGCCGCCTGGGACCCGTGGAACGGCGGATACCGGACGGCCCCCAGTGGCATCGCCCGCAACGGTACGGCGGCCGCGCGGGTCGTTCTCGATGACGGCACGGCGCGCGGGCCCCAACCGCTGGACCGGGTCCGTGTCAGGTCGGGAAGCCGGTCCGGCCGCACCGACGAAAGTGGGGTGGCGATGATCCCGCCGCTTACGTCGGGGCGAGTATCGCCGATCGATATCGTCGGCGGATCGCTTGACGATCCATTCCTGCTGATCGAAAGCCAGGACACCGCCGTGACCAGCCGCCCCGGCGTCGTGCAGCCGGTGACCATGGTCGTTCGTCCCGGCGGCGAGGCCGAGGGAACCATCAGGGCGACCCGCGTATCCGGCGAAGAAGTCACGCTTTCCGGCGCGACATTGCTGGCGATCGACGATCAGGGAGAGGTTGCGTCGCGCGCGGTAGCGGCTTTCGACGGATTCTACATCCTGAATGACCTGCTGCCGGGCGATTATACGCTCACCCCTGATCCGGATCAGGTGGAAAGCCTTGGTTATGCCATGCCCGAGACCACCTCGTTCACCGTTCCCTTGACCGGCGGCGTGGTCAATCTCGGCACCATGCATCTGTTTCCGGCCGACCGGGCCGGTGCCCTGGAGCCGTAAGCCGGACACGAAGGACCCGCGAGATGTTCCGATACCGTCTTGCCCTGTTTTCCTGCATCGGCCGGGCTAACGCTTGAGATTACACAGTATAATATCGCTGTCATGAAATCTTTACAAATGACCGTGAAAAACATTTTCCGTGATTCCCCAAGTCGGTGGTACCTTCACCCGGCATCAGCGATGCCACCCCCGATGACGACCAGCGGAGATCACGACAATGAATTCGAAACGCGCGACGATCCGCGCGACCGGCGCCGCGGCGCTGTCGGTCGCAACGGCCGCCCTGCTTGCCGCCTCACCGGCGCTGGCACAGGACAGCACAACTTTTACGTTCCTGCATGTCAACGACTTCGACCGCATGGAAGGCTCCGGGGATCGCGGCGGCTATGCCCGGCTGGCGGCCATCCTGGCCGACGAGGAATCCCGAAGCGACAACGTCTTCATGGTCCATGGCGGCGACTCAATCTCGCCCTGTCTCCTGTGCGGCTTCGATCAGGGCGCTCACCATTTTGACCTGATGAACCAGCTCGGCGTCGACTTCTACGCCCTGGGCAACCACGAATTCGATTTCGGGCCGGATGTGGCCGAAGAACGGGTGGCCGAAGCCGATTTCCCGGTGGTCAACTCCAACGTCGTCCGGGGCGGTGAACTTCTGGACGGCACCGTCGAATCCGCCACCATTGATGTCGATGGATTTACGGTCGGCATCCTCGGCCTTACCACGCCCAGCACGGCCGACATCGCCAGCCCCGAAGATGCGGAATTTCTGCCGATCCTCGACGTGACAGCCGATACGGCCTCGGCGTTGCGCGAAGACGGCGCCGACCTCGTGGTCGCCATCGCGCACACCGGCGTCAGCGAGGACATGTCCCTGATCAACCAGCACGCCGTGGATCTGATCCTGGGCGGGCATGATCACTTCCTCTTCACTTACTGGGACGACAGCACAGCCTTCGTCGAAGCTGATGAGCAAGCCAACTACGTCGTGGCCGTCGATGTCACGATGACGCGCGACGAAGACGGTTCGGTCGAATGGGAACCCGCCTTCCGCATCATCGACAGCGCCGATTTCGAGCCGGACGCCGACATGGCCGCAGCCGTACAGACTTATGAGGATCAGCTTTCCGATCAGCTGGACGTCGATATCGGAACGACGGCCACCGAACTGGACAGTCGTCGCTCCTTTGTGCGGAGCCGGGAAACGACTTTTGGCAATCTGGTTGCCGACGCCATTCGCGACGCCGTGGATGCTGATGTCGCGATCACCAATGGCGGCGGGATCCGGGGCGACACGACTTACGCAGCCGGAACCGTTCTGACGCGCCGCGACATCCAGACCGAACTGCCATTCGGCAACACGACGGTCAAACTCGAAGTCACGGGCGCAGATATCGTCGAGGCGCTGGAAATCGGAGTCGGCACCGTCGAAGAGGGTCAAGGCCGGTTCCCGCAGGTGTCGGGCCTTTCCTTCACCTATGATCCGTCCGCAGAGCCGGGCAACCGTGTGGTTGAGGTAATGGTCGATGGCGAGCCGATCGACCGGGACGCCACATATTCCCTGGCCACCAACAACTTCATGGCGGACGGCGGCGACGCCTATACCGTCTTCGTCGATGCCCCGCGCATCATCGACCCCCTTGCCGCTCAGTTCATGGCAGCTCAGGTCACCGATTATATCGCCGAAATGGGCGAAGTCGCGCCAGAGGTGGAAGGCCGCATTTCAACCGTCGACTGATTTGGCGTCAGGACGTCGGGAAAATCGGGCCGCTCCGGCGATACGGGGGCGGCCCATTCTACTTCGAAGGCTAACCCCCGACAGACTGTCCGTTGAACAGGCTGTTGAACCGCTCCCGCAGCACCGATTTCTGCACCTTGCCCATGGTGTTCCTTGGGATTTCCGCGATCGGCTCGATATGCTTGGGCTGTTTGAAGCGGGCAACTCCGGCATTCAACGCGTCGCGGATGGCAGTCTCCGGTGGCAAGCTGTTCGTGCCGTCCGTCGGAACGGCCACGGCGACCACCGCCTCGCCGAAATCGGGATGCGGCACACCGAACACGGCCGATTCCTTGATACCGTCCAGGGCGTCGAGGACCTGTTCGACTTCCTTGGGATAGACGTTGAGCCCGCCACTGATGATCATGTCACTGTCACGGCCGACGATGGTGACATAGCCGTCGTCGCTTTGCCGTGCCAGATCACCGGTGCGGAAGAACCCGTCGTCAGTAAAGGCCGCCGCCGTCTTCTCGGGCTTTCCCCAGTATTCCTTGCAGACATTGGGGCCCCTGACCTGCAGCAGCCCGACCTTCCCGGGCGGCAGTTCATCACCGGTGTCGGGGTCGGTCACCCGGACATCGATGCCCGGAAGCGCGGGCCCGACGGTGCCGGCGCGGCGGTCTCCGTTTAGGGGGTTGGAGCATGCCATGTTGATTTCGGTCATGCCATAGCGTTCCAGGATCGTGTGGCCCGTCCGCTCGCGGAAGGCCTCGAACGTCTCTTCTCTCAGCGGTGCTGACCCCGAGACGAACAGCCTCATGCCGCTGCATCGATCATGTGTCAGATCCGGATGGTCGACCAGCCGCGTATAGTGGGTCGGCACGCCCATAAGGGCGGTCGCATTCGGCAGGTGACGGATGACGGTATCGGCGTCGAATTTCGGCAGATAGATCAGCCGCCCGCCGCTCAGCAGGGCGCAAAAGGTGGCCACGAACAAACCGTGGGTATGATAGATTGGCAGGCTGTGGATCAGCACGTCATGCTCGGTAAAGCCCCAGGCGCCGATCAATGTCGCTGCGTTCGAAGCAAGATTGCGATGGGTGAGCACGGCACCCTTTGGCTGGCCGGTTGTGCCCGAAGTATAGAGAATGGCCGCCGGATCGTCGGGCGCAACAGGTGGGTCCAGAACGCCGTCCTGGTGAAGCCCGGCGCCATCGGACAGGCTGCCCCGGCCGTCGGCATCAAGGGTGAAAATCTCCACGCCGCCGCCGGTGCCGGCACCCAGTATGCGGCGCCCGCGATCGGCCATCGCCGTGGCCTCGGCGGGATCGCAGACAATAATCTTCGGGCGGGCATCGCCGACGAAATAGTCAAGTTCCGCCGGCGCATAGGCCGTGTTCAGCGGCTGATAGACGAAACCACTGCGCACGCAGGCGAGAACCAGGGACACCAGCGCCGGCGATTTTTCCACGCGCACGGTAACGCGGTCGCCGCGCCGGGCGCCCGCCGAACGCAGAAGCGCCGCGAACCGACCGGCAAGCCGGTCGATATCGCCATAGGCCAATTCGCGACCGTCGTCGCATATCAACGCGGTGTTGTCGCGCGAGGCAGCCAGCCGGGCGGCCCACGCCGACTGCAGCGTCAAACTTTTCTCCGTCGCGTCCGGTGCACTCATGCGGCTGCCCACCCCTTTGCAGTTCGTTCGATTGCGATGGACAGCATAGGGCCACGCTGCCAACTGGTCCATGGCCGGCAACGTTGCGCGAATTCTATGTCTTCAACAGGGACTCGACGCTCTTGCCGGTAACGATGTGGCCGGTATTGACGTGCATCTCGTGATTGCCCTCGATATCCGACGGCTTATAGAGATAGTTGGCCAGAATTCCCGCACTCTGCCGCAGCCCTTTGGGCGAGGTGTCGCCCATCCAGTTGAGGCGCTCCAGCCTTGCGCCGTTGCCGAGATGGAATCGGGCCACGGCATCCAGCGGCCGCGCGCCGCGCTTCTCCCGCACCAGGTAATTAGCGCAGGCGGCGCACAGCGATTTGCGCACCGGGTCCAGCTTGGCGGGATCGCCGATCCACCCGTCGGCGTCGATGGCATTGCGCGCGGCATCGATATGCGCACGCAGCTTTTCCGGCACCACATCGCGGTCGACAGCGCGGAGCCACGCCAGAAACCCCGGCACCGGCGAAAGGGTCGCAAACGTCCTGATCCCCGGCCAGTCGCGCTGCAGATCCGCGATGACCTGCTTCAGCAGGAAACTGCCGAACGAAATGCCGCGCAGGCCCTCCTGGCAGTTGGTAATGGAGTAGAATATCGCCGTATCCGCAACCGCGGTATCGCCCACGGGCGCGTCACGGGCCAACAGCGGTTGGACCTGCCCGGCCATACCCTTGACCAGCGCGACCTGAACGAAGATGACCGGCTCGTCCTTAAGCGCCGGATGGAAGAAAGCATAGCAACGGCGGTCGCGGGCCAGACGGCGTCGCAGATCGTCCCAGCCCGGCACTTCGTGGACGGCCTCGTACTGGATCAGCTTTTCCAACACTACGGCCGGGGTCGACCAGTCGATCCGCTTCAGCACCAGGAACCCACGGTTGAACCAATCGCTGAGGACCGCCTTCATGTCGGCGTCGAGACTGCGCAGATCCCGGTGATCGGCCAGATGCCGGCCGAGATCGCGGCGCATCTCGATGATCGTGGCGGTGCCTTCGGGCGCCATGTTGATGCGCCGGAACAACTCGTGCCGTGGCGATTCGACCGCTTTCGCAAGGCGCATCAGACTGTCGGAATCGCGGAGTTCGCGATAGGCATCGGCAGCGGCGATGACCTCGTCGGGCTCGGGGTCAAAATCACGCGCCAATGCCTTGAAAAACGCCAGCTTGTTGGCCTCATCCATCGCCCTGTAGGTGTTTACGACTTCCCGGGCCAGCGCGACGCCCGACGCCTCTCCGCGCTGCGAAATCAGGTCGACCGACAGGGCGGCAAGGCCGGTCGCCAGCGAGCGTTCACGCCGAAGCGTCAGGAGTTCCAGGCCGCGGTCCGCCACCGAATTAAGGATCTGATAGAAGCTGTAGCTCATGACAGGCTCCCCCGCGCCGGATGCCCACACCGCATCGCCGGCCCGTCGCCGACTACACAGGCATGCCCCAAGCCTGATACACCCGGTCCGAGCGTTCAAGAGCCATCATGGGTCGGTCGAAGGCAAATCCGTGAACGGATTTCTTCGGGGAGTAGGATCCGGTCGCGGCCGATCGCGTCAGACGTCTTCCGCGGCCCGGGCCGGCGCAAAACCGGTCACAGTCGCGAAACGCGCCTCGATCGCTGCGGCAATGCGCAGCACGTCCGCATCCCTGCCCCGTTTGCCGCAGATCTGAATGCCGAATGGCAGCCCATGGCGATCGGTCCCGCATGGCACGACGACCACGGGATGTGCCGTCAGCGTCAGGGCATAGGCCAGGGCGATCCAGCGGTAATAGACATCCATGGCCTGACCGCCGACGGCAGCCGGATACCATTCATCCACCGGAAAGGGCGACACGGGCGCTGCGGGACAGATCAGCACGTCGTGATCGTCCAGGAAGTCAACGAACCGGCGATAGAGACGGACGTGGCGCGCATGGGCGTCGGCCGCATCGACCAGCGTCATGCTCAACCCCATCTCGACATTCGTGCGGACATTGGGGCCCAGTGCGTCGGGATTGCGGTCGTAAATCGCCTTGTAGCTACCGACAAAGGCCTGAGCCCGAAGAACGTCGAATACCCGATGGGCATCGGCCAGGGGCGGATCGGTGCGCCGGACGGACGCAACGGCGGGCGCCAGCGCGTCGACGGCTCCGTCGAAAGCCGCGCGAATATCGTCGTCCACCGGCGCGATGCCCAGATCCGCGCTTGCGGCTACGCGCAGAGCATTGAGGTCGGCGGGCCGGGCGTCGGCAAGATCGCGGCGGTCGACCGGCCCGGCCATCGGATCGCGCGGGTCGTCGGCGGCCAGAACCGACAGCATCAGTGCCGCGTCACCCACGGTCCGCGCCATGGGCCCTTCGACCGCGAAGGTCGTCCAGCCGTTGCCCCGTCCCTCGTCCGCGACCAGCCCCGGTGTTGGCCGCACACCGACCACACCGCTGAAGGCCGCCGGAACCCGCAGCGATCCGCCCGTGTCCGACCCGGTGGCCAGCGGCACCATCCGGGTTGCCAGGGCCACCGCCGATCCGCCCGACGACCCAGCGCAGGTCCTGGTCGTATCCAGCGGATTGACCGTCGCGCCGAACACGGCGTTGCGCGTATTGGCCCCGGCGCCGAATTCCGGCGTGTTCGACTTGCCGACCAGAATAGCACCGGCGGCCCGCATCCTTGCTACAAGGCCGCAATCGCGGCGGGGAACGTGGTCCTTGTACTCAAGCGAACCCCAGGTCGTCCGCACCCCTTCGGTCTCGTTCAGATCCTTGACCGCGAACGGCACGCCGTGCAGCGGTCCCAGTTTCCGGCCGGCGGCGACGGCGTCGTCTGCGGCCCCTGCTTCCTGACGGGCACGGTCCAGGCACAGTGTGACCATGGCGTTGACAGCCGGATTGCGCAGCGCGATCCGGTCGGCGGCGGCCTCCAGCGCATCCGACGCCGAAACACGCCCCGCTGCGATCCGATGCCTCAGTTCCACCGCCGACAGTCTGTCGATTTCCGTCATTTCGCTTCCTTTTTATCTTTCTCCGGGACCTTGCTGCAGTAGCCGGAACGGGAAAATCGGCCCTTCCCCCCCGCGGCAGTTTTCGGTACAACGCGCGCGAGCCGCGCCGCAACAGCTGACGGTCGCATGGGCTCGCGCCTCTCGAAGGTCATTACCAGTTCCGCCGGAATCAGCACGAGGATTTGAGCATCATGGCGATCGGACTCGCAATCGCATTGTCGAGTATGGCCGGATTGGTCGCGGCATCGAATTTTCTCGTCCAGTATCCGATCAATGACTGGCTCACCTGGGGCGCGCTGACCTATCCACTGGCTTTTCTGGTCAACGATCTCACCAACCGGGCCTATGGACCGGCAAAGGCCCGCCAGGTCGTCTATGTCGGTTTCGCCCTGGCGGTAGTGCTGTCGATCTATCTGGCGACACCGCGCATCGCAATGGCGTCCGGCTGCGCGTTCCTGGTTGCCCAGCTGCTCGATACCTATATCTTCGACAAGCTGCGGAATACCGTGTGGTGGAAAGCCCCTCTCCTGGGGTCGGTCGTCGCGTCGTTCGTCGATACGCTGCTGTTCTTCACCCTGGCCTTCGCTGGCGCCGGCCTGCCACTGGTCACGCTGATTGCGGGTGATTTCGCCGTCAAGGTGGTCCTGGCCCTGCTCTTCCTGATCCCGTTCCGGGCCATGATGCCGCTGACCCGTCCCGCCTCGATGCCGTCGGCGTGACCGTCGCTCCGCATACGGGCGTTCCGAAGACACGCGGACGACACGGATGAAGGTCGCGGATTTCGATTTCACGTTGCCCGAGGACCGCATCGCGCAGCGCCCCTGCGAACCGCGCGATGCGGCGCGTCTGCTGCATGTCGCACCGGACGCCCTGATCGACCGGTCGGTGCACGATCTGCCCGGGCTGATGGCGCCCGGCGACGTGATGGTCTTCAACGACACGCGCGTCATCCCTGCCCGCCTGTCCGGCAAACGTGACGAGGTGTCGGTATCGGTGACGCTGATGCGCAATCTCGGCGGCGACCGGTGGTCTGTCCTGGCGAAGCCGGGCAAGCGCCTTCGCGTTGGCGACCGCGTCGACTTCGGCGACCGTTTGACGGCATCGGTCGACGACAAGGCGGCCGACGGCATGATCGCGCTGACCTTCCAATGCGCCGATGGCCCCGTCACGGCGGCGATCGAGGCACTGGGCGCGATGCCGCTGCCGCCCTATATTCGCGGCGGCCGGGCCGAAACCGATGATCGTGACCGCTATCAGACCGTTTATGCGGCACGCGACGGCGCCGTCGCCGCGCCGACCGCCGGTCTGCACTTTACGCCCGATCTGCTGGCGGCCCTGGACGCGGCCGGGGTCGAACGGGCTTTCGTCACGCTGCATGTCGGCGCCGGCACGTTCCAGCCGGTCAAGGTCGAGGATACCGACGACCACGCGATGCACAGCGAAACCGGCGAGATCCCGGCCGAGGTCGCGGACCGGCTGAACCAGGCAAAGGCCGCCGGCCGCCGGATCGTCGCCGTTGGCACGACCAGCCTGCGCCTCCTGGAATCGGCAGCGGCGCCGAACGGTGAGATCCGGGCCTTTGCGGGCGACACCGACATCTTCATCACGCCGGGTTACCGGTTTCGCGCCGTCGACCGGCTGATGACCAATTTCCATCTGCCGCGCTCGACTCTGTTCATGCTGGTATGCGCGTTCAGCGGAACCGAGCGTATGAAGGCGGCTTATGCCCATGCCGTCGACACCGGCTACAGATTCTACAGCTATGGCGACGCCTGCCTGCTCGATCCGTCGGCTCCCGCCTCAGGAAACGGTACCCAATATGAGTGAAGCCGACATCACCGCCCCCCACATAACTGACGACCCGCAGACAGCGTTCAAATACGATCTGTTCGCAACCGATGGCGCGGCACGGCGCGGCCGGATTTCCACCGCCCATGGCCCGGTCGATACGCCGGCCTTCATGCCCGTCGGCACCGCGGGCACGGTCAAGGGCATGCTGCCGGAAAACGTGGCGGATACCGGCGCCCAGATCGTTCTGGGCAATACCTATCACCTGATGCTGCGTCCGGGCGCAGACCGGGTCGAGCGTCTGGGCGGCCTGCGCCGGATGATGGACTGGAAGGGGCCGGTACTGACCGACTCCGGCGGTTTTCAGGTCATGTCGCTGGCGGCGCTGCGCCGGATGTCCGAAGACGGCGTGACGTTTCAGTCTCATCTGGATGGCAGCCGGCACCATCTTTCGCCCGAATCGTCGATCGGCATTCAGCACGCGCTCGGCAGCACCATCACCATGGCGCTGGACGAATGCACCGCCCACCCGGCGCCCTGGGCGACGGCAGCGGACAGCATGCGCCTGTCGATGCGCTGGGCCTTGCGCAGCAAGGACGCGTTTCAGGTGCGGCCCGGTCATGCGCTGTTCGGCATCGTTCAGGGCAGCGTCTATGACGACCTTCGTCGCGAAAGTGCCGAGGCGCTGACCGCCATCGGCTTCGACGGCTATGCGATTGGCGGATTGGCTGTCGGCGAGGGGCAGGAGGAGATGTTCCGCGTTCTGGATGCCACTGTCGGCTTTCTGCCCGCCGACCGCCCACGCTATCTGATGGGGGTCGGCACGCCGGCCGATCTGGTCGGGGCGGTCGGGCGCGGTGTTGATATGTTCGACTGCGTCATGCCGACCCGCTCGGGGCGAACGGGCCAGGCGTTCACCCGGCACGGCAAGATCAACATCCGCAATGCCCGCCACCAGGACGACCCGCGCCCTCTGGATGCAGCCTGCGGTTGCCCCGCTTGCACCCGATTCAGCCGCGCCTATCTTCACCATCTGAATCGGTGCGGGGAAATTTTGGGTGCAATACTTATGACCTGGCATAATATTAGGTACTATCAGGATATAATGGCCGAGATGCGCGCATCGATCGAACAAGGTCGGTTCGGTGACGCGACGGCGATGATGGCTGATGGGTGGCTCCGCGGCGATATAGACCGGCTATAGGTCTGTTCCGGTACGGGTCCGGCCGCCATTCGACAGAGCTCGACCCGACCGGCGATGACCCGGCCCCCAGGTTATTGAAAGCCGCAGCGATGACAGTCGCCGATCCTACTACCGACGACACCGGCAGCCCGGCCGGCCTGCGGTCGTGGCTGCGCAGCCAAGCGCTGGAAATCGGGTTCGATGCCGTCGGATTCGCTCCCGCTGATGCGTTCGAGGGGCTGCGCGAGCGTCTCGACGGGTTTCTGGCGGCTGGCTACCACGGCGATATGGGATGGCTGGCCGAAACCGCAGACCGCCGCGCAGAGCCGCGCACGCTTTGGGGCGATGCGCGGACTGTAATGTCGGTGGCGATCAACTATGGTCCGGCCGACGACCCGATGACGCTGCTGGAACAGAAATCGCGCGGTGCCGTGTCGGTATACGCCCGCAATCGCGACTATCACGACACCATGAAGAAACGTCTGAAGGCACTGGCGCGCGCTTATGCCGCCCGCACCGGCCGTCCCTTGAAGGTCTTCGTCGATACCGCGCCGGTCATGGAAAAGCCGATCGCGGAACGCGCCGGCCTTGGCTGGACCGGCAAGCATACCAACCTGGTCTCTCGACGGCTCGGCTCGTGGTTCTTCCTGGGCGAAATGTTTCTGGACATCGATCTGCCGCCCGACGAACAGGAGCCCGATCACTGCGGATCCTGCAACCGCTGCCTGTCAGTCTGCCCGACCGATGCGTTTCCAGCGCCCTACCGACTCGACGCCACCCGCTGCATCTCGTATCTGACGATCGAGCACAAGGGGCATATCCCGGAGGCGCTGCGCGCGCCCATGGGCAACCGCATCTATGGCTGCGACGACTGCCTGGCGGTCTGCCCGTGGAACAAGTTCGCCAGCAGGACCAACGAGAACGATTTTCTCCCGCGCGTCGAATTGAGCGCCCCGCGACTGGCCGATCTGGCCGATCTTGACGATGCCGGATTTCGCGACGTGTTTCGAAACTCGCCGGTCAAGCGGATCGGACGGGACCGCTTCGTGCGCAATGTCATGATCGCGATCGGCAACAGCGCCATGCCGGCATTGCTGCCCACGGTGCGGGAGCGTCTGTCGGATTCCTCCACGCTGGTGCGGGCAATGGCCGTCTGGGCTTTCTCGCAGCTCGCCGACAGTGCCGAGATCGCCGCCGAGGCCGGCCGGCGCCGCGACGCCGAACCGAATGCGGAAATCCGGCAGGAATGGGATCGGGCGCTTAAAACGGGTTGACCCTCGCCGCCGACCGGGCAGTATCGCCGGGAACCGATCGGCACGCTCCATCATCCGACCCGCGTGCCGCCCTGACGAAGAGGAATCCGGCGAACAATGACCTTTGAGACATCCCTGCCCGACCGCGCGCGACTGGCGATCTTTGATTGTGATGGTGTGCTGGTCGACAGCGAATGGCTGGCAAATATGGTGGTTGGGCGTGAATTGGGCGCGCTGGGTGTCGCCACCGACGAAGTCGATCTGGCACAGCGCTTTACCGGCCGGACGACACCGGAAATGGTCGCCACGCTGGCCGACGAGGCAGGCGTCACACTGCCGCCGGGATTTGTCATCGCCGTTGAAGACGCCATCGATCTGGCCCTGCGGTCGGAGGTAACGGAGATCGAGGGTGCGGCTGCGTTCCTGTCACGCATGACCGGCGCGCGGGGTATCGCATCGAACAGCGGCGCGGACCGGGTCAGGGCCTCTCTGGACAAGGCCGGACTGGCCGGATATTTCGACCCGGCGACGATCTTTGCCGCCGAACGGGTCAGCCGGCCGAAACCCGCCCCCGACATTTACAATCTTGCCTTCGAATCGCTGGGCGGCCGCCGGGACGACACGGTCGTGGTCGAAGACAGTGTCGCGGGCGTCACGGCCGCGCACCAGGCCGGGCTGCCGGTCATCGGTTTCGCCGGCGGATCCCATACGCCGCCGGGCCACGGCGAAGCCCTGCTGACGGCCGGCGCGGCACTCGTGGTCGCCGGCTACGATGCGCTGTTGCCCGTCTTCGACGACCTCGGCCTGCTGGGATGAACCGCTGGTTCCCCCATACCTGGGCAATTATCGGAACTGGCGCTGTTCCTCGCGCGCATAGCCCCACCACGCCAGCAGGCTGAACAGAAAGAAGAACACCGCCAGCCCCGCGAACGGATACCACCCGACCGGAAAACCGAACGGGATCGGCCAGACCAGTTCGGCAACCATACGCGAGGGCATGAAGATCGAAATCTGCTGGACGAACGCTGGCAGATCCATCGGCGGCACCCAGAGCCCACCTAGATAGGACAGCGGCAGATAGATGACATTGGCCATCGCGATCGCTGATTTCGCGCTCGTCCAATAGCCCAGGGCGATCCCGGCGACGGCGAAGGGCACAGCCCCCAGCGTCAGCGCGGCGGCCAGCAGCACCCACTGGCCAAGCGAAAATGCCAGCGGCGTTGTCGCCACGGCCACCACGGCCAGAATGGTGACGCCGACCGCCGCGACCAGAATGGCGGCGGCGATGCGGGCGACGAACTGGCTGACGGGAGAAGCCGGTAACGTCCGCAGATAGCGCTGCCACGGCGTCGCCCGGTCCTGCGCGATGCCCACACCGAACTGATGGAACGCTACGCCCAGAACGGCAAAGACCGAAAACGAGCCGAGCATGAACCCGGCTTCGGCAGGTGTGCCGGCGTTGGGCACGCCGAAGAACACGAACAGCATCAGCGGCAGAACCGCCGTCGGAAACAGATAGGCGGGATGACGCACCACATCCATCAGTTCAAGGCGAACGAAGGCGAGCGTCAGCTTCAGCGACGGGATCGGGATCGATTTCATGGCGCGCTTGTCCCAGTTCGTTCGCGGCTTAAGGATTATGGGGCTTGAGGATTATGGGTCCGGGCGGCCGGCGACCCTGTCAGGACCCCTGGCCGGTCAGCGACAGAAAGGCTTCCTCCAGGCTGGCTCTGGCAACTTCCAGATCGCGGAATGAGACGCCGGAGGCGACCAGACGGCGGACCGCCTCGTCGGAATCCGTCGTCAGCACGTCATGTCGCGCACCATCGACCGACACGCTGCCGATGCCGTCGAGGTCGGGGGAGTGGTCCGCCAGAAAGGATATGCGGCGCGCACCGGCGCGGGCGGCGATTTCCGCAACCGTGCCGTCGGCGATGATCCGGCCCGACCGGAAGACGACGATCCGGTCGGCCAGCGCCTCGGCCTCCTCAAGGGCGTGAGTGGTGAGCAGGACGGCCCGTCCGGCCCCGGCCTGCCGCGCGATTTCCGCCCAGACGTCGCGCCGGACGCCGACATCCAGTGCCGTGGTGGGCTCGTCGAGAACCACGAGATCCGGATTGCCGATAAAGGCGCAGCCGAGCGCCAACAGCCGCTTCTGGCCGCCGCTGAAACCGCCGCTGGGCCGATCCGCCACGTCTGTCAGACCGAGCCGGCGCATCAGTGTCCCGGGTCCGATCGGGCTGGAGTAGTGACAGGCGACGAGGTGAAGGATCTCGCGCGGCGTAGCCCCCGGCGGAAAATCCGTTTGCTGGGGCGTCACGCCGACCCGTCGGCGTGACGCCGCCAGACGCGGATCGCCGCCGAACAACGACACGGTGCCATGGTCAGCGCCGCGCAGCCCGACCAGCAATTCCAGCGCCGTTGTCTTGCCGGCCCCGTTCGGACCCAGCAGCGCCGTCACCTGCCCCGACTGGATGGTCAGATCGATACCGTCCAGCGCGGTCACGTCTCCGTAGCGTTTGCTCACGTTGTCGAAGGACGCGACCCCGCTGGTTTCCGTCATCATTCAGGCCCAATCTGTTCGAGCGTCCTCTGGAAGAACGCCACCGACTGGGTATTGTGGGGGCGCAGGTTCCTGTCGATGCGCATGGCCAGGCCGCTCAGCACCTTACCCGGCCCGACCTCGACGAAAGTATCGATACCGGCATCCCGCATTGCCTCGACGCTGTCACCCCACCGGACCCGTGACGTCATATGAGCGGCCAGCTCCGCGCGAATGTCGGCCGCCGTCGTCAGTGGTTCGGCGGTAATGTTCGATATCACCGGATATGACGGATCCGCGACCTCAATCTCCGTCACCGCCCGGGCAAACGTCTCCCCCGCCTCGGCCAGCAGCGGTGTGTGGAACGACCCGCTGACCGAAAGCGGCCGGATGGCGCCGCCCCGGCTCTGCAACGCTTCACCCGCGCGGGCGACAGCGTCCACGCGGCCGGAAATGACGATCTGCCCACCGCCATTCAGGTTGGCGGGCCAGACCGCTTCGTTCAGGTCCCCGAGAACGGCATCGATCTCGGCCTCATCCAGCCCCATGACCGAACTCATGGTACCGGGATCACGGTCGCCAGCCTCGCGCATCAGCCGCCCGCGAAGCGCGACAAGGGCGACGCCCTGTTCGAAACTCAGGGCCCCGGCGGCCGTCAACGCCGACAATTCACCCAGACTGTGACCGGCGGCAACCGCCGGCCGCACGCCTGCGGCCGCCAGTTCGGCGGCGATCGCCGTGCTCAGCGTAAAGATCGCCGGCTGCACGATATCCGTGGCATCGGCAACATCCGGCGCCCGGTCACCCGTCAGCAGATCGACATCGATCCCCGTGATCGATGCCGCCTGCTCGAACCGTTCAGCGATACCGGCGAACGCTTCGCGATAGGCTGAGGCAACGCCCTTGGCCTGCGCGCCCTGACCGGGGAAGAGAAACGCGATTTTTCGGCTTGGGGGCGCCATGACGTCAGGCCCGCCCGATCAATGCGGCCGAGTAATTGCCGTGGAAGGCCATCGCCGTGATCATGACGGCACTGCCATCCCTGATCGCCGTCGGGCCGACCGCCATCGGCACGTTCTCGCAACCCTCGTACGGCCCTTCCCAGTCGGGCACGCCGGGCAGTTTTTCCTCGTTCAGCGCATCCAGGGCCAGAATGGTATCGAACAAAGCCGCCGGACCGACGGCATCCGCCAGCGTCGGGCGGGTCGACGTGACCGGCGGAATACCGCCCGATCCGTCGAAGGTTTCCGACAGCACGGCCGCTTCGAGTTTGTCGTCATGCGGATTGGCCATTGCGCCGGAGAAGAGGCCGACGACATCCGACGGCCCGCAATCGGTGCGCTTGAAGGTCTTGCGAATGGCACGGCGGAGCCCGTCGCCGGTCGGCGCATCGAAGCCGACGTCGTGACCGTCCATGCCGGATGAAGCGCCCAGAATCCGCCCATAGGGCCGACGGCTGCGCTCTTCGGCCGAACTGCGGCGTTCGATGACCAGCGCGGCCCCGCCCTCGCCCGTCAGGCGGCCGTTCATTCGCTTGTCGAACGGCCGCATGCAGGCCTCGCCGCCGTCGTTCGGCGACAGCAGACCGAACTGCTCCAGACCTTCACCGAACACACTGGCCATCTCGTCGGCGGAAACCAGCACGACGCAATCGATGTCTTCCCGCGCCATGTAGTCCTGAACCATCTTCAGGCCATAGGGACCGGATGCACTGCCCATGGAGCAGACGAGCACCGGGCTGCGGATGCCATAGTGAATGCTGATCAGGCTGACGGGCGCGTTATAGACGCCCTCCTGAAACAGGCGCGGCTTCACCGATCCCAGACCGCTTTGATAGATGCTTTCCTGCATCTGGTTCGCCGTGATCGACGGGCCGTGTCCGGTGACATAGATGACGGCCAGCCGATCCTTGTAGTCGGTCCGGGTGTCGAGTTCGGCGTCCTGGATTGCCAGTGCCGTCGCCGTGATTGCCAGCCGCGAAATCAGGGGCGCACGCTGCGCCTGGGTCGACCGCACGTGATCCTGAACCTTGAACGGCGGAACCTTGGCCGCCCACCCCTTGTAATAATGCTCATCCAGCTTGGTCAGGCATTTGCGGCCGCCATAGACGGTTTCCCGAAGCGCCTCGCGTCCAATACCGAACGGCCCGATCGCACCGATACCCGTAATAACCAGATCGTTATTGCTCATGGGATTCCTTCTTCTTTATCAAGAATTTCTGAAATCAGTCGAAGATCATCCGGTCAGCGCGACCGCATTCTTCAATTCGTCGGGGCCCATTTCCCATATTGGTTCCTTGCGAAACGAGAACATATGCTTCAGGACCATTCTCTTTGCGGCGCGTTCGGCCAGATACATGTTGAGGCTTTCGCCCAGTGCATCGGTGGAAAGGCTCCGATCCTCTGCCGCTGTCGCGAGTGTGGCGCCCATGTTTACGACCATTGGCCGCATCGGCAGGATGTAGCCGTACTGATCGACGCTGGACAGACGCGGCTCGTCGGTGACATTGACGAAGCCGACTTTCTTGTAGAGCCCCTGCCGCGTGGGGAAAGATTCGATGGCAAGAAAATCGATCCCGAGATCGTGCGCCAGATCCAGGCCGCATTTGACGAGGCCTACGAACGCGTCGTTGCGCATCCGGTATTTCTCAATAACGCCGATGAGGTCCATTTCTGCGACCTTGCCGCGTCGCCTCAGCGCGTCGAATGAAATCTTGGTTCCACTTTCGACAGGCAGCCCGACATCTTTATTATCGTGGTGGAAGCAGACGACGCCGACTGTTTCTTCACCATTCATGGCCCGAAAATAGGTGTTGTACTTCCTGAACTCGGAGTCATGGATCAGGAATTTTTCGTGCAGATCGGCCTTGGTGATGCCCTTGGCGCGGTTGCTCTTGTCTTTGGACGCAACCTGCCAGAACTCGCCGGCAACGATCTCGAAGAAGCGGCTGAGATTTTCCTCGGTCGGCGCCATTTCCTCGAAGGTCAGCTCGCCGATTTGGAACCGGCGTTCGCGCACATGCCGCGGACCGAAATAAAAGAAGTTGGTAATGATGACCGACATGACCGCCATCATGATGATGATCAGCGGCGCCAACACGAACCAGACCGAGGGACGGAAATAGTAGGCTGTAAAGGCCGCCAAAGCAAATGCGGCCACCCAGAATGAACTGCCGAACCAATGAAGCGACTTCATGCCACTACTGCGCGAATAGACCATCGTGAAAGGCTTGCCGAATGCCAGCATTGTCCCTGTCACAATCGTCAGTGCCCCGAACAACACCAGGGCCAATTGGTGCAACCATGTGTCGGGATCGATTCCTATCCAGACAAGACTGGCAAAGCCCGCATAGACGACGAGAACGGTAATGGAGGTCGGCGCGAACACGCCGTTCCGGATTTCCTGCGCAACGACGAGCCCGTAGATGGCAACGCAGGCCGTCAAGCCGAATATCGGCGGCGTGAAGATCGCCAGCGTAAAGGCGAGAACGATTGCGACCATAGACGCCAGCATCATGTTGACAGACGCTGCCAGCGGCAGATCGGTTTCTTCCGGGGAATCGGTTACGGCTTCGGATTGCGCCGACATGCACTTGTCTCCATTGGTCGTTTGCCAGAGCCGGTGCCGGTGAACGGAAAACATTCGTAAACGGAACGAAAGCGCGGCGGGCCGGATGGCCGGCCCGCCGCTTGCTCAGGTGACGCCCTTGATCGTTTTCGTCAGCAGCAGCGGCGCCGATTGCGCCGTACCGGCAACGAGAGCACCCGACCCGTCGTACAGGTCATAGGTCACACCGACGGCCGCGACGTCGCTGTTGACCACGCAATGCACCAGCATCGATTCCATGCCCTCGGAATAGTCATGCGACACGACCCGGCCAACGACATCATCGTCGATGCGGACCTCGGGATCGAAAGCGGCGATCTTCGGGCCCGGGATGACAACGGTCATCAGGCGGCGCTCGATGTTGTCCTTCATCGCCAGCACGGCATCTCGGCCGATAAATTCTTCTTTCTTGAAATCGATCATCTCATGAAGACCGGCTTCAATCGGCGACACGCCGTTCAGATCGCGCGAGCGCGTGATCTGGCGCATTTCGAGCATCAGCGGCGCCAGACCGGCAGGGTCGATCTCTTCCAGCCCGATTTCCGCGCCGGCTTCCCGGATCTTCTTTTCGACCGTCTCATCGCCCTGCGGAACCAGAATGCGATATTCGTATTCGCCGACATAGCCGACGCGCATCACCAGTGCATCGATTTCGTCGTACTGATCGAAGCTGAGGAACGAAAGACCGATGATGTCCTCATGGACGGCATCTGTGGCAAGCTTCTGCGCCGACGGCCCCATGAGCGCCAGGCTCTGCATGGTTTCGCCAAGATCGGAAACCGTCACGTCGAGGCCACCGGCTTCGGCAAGCTTCGCCTGAAGATGATCGCGAAGCAGGTCGCGGTCGGCCGGTTCGGTCAGAATGACCAGTCGGTCGCGGTCGACCATGACCCAGGCGATCGAAATGACCTCTCCGGCGTCATTGAGGAAAAGTGTCTGAACCGTCCGCAGTTCCTCCAGCGCCTCCAGATCCTTCGACACGAGACCATTCATAAAGGCGGTAGCATCGGAACCACTGATTTCAAATCTGCCTTCATCCTTGAAATTGATGAAGGCTACACCGTCGCGTACTACTGAGTATGTGCTTGTCATGATTCAGGCCTCCGACCGCTCTTCAACCAGATCGATAACGGTATTCAGCGTTCGAAAGGCCAGCATGTCGTCATTGTCCGTTCGAATACCGAATTCATTCTCGACACAAAAGATCACTTCCAGAGCATCGACGGAGTCCAGTCCCAGACCGGCACCGAACAGGCCCGTATCATCCGCGATTTCATCGGGATCGAACGACAGCATGAGCTGGTCAATGAGAACGCCTTTGAGACGCTCAAGCATCTCACGGCGTTCGCGCGCCTTTGCGCGCGCAAGGTCAATCCGCGCTTCGGCCATCACATATATCCTCCACCAGTTATCAAAAATTCCGCGCCGGTGACGAAGCTCGACATATCCGACGCCAGAAAAAGCGCCACGTTGGCGATTTCCTCGGGTTCAGCGAAACGCTGCAGGGCAAGCCCCTTCTTGAGGTCGACGACCATGTCCTTGGGGAGCTGCTTGGTCATATCGGTCTCGGTGATGCCGACCAGCATCGAGTTGACGCGGATCTGATAGCGCCCGACCTCGCGCGCGAGGGACCGCATCATGCCGTTCATGCCCGATTTGGCGGCCCCGTAGTTGACCTGTCCGACCCGGCCGGATGCAGCCGTGACCGAACTCACCATAACGATCCGGCCATCCTTCTGACGCATCATCGGGCGCAGCACTTCGCGCGAGCACAGAAAGGCCGAACTGAGATTCTTCGTCAGCACGTCGTACCAGTCATCGTCGGTCATCAGCATCGTGGGCCGATCGCGCGTGATGCCCGCGTTATTGATCAGAATATCGACGCTGCCGAACGTGCTGGCGGTTTTTGCGACCATGTCCTTGACGAAAGCGACGTCCGAGATGTCACCCTGGCAGACGATATATTCCGCCCCCGCGGCATCGAGCTCTGCCCGGGTTTCATCGATCGCATCCCCCGGTCGGGTGTGATTGATCACCACCCGGGCACCGTTTCGGGCAAACAGGAGGGCGGTAGACCGGCCGATACCCCGCGAACTCCCGGTTACAATTGCGGTCTTTCCTTCTAGCAAAACGTGTATCCTCCTGCAGCAATGATGGCGGGCGCCGACAAATTCGGGCCAGTGCCCTTTCCTGTCCGTCATTCCCCCTGCCCCGGGATTACGACCGGACTACGACCGGCCCCCGACGGCTTCCTGGACCCTGTTCAGGGCCGCGCTTCCGGCAAACGCTGAAAGACGTCGGCAAGATCGCTCGGCGCCGGGATCAGCGTCTTCGATTTACGGTCGATGCACACGATCTCGACGTCCACTTTGCACAGCAGCGTCCGTGCATTGAATATCGACGTCCTCCAGCGGGTCCGGGCGGGGTTGGTTTTCAGGATGCCCGTCTCCAGCCTCAGATTCTCGTCGTACCGGGCAAATTTGATGAACTCCAGCGAAGCGCGCCGCAGCACCAGGGCGATTTCCCGATCATCGAACAGGGGCCCCACCGGGACGCCGAATTCCTCCATCAAGGCGTTGCGTCCACGCTCCGCCATCTCGAAATAGCGCGCATGATAGACGACACCGCCAGCGTCGGTATCGCCGAAGCAAACCTTGTAGTAGCTGGTTCCGACCGGCGTTGTGGACATCGGGCCCTCCTCAGCGTGCAAGTACCGTGGCGCTGTGCACGCCTGTCGGATCGGTGCCGATGACCAGAACACGGGCCCCGGCAGACAGGGCCACAGGCTCGCGCAGAATACCCGGCACATCGGCCGCCGCACCGACGCAGCCGAACATCACGCCGCGCGACACCGCCTGGGCGGCCATGCCCAGCGTCAGCGCCGGGAGCGCGGACGGCGCGTAGCCGGCAGCTCCGGTCAGAGCCGTGATCGGCGGCGCCTGTTCGCCGAACACGGCCGCAACCGCTCGCCCTTCCGCCATAACCGTGTGACGGCTGCCGACGCCGAAGGCCACGATCGCCTCGATATCGCTCGCCTCGGCCCTTGAGCGGCCGAGCGCGGTGCGAATGACGTCGGCAAGGCCGCGGCCGTCCGGCCGGCAGAGATTGAGACCGGCATCCTGGCCCTGTGCCGTCCCCAGAATTCGTGCCAGGATCCGCGCGCCACGGCCGGCCGCGTGCTCAACCCGCTCAAGCTTCAGCGACGCCCCCGCCTCGCCGAAATTGACGCCGAAACCGTCGGTGCCGAACACGGACGCCTTCTCGGCCGTTGCAAGGTTCACGTGCTTCAGGACTTCGGTCAGCGTCGGCGTGGCCTCGTCGGAGCCACCGGTCAGCATGATGTCCTGCCGACCCTGGGCAAGCAGGTCGTGGCTATAGTGAATGCCCGAGAATCCGCCGCACACGGTCGTCGTATAGCCCTTGACCTTGAAGATGATCGAGGTCTGACCACCGGCCGCATTCATCGTGGTCATCGGAAAATGGTGAGCACTGGCCAGACTGGGATCGTCGACGAATACCGACTCCAGATATTTTTCGGTACTCTTCTGGGCGGAGTTGTTGATCCCCAGGATCAGTCCGGCCTGGCTGTTGCCGCGGATCAGATCGCGGTCGCCGCCGATCGCTTCGGCCGTCGAGTGGATGGCGAACTTGATCATCGGCGAACTGCGGCGGAACAGTTTGAAGTCCGGATCCGTGAACGCAAGCTTCGGCGTCAGTCCGACCCACGCCTCGTGCTCGTTGCTCAATTGCAGCGCCGATCGTCCTTCTAGCAGGGCATTGAAGACGGTATCGGCGTCATGGCCCAGCGCGCTCACCACGCCGACACCGGTAATGGCCACATCGTGACTCTCGATCGGGCGAACCTCGTATTTCGCGACGTCGCGGGTCAGGACCACCGAGGAATTGTTGCCGCCAAAGCCGTAATTGTTACAGATGAAGGTTCTTACCGCACCTTCCCGCGCCACGTTCGGAACGAAATCGAGTTCCGGGCAGCCCGGCCGCGGACCGCGGAAATTCATCGTCGGCGCGATCAGATTCCGTTCCGCACAAAGCAGCGTAACCAGGATTTCGAGGATACCGCTCGCGCCCAGGGTGTGCCCCAGAAACGACTTCGACGAACTGACTGGCACGTCGCTGCCAAACACCCGCAGACACGCCTTGGCCTCGGCGGCGTCGTTGGCTTCGGTGCCGGTTCCATGGGCCGAGATGTAGTCGATCATCGACGGCGCCATATTGGCTTGCCACAGCGCCTCGCGCATGCACCGTTCGGCGCCGTCGCCGGTATCGTCCGGTGCGGTGATGTGGTGCGCATCACCGGAAAGACCGTAGCCAAGGATCTCGGCAACCGGGGTGGCGCCGCGCCGTTGGGCGTGGGCCAGACTTTCCACCACAACAACGCCGGCGCCCTCGCCGACATTAAGACCGACCGGCGTGCTGAACGGTGCGTTCTTCTCCGGGCTGTGCGCTCTCAGGGAGTTGAAGCCGGCCATGACGCAAAGAGAAACGGTATCGGCGCCGCCGGAAATCACCACATCGGCGCGGCCGTCCCGGATCAGGTCGGCCGCGACGCCAAGCGCGTTGTTCGACGATGCGCATGCCGAAGAAATGGTGACCCGCTCGCCGCGCGCGCCGGTCGCATGACAGACCACGGCGCTGACATGAGAAATCAGCGTCGCCAGGGCATGGCGCGGATCGCTGTCTTCCAGTCGCTTGTCGACGATGGCCTGGGCGACGTCTTCAGTTCGCACGAGACCGCTATGCGAGGTACCCAGCGCCACGGAAATCCGTTCCGGTGCCATGGCGTCCGGATCGAAATCCGCACGCTGCAGCGCCTCTTTCAGCGCATGGAGCGTGTACCAGGCACAACGATCCATCCAGCTCTTGTCGCGCTCCGAAACGTTCAGTCCGGTGTCGTCTTGAAAGGCGCCTGCCAATTGGCTTTCGAACTTGTCGGCGTCGAATGTCGTGATGCGATCGATCGCATCACGACCGTCGAGAACGGCGGCGCCGAAGCTGTCGAGATCATTTCCCAATGGACTGCAAACGCCCATGCCGGTGATCACCGGCCGGCGACTGTCCTGTTCGGTCGTATTCAAACTGATCGCATCCACGCCCAGAACTCCCTGATTTGTCGCCAGCGCCGGATTATCGCGCTGCCCCTGGCCGGACTATCTGTGGAACCCACCGTCAATTCGGATCACGCTGCCGGAAATGTAGGCCGCGTCATCGGAACCAAGGAACGCCACCGTTCCGGCCACATCTTCGGGCTGACCCATTTTCTTCATCGCCGTGCCGCGCAGAACGTGCTCGTACATCGCCGGCTCCAGCGCCCGCACCATGTCGGTTTCGATGAAACCCGGCGCGACCGCGTTCACGCGGACACCGTCAGGCCCGAACACCCGCGCCAGATAGCGCGTCATGCCGACGAGACCGCCCTTGCTTGCCGAATACGATCCCTGCCCTTCCTTGCCGAAGACGCCGGCCAGCGAGGACAGCATGACCATCGAACCCTTCGTTTCGACCAGATGCTTCGCGGCATAAAGCGACAGCCGCAGGGTTCCGGTCAGATTGGTCTCGATGACCTGTTCGTAGTCTTTCGGCGACATCGTCGCGAACGCGCCGTCATGGGTGCCACCGGCATTGTTGACCAGGCAATCGAGCCGGCCCCACCGTTCCACCACGCGGTCCGGCAGCGTCGCCGCTTCGCCAGGGTCGGCCAGATCCGAGCGAATGAGATCCACGGTCACTCCCCGCGCCTCCAGATCGGCCATCGCCGCGCGGGCGCTGTCTTCATCGCGGCGATACGTGACGGCGATGCGCGCGCCTTCCTGAGCCATCCGGTCGACGATCGATCGGCCAATGCCACGGGTCCCGCCGGTTACCAGAACCACTTTGTCTGCGAATCGCATTGCGGGCCCCTGTTAGATATTGAATTCGTTTACGCCGGTACCCAGGCAGAGCGTAGCGCCGTTCAGCGCAAGCGCGTCGGCCGCCAGATAGCCGGTCAGCAGCGAGGCCTGGCGGTCGGCATCGACCAGCTTGTGCCTCATCGAATAGGTCTTCAGATCCTTGCGGCCCTTTTTCAGCGCGTCGGCTGAGACCATGTCCGCCGGCGGCTGAAATATCGCCGAGTTCAGCCTGACGCCCATTCGTGCATATTCCCGCGAAAGGGTCCGCATGCAGGACACCCGGGTCTGGGTTACAATCGGCGCCACGGGCATGCCTTCCAGGTAATAGGCAAACGCATCGTCCAGCCCCAGAGACCAGATCTGCGCATCGCCCCGATCCAGCGACACCAGCAGGGCCGCCTGAAGAATATCGAGGCTGCGCTTGGCCGCGCTGTCGATCGCTTCGATCACGGCTTCGTTGGGCCGGCTGTCGGCATCGATCATTTCGGACTCGTCAACGATCGGCGGTCCGATCACGATCACGTCGAACGGCCCGTGTTCGGCAGCCGCCCGCTTGATATCGGCACCGGCGACGAGGCCTCCTGCCGGGCGTTCGTCACCATCGCGGCCCATGGCCTGCAGACGGTGAACCGCACCTTCACCGGCCGTCCCGGCGACGGCGTCCACGACAGCGCGACCCACCGTGTCCAGGCAATCTACGAACAAATAGCGCTTGGGCATAACTGCCGCCCCTTCCAATTCTCTTGGACTTCACCTCTGCACATACCCCCCGCGGACGCCGGAAGTCACGGCATCGAGCCGTTCCGGAACTGCGACGCCCCGGCGGGTCTGGATGTGAACGAGGCTGTCATGCCGTTCCGGCGTTGCCGGCCTTGAGCTGCTGCTCCACGAATTTGGCAAGGTGTCCGATCGACTTGCAGTGTTCGTCGAACCATTCCTGATCGACCTCGCCCACATCGATTCCGAAATGCTTGCGAATGCCGACAACGAGTTCCAGCGCATCGACCGAATCGAGCCCTACGCCCGACGGGTCAAGCAGCAGGATGTCGTCGCTCAACTCGTCTTGGGAAAATCCCATCTCCTCCAGTTCGAGCCCTTCAATTAGAATTTTGTCGCGAATCACAGAGCTGATTTCGTCTATAGATGGCGATGCCATGTGCTATCTCCGTCAAATTTTACAGCAAGAAGCGGTGTGCCTTATAGTCTCAATTTGTTTTTAAAACATTAATATTGAGAGTTGAAAGTTTTCGTCGATCCGATATTGCCATACATCGGAATTTTACATTTGATTCTGCACCTTCTATCACAGTGCATTTGTATTCGACCAGATCACCCGGCCCAGCCGGCTTGTTGAAGCGGACCTTTTCGATGCGGCCACCGTCGACCACGCCGTCGCGCAGCCGGGCCGAACCGAGGAAGTGCCCACATGCCCGAACCATCTCCTTGACGTGAATGATGCCCGGCACGATGGGCTCGTCCGGGAAGTGCCCGAGGAAGAATGTCTCGGTGGGGTCATAGCGGCGATGGACGACCGCGCCGTCGGACTTGATATCCCACTCGCGCAGCGTTTCCGCGCGTTGCCGGTCTTCGGCCACATGGCCTGCATGCAGCAGCCGCCAGCCGTCGCAGGATTCGGTGCGACCCGCCGACTCCGGGACAGGATTGGCGCGGTATGTCACGAACCGGCCGCTGGCCACCGTCGCCCCGGTTGCCGCGTCCTCGGCATCGCCGTGGTATTCGAAGTATTGCCCCCGCGATTCGACCAGCCTAACCGAGAGGCGCAGATCAGCGGGCCGGGGCACCGAGGCGCCCAGTTCAAGATCGTCGACCGAAACCAGATATCCCTGCCCCAGATCGGGAAAGTAGTACCGGTTCTGAATGCCAGCGACCTGCGCCAGTGACTCAATCAGATCAACACCGTCGACCGAGCGGCCGTCACAGTAGTGCACGGATTCGGCGCCGCTGTGAAAAATGCCGGCCGCAGCCTCGGCATCCAGGCTGACGATGCGGTCATGGAAAACGAATGGCGGCCGATGCCTCAAGGCCGGCAGGTCGATATCGGGCAGGTCGATCTTTGCCATTCCACCTCCAATTCCGAGCAGCGATCACGAAAGCCTTCAACAGGCGGCTCCGTCGGAATGCTCGAATCAACAGCGTGTGTTAACCCATAAGAATTATATCTGAAGTTGCGAGAATATACCTAAACGTGTATCGTCTGAAAAGCTTTTCCCTTAGGTAGTGCAAAAATTCTATCAGTTCGACCCGCCAGACACGTGAGGTTGCCTTTCCAGCCGTCGGCGGAAGTACCTTTAACGGGAAAATTTGATGGATATATACACTTTTTAAGGGTTTCTCCTGGCAGCATTGCGGCTTCAATCGTGGGGGCCAGGCCCACGCAGTCGGAGGAATGGTGGATGTCATCGCGACGGGTAATGATCACTGGAGCGGGCATTGTCTGCTCTATCGGAACGGACTTTGCCGAGTTTACGGAATCACTCAGGGTTGGCCGCAATGCGGCCGGGCCGATTCAGTCGATGGACGCGTCTGAAGTCGCTGGCGCTCTGGGATGCGAAGCCCTGGATTTCGATCCGCACCAGCATTTCTCCGCCCGGGAACTGCAACGCATGGATCGCAGCTCGAAGATGGCCGTGGTTGCTGCGCGGGAAGCAATGGCCATGGCCGGGCTGTCCCACGGCGATGTCGACGCCGACTATACGGCGGTCAGCCTGGGATCGACGCTGGGCGGATCGGTCAACTACCAGAAGTTCTATCAATCGTACCGGGAGCGTGGGAAAGGCCGGAAAGCGCTGCTTCTGGATCAGCAGCTCTATGTTCCCGGCAACAGAATCGCTCACGAATTCGGTTTCGGCGGCGGCGGCTATGTCTTCTCCAACGCCTGCGCATCGTCGAATTCGGCCATGGCCTATGCGCATGACCTGATCACCATCGGCGACGCGGATGTCGTGATCACCGGTGGCTTCGACACCATGGCCAAGATGACCGTTGCGGGTTTCAACATCATGCGCAACGTCTCGCCGACCGCGTGCCGCCCATTCGACAAGAACCGCGACGGGCTGATTCTCGGAGAAGGTGCCGGCATCATCGTTCTGGAATCCGAGGAACACATGCTACGCCGCGGCGGCGTCCCCATGGCGGAATTCCTGGGCTACGGGCAGAGCACGGACGCAAAGCACATGACGGCGCCGGATCCGACCGCCAAGGGCCCAGCGGCGGCCGTGTCCAATGCCCTGAAAGCCGCGAAGGTCGAGCCGCAGCAACTCGATTATATCAACGGCCATGGAACCGGCACACCTCACAACGATGCCTCCGAAGCACGGGCCATCCATCGTGTGTTCGGCGACTACGCCCACGAGGTACCGGTCAGTTCGACGAAGTCGATGCACGGTCACTGCCTCGGCGCCACCGGCGGCATCGAGGCCGTCACCATGCTGGCCGCCATCCGCAACGGCTTCGTTCCGGGCACGCCCACATTCCAGACGCCTGACGACCCGCCGCTCCCCGGCATCCGCCAGGAATCCCACGAGCGCGACGTCAAGATCACCATGTCGAACAATTTCGGTTTCGGCGGCAGCAACAGCACCGTCGTCTTCGGCCGGGTCTAAAAGGGGGGTCCGGCGATGTCCGGCAACGAGGTCATCTTCGATTCCGCGGCGATCATGCGGTTGCTGCCCCATCGTTACCCGTTCCTTCTGATCGACAAGATCATCGAGGTCGGTGACGACCACGCCGTTGCGGTGAAGAACGTCACCGTGAACGAGCCGTATTTCCAGGGGCATTTTCCCGGTCAACCGATCGTCCCCGGCGTTCTTCTGGCCGAGACGATGGTTCAGACGGCGGCCTTTATCGGCCGCACCCCGGAATCCGTCGCCGAAGAAGGCGGCAAGCAGCGCCAGTTCTTCCTTGCCGCGGTCAATATGCGCCTTCGCAAGCCGGCGGTTCCTGGCGACCAGATGGTCATCCGCATGGCCGTCCAGACCCAGATGGGCGACCTGCGCAAGGTCCGTGGCGAAATCAAGGCCGGCCGCGACACGCTCGTAACCGGCGACTTCAACATCGGCTCACGAGAATAGGGTTACCCACCATGCGAAACGCGATCAGGGCGGCATGCAAATCCGCCATCCGGGGAGCCGCCATACTGGCGGTTGCCTCGCTTGGAACGGTCGGTCCGGCTCTCGCAGTGGATCCGGCGCTTTATGCGACGATGGACCAGGACGGGCTCGCTCCCTACATTGAGGCCGCCGAGGCGGCGATCGCCGAAGATCCGAACGATCTCGACGCGCTGAGAACGCTGGGCATCGCCCATCACAATCTGGGCTCGATCGAAGTCGGCGGCGCGCCGTCGGCTGCTCAGGAATACCTTGAGCGTGTCCTGGAGATCGACCCGGACGACCAGATGGCCCGTGCCTATCTCGGCAGCGCGACGACCATGCGCGCCCGCGATTCATGGAACGTCATAACCCGCGTCAGCAATGCCAACAGGGGCATCGCCCTCATCGACGAAGCTGTCCGCGCCGACCGCGACAACATCCGCCTTCGCCTGCTGCGCGCCAATCACAGCTATTCGCTGCCCGACATGTTCGAGCGCCACACCATCGCCCTCGACGACTTCCGGATGGCGGTGGACCGGATGGAGGAAGAGATCGGCTCATCCCCCGAAGCCATCGCGCAGATCCATGTGAAAATTGCCGAACTGACGCCCGACCGCGAAGAGGAGGAGACGCATCTCGAACGCGCGATCGATCTCGCCCCGGACAGCGAATGGGGCGAGCGGGCACAGGAGGCCCTGAATCAATGATTAGGCTCCGCGGCGTCACAAAGATCTTCAAAATGGGCGAGTCCGAGATTCGTGCCCTCGATGGTGTCGATCTCGACATCGCCGAAGGGGAACGGATTGTGGTGTCCGGGCCGTCCGGCAGCGGCAAATCCACTCTGCTCAACATCATCGGATGTCTGGACCTGCCGACGAGCGGCACCGTCTCGCTGTTCGGGGAGCCCGTGGCCGGACAATCCGATCGGCGGCAATCGGCACTCCGCAACAGCAACATCGGCTTCGTCTTTCAGTCCTTCAATCTCATACCGGTGCTGACGGCGGCGGAAAACGTCGAGTATCCGATGATCGTCGCCGGCGTCCCGCGCCGCGAGCGCCGCGAAAAGGTTGCCGCCATTCTGGAAAAGGTCGGGCTGGCCCGGTTCGTCAAGCACCGGCCGGAAAAGCTGTCCGGCGGACAGCGGCAGCGGGTCGCCATCGCGCGGGCCCTGGTAAACACACCGAAACTGGTACTGGCGGACGAACCGACCGCCGCACTGGATTCCGGGACGAGTCGAGAAATCCTCGATCTGATGGCGAACCTGAATGAAGAAATGAATACTACGTTCATTTTCTCCACTCACGATCCGATGGTTCAGGATTATGCGAAACGGAGACTGGCACTTCACGACGGAGCAATGGTGGCATAATGAGCAATTTATTTCTGGCGCTCCGAAATATCTTTCGAAATAAGCGAAGAACGCTGATTACTTTCTCAGCTATCGTTTCCGGGATATCGGCAATTGTGGTGTTCGGCGGGTTCATCGAGTTCTCGTTCCAGGGATTGAAGGAATCGACGATCAGAACCCAGCTGGGTCACATGCAGATCCACAAGGAAGGCTTCACCGAGAACGGAACGGCCAATCCCGGCGATTACCTGATCGAAGATCCCGAACGGGTCGAGGACGAACTCGCCTCCATCGATGCCCTGGAAACGGTGACCCGACGCCTTACCTTTTCCGGCTTGGCCAGTACCGGTGAAACGACGATCAATGCCAATGTGATTGGCGTGATGCCCGGTCGCGAAGGCGGATTCAACGACTTCGAGACGATCACGCGCGGATTTCAGCTCGGCCCTGACGATACCGAAGGCGGCATTCTCGGCCAGGAACTCGCGCAGAGCCTGGGCGTGGAACCGGGCGACTTCGTCATGATCATGACAACCACCCATGACGGTGTGATCAATGCCATCGAGTTCGAAGTCATTGGCATCGCGCGAACCGGCTCTGAAGACTTCGACAGTGTCTTCATCAAGCTGCCGATTTCACTGGTGCAACAAGCCCTTAACACCGACGCGGTCGAAAGCCTTCTGGTTCTGTTCGATCCCGAGGCCGACGAAACCGCAACGCGCGCGGCCGTCGTCGATGCCATGGACCGAACCGGACTGGATCTGGAGTATCGCTGGTGGGAAGACATCGCCGGCTTCTACCAGAACGTCGTGGCGCTCTATAACGGCATTTTCGGCGTCTTCTCGATCATCATCAGCCTGGTCGTCCTGTTCAGCATTGCCAATACGCTGAGCATGTCCGTGTTCGAACGAATCCGGGAAATCGGCACCCTGCGCGCCATCGGCAGTCCGCGCCTGTCCGTCATGCGAATGTTTCTGGCCGAAGGTCTGGCAATTGGCATCCTCGGCGGCCTGCTCGGCATCGGCATCGGCATACTGCTCGCCGTCGTCATCAATATTGCCGGCGGGATTCCGATGCCGCCGCCGCCCGGACAAACGGTCGGCTTCGATGCACTGATCGTCATAGATCCCGGCATCGTGGCCTATGCGTTCGCCCTGACCGTCGGCGCCTCGGTCGTCTCGTCTCTTTACCCAGCCATCGTGGCATCCCGTCTCAGGATTGTGGAGGCATTGCAGCACTCATGACCGATATCTCCGGACAAAACCGCTCGCCCTTCAGTCCCCGCGCCGAGAACCGGGCTGGGGCTGGGGCTGGGGCCGGGGCTGGGGCCGCCGCCGCTGGCGGGACGGCCCTCCGCACTCTGGCCGCGCTGATGCTGGCCCCGGCTCTGGCGGTCCTGTCAGTGCCCGGGAAATCCTCAGCGGACTCCGGCTTGCCGGACCCGAACGTGATCCTGGAAGAAGTCGACGAAATCAGAGCCCCCGACACCGACTTCGTATTCAGTCTCGAAGTGGAATCGAGAAGCGACGACGAGGTAGACACCAGCGCCCTTCGCGTTCGGGTCAAGGATTCCGAGAAAAGTCTCGTGGTCTTCAGTGACCCGCCCGATCAAGCCGGGCGGGTCCTGCTGAGCGTCGAAGACAATATGTGGATCTACATTCCGGGCACCAGCCGCCCGATCCGGATCTCGCCTCAGCAGCGTCTTTCGGGAACTGTCGCTAACGCCGATGTCTCACGGGTCGTCTATTCGCTCGACTATGATGCTACGGCGATCGAGGCCGATACCGTCGACGGCGTCGATGCCTGGCGCCTTTCGCTGGAGCGCGACAGTGACTTCGCCGCCTATGGCAGCCTGACGCTGTGGGTCCGACAGGACAATAGCCATCCGATCAAGGCGGAGTTCTTCGCCCTGTCCGGGCGGTTGTTGAATACGGCCTATTACGGAGAATACGAGGAACTGCTCGGCCGCGAACGCCCGACGGTGCTGGAGGTACACAGCGCGGTCAACACCGGCGAAGTTACGACCATGCGCTATTATGACATGGCCGTCGAGGTGACGCCGGATCAGTATTTTCAGCGCTCGTTCATGACGCGTGTTCGCTGATGCACGGGACAACGGTGCTGCCTCTCTCCTTGCCAAAAGGGGTGTCCGGTATCGGACACCCCTGAACGCGGCGACCTTGACAGGACCCCGCCATCGCCTCTCTGGAACCCAAGCGAGGACTCCCATGGACCCGCATATCAGGGAAGATCGGTCGGACGGACGCCATGCCGCCATAAAGCATCGGCCGGTCCGCCGAACCGCCATCGCCGGTTTCCTTGCCGGAACCGCCGCGGCATTGACACCATTGCCGTTGACAGCATCGGATGCAGATGCCGGAGAACCGGCGGAAGCCGCATTCGATCCGCTCGAAGGTTGGCTGGTCAACGCCAGCACCCATCTTCGCAGCAGAGTGCACGGACTTCGTGACAACGCCGACATCAATCCTGACGGTGCCATTTTCGACACTGAAAGCCACATTCAGGAGGCGGTCGGTCGGATCGTGCTTGAGCGACCGGGCGATGCCTTTCTTACCATCGGATTGCGGCCAAAACTCACCTATGACGACATCGATCGCTGGTCGGCACGTCTGAACATCGACGAAGCCTATGTCGACGTCATGGCAACGCCGGAAGCATTCCTGTTCGCCGGTCTGAAACGGACGGTCAGCGGCGTGGCCAACGGATTCAACCCGACGGATTTTCTCAATGCCGGCAAAGAATCCGACGGACTGCTACGCGATGACGACCGGCGGGCCGAGATCGCAGGCGACATTGTGGCCGGTGTAGAATATTTCACGACGTCGGGAACGGTGACAGCCGCCGTGCTGCCGGAAATCGAGCAAGTCCAGGAAACACCCACCCGGCTGTACCTCGACTATCAGGGTACCTTCGAAACCATCGATGCCGATTTTTCCGTCAACGCCGTAGTCGGCCATAGCTCTGCCCTTGGCTACAACCTATCCGCGACTTTGGGCCGTGCAACCATCCTTTACTCGGAAGGTGCATTGCATTTCCGCCGCGGCCGCGACCGTCTGAGTACGGCGACGGTCAATGGGCAGCCCGTCACTTTTCCCGACAGTGCCGACGGCGACCGCGTCTATCCCGAAATTGTCGTGGGCGCGACTTATACATTCGAGAATGGCATTACACTCAATGGCGAATTCTATCATGACGCACGCGGCTATTCCGACAGCGAGTTCGACGACATCGCAGCCCTGATCGATCGGGCCGCACCGGCATTCAGGGCCGGCGGCCCGGCTGCGGCGTCTGCCGCGGGACAACTGGGCCTCGCTGCCGGCGCCGCATTCGAAAGTCCGCTTCGACGCAACTACCTGTTCGCCCGGCTCAGTGACATCGCCATCGGGTCGGATTTCGACCTTTCCCTCGTCGGCATCCACAATCTGGATGATTCCAGCAGCTCCGCCCGCGCCCGCCTGACCTACGAGCCAACCTCCGCCGATCGTTTCGAACTCGTCGGCGAAGTCTTTGCCGGATCGGACCGCAGCGAGTTCGGCCTTATTCCATTCAGCGAACGCGCCATGCTGACCTATCGGCGGTTGTTCTGACGTGCGGTGCAGTCAATGATACCACTCCCCGACAATGTTCCGGTTCTCGGCATGGGCGTCGACATCCTGGAACATGCACGGCTTCAGCGGGCAATCGACCGGACGGGGCAGGCCTTCCTCGACCGGATCTTCACCCCGCAGGAGCAAGCCTACTGCCTGGCCAAGCGCAATCCGCTGCCGTCCCTGGCCAACCGCTTCTGTGCCAAGGAAGCCATGGCAAAGGCTTCGGGGCTCGGAATCGCCCGAATGGGGCTCGCCAATGTCTCGGTCGCAAACCGCGACGACGGCGCCCCGTTTCTCATCATGGAGGAAATCTGCCGTGACCGCCTGAAAGCCGATTTCGGACGGGTGCCGACCGTTCACCTGTCCCTGAGCGATAGCCAGTCCCTTTCAATTGCCGTGATCCTGCTGACCCCATGATGAAAAACGCGAACACGACCTCCGCGGGCCCGGCCGATGCCGACACGCCCCTTCCCGTCATCGGCATCGTCGGCGCCGGCCGCATCGGCCTGGGCTGGGCCGTCTGGTACCACTACCGGGGATACCGCGTGGTACTGACGTCGACGGAACCGGATCCCGGTGCCGTCCTGGCCGCCAAGATCGAAGCCGCGGCAGAACCGATGGCCATCCTGGGTCTGGCACCGAATGCGGCGGCCGACGCGGTCACTGTCGTTCCGACCATCGGCGAGGTCGGCGCCGCCGCCGACATCGTTCACGAATGCGTCCCGGAGAAACTGGAACTGAAGCGCGACGTGTTTCGCCAGCTTGATGCGTCCGCCGGACCGGACACGCTGCTGCTGAGCAGTTGCTCCAGCCTGCTGATGACCGACATCCAGGCGGGATTTGACGGCGCGTCCCGCATGGCCACCGCCCATCCGTTGGAACCGGCGGAATACATGCCCCTGGTCGAAATCGCGCCCGGCAAGGCGACCAGCCGCACGACCATGGACCGCGTCGACGCGGCAATTGCTGCATCGGGTCGGTCGGTGCTGCGCATGAAGACCGAAATGGAAGTCCTGATCGCGAACCGTCTGCATACCGCGATCCTGCGGGAAGCGTTCTGGATGATCGGACAGCGCGAGGCCACGCCCGATCAGATCGATCAGGCCGTCACCCGTGGTATCGGACGCCGATACGCGATCAGCGGTCCGCTGTTCAACATGGACATCGCCGGCGGTGACGCCGGCATCGGCGGCATGCTGGAATCGTTCAGCACCGAAGACCTGCCCGACTTCATGCGCCGGGTGATCGTCCGCCACTTCGAACGTGTCCGCAAAGCGCGGGGTCCGGCGGAACGCGCGCGGGACCGTGATCTGGCTCTCGCCCATGTGCTGGCGGCGATCGCCGATGCCCCGGACCCTCACTCGGCCTGACCGGACCCGGCTTACCGATGACGAACCGGCGCCGCCTCACGATATCAGCGGCGTCGGCGTCAGGCGCTTTTCCTCGATTGCGTGGCAGGCCACTTTCGCCCCGGCCTCACCCGTCTCGATCAATTGCGGCACTTCACTCCGGCAGCGGTCGTTGGCGTGCGGACACCGGGCGTTAAAGGGACACCCGCTTGGCGGATCGAGCGGATTGGGCAGATCGCCGCCGATGACAGAGCGCTCGCGCCCCGTCATCTCCAGATCGGGAATGGTGTCGATCAGCATCCGGGTATACGGATGGCGGGGGATGTGGAACAACGTGCGGGTCGGCGCAATCTCGCAAAGCTGACCCAGATACATGACGCCGACGCGGTCGCTCATGTGCCGGACCACGGCCATGTCGTGGCTGATGAACAGATAAGTCAGGCTGCGCTGGTCCTGAAGATCCTTCATCAGATTCAGGATCTGCGCCTGCACCGAGACATCCAGCGCCGATGTCGGCTCATCGCACACCAGGAATTCCGGTTCGCCGGCAAGCGCACGCGCAATCGATATCCGTTGACGCTGCCCGCCGGAGAACTCGTGTGGATAGCGGTTGGCATCGCCGGCGCGCAAACCGACCCCCGTCAGCAGATCCGCCACCCGATGGTCCATGGAACGGCCTTCCCCGGCCAGGCCGAAAGCACGGATCGGCTCGGCAATGATGGCGCCGACCCGCCAAAGCGGGTTCAGGCTGGCATAGGGATCCTGAAAGACGATCTGGAACCGGCGCCGCACCGCGGCGGCATCGGCGCGATAGCCCAGCCCGCCGATATCGACACCGTCAAATGTCAGCCGCCCGTCCGTCGGTGGTTCCAGTCCGACCACCATCCGGGCAACGGTCGATTTTCCGCAGCCGGATTCACCGACCAGGGCAAAAGTCTCGCCCCGGCGGATCGAGAACGAAACGCCGTCAACGGCCCGCAGGATGCGTCGGCCCGTTCGCTCAAGAACGCGGTTGAGCCACGGCCTGGAGACATCGTAATGGCGAGTGACGTCGACCAGTTCGACCAGATCGCGCCCCGGCTCCGCCGCCCCCCGGTTGTCCCGTTGCTTCCGTTCCATCGTTTCAGCCACGGCCATCGCCCCCTCCGTTTCGATCGTACAGCCAGCAGGACGCCAGGGTTTCGCCCGCCGGCATGACATCCGGCCGCTCGCGCGGGCAACGGTCGAACACCTCCGGGCAGCGCGGGTGGAAAGGACATCCGGCGGGAACGGCGCCGGGTTGCGGCATTGCTCCGTCGATCTGATACAGGCGATCGACCTCGGCCGTCAGGCTGGGGATCGACCCCATCAGGCCGCGCGTATAGGGGTGCGACGGCGCCTTGACCACCGGCCTGACCGGGCCGATTTCCGCGACGCGTCCGGCATACATGACGGCGACACGATCGGCGGTTTCGGCGATCACGCCCATGTCATGCGTGATCAGCATGATCGCCGTGCCATGGTCGTCGCAGAGGCGGCGCAGCAGCCGAATGATCTGCGCCTGCACCGAGACATCCAGCGCCGTCGTCGGCTCGTCGGCGACGATCAGTTCCGGCTCGGCGCAGATGGCCAGCGCAATCACGACCCGCTGGCGCATGCCGCCGGAAAACTGGTGGGGATAACTGTCGATGCGCTGCGCCGGGGCGGGGATGCCGACCTCGCCCAGAAGATCGATCGCCCGCTTTCGGGCGGCCGACGGCGACAGACCGAGATGCACGCGGATGGTCTCGATGATCTGCTCGCCGACGGTATAGAGCGGGTTGAGGCTGGTCAGCGGGTCCTGGAACACCATGCCGATGCGCTTGCCCCTGATCCGCCGCATGGCGGACGCCGGCAGATTGTCGATGCGCTTGTCGTCCAGCCGGATTTCGCCGCTGTCGATCCGGCCCGGCGGCTCGATCAGGCCGATCACGGCCGTGCCGGTCAGCGACTTGCCCGCGCCGGATTCGCCGACGACACCCAGCACTTCACCCCTGGCGATATCGAAGGAAATATCGTCCACGACCGTGACCGGCCCGTGACGAGAGTCGAAAGCGATCCTGAGATTGCGAACTGATAGAAGCGGTTGTTGCATGTCACCGGAGCTTCGGGTTGAGAGCATCGCGCATCCAGTCGCCCAGCAGATTGACCGAGAGGGCCAGGATCAGCAGCGCGATGCCGGGGAATAGCGCAATCCAGTATTCGCCGGAGAACAGGAAGTCCTGTCCGACCCTGATCAGGGTGCCAAGACTGGGCTGCGTCGGCGGCATGCCAACGCCCAGAAACGACAGCGTCGCCTCGGCGATGATCGCCAGCGCCAGACCGATGGTCGCGATCACCAGCACCGGGCGCATTACGTTCGGCAGCAGATGACGTACCATGATCTTGCCGGCGGGCAGGCCGATGACCCGTGCCGCCTGGATGTATTCCTTGTTCTTCTCGACCATCGTCGCCCCACGGACCGTGCGGGCGTATTGCGGCCAATCCGAAAGGCCGATGGACACGATCAGGACGATGATCAGCGTCTCCTCGTACAGATCCCGTGGCATCACGCCCCGCGCCACACCGAAGATCAGCAGGGCCAGCAGGATCGAAGGAAATGTGAGTTGCACATCGGCGACCCGCATGATCAGCGTGTCGGCCCAACCGCCCCGATAGCCGGCGATCAGTCCCATGGAAACACCCAGCACCATGGCGAACAGCACCGCCAGCCCGCCGACGAGCAGCGATATCCGGGCGCCGTAGAGGATGGCGGAGAAGACGTCCCGACCCTGATTGTCGGTTCCCAGCAGGAACCAGTTGCCGGAAATCGGACTGGCCGAGAACGGCGGTGTGAATCCGTCGGCCAAATTCAGGTTGGCCGGATCGAACGGATTTTGCGGTGTGATCCAGGGGGCGAATATCGCCGCCAGAACGATCAGCAATGTCAGCCCTGCCGCGGTAACCGTCACCGGCGACCGCAGAAATGAATAGGTGATATCGCTGGCCGCCATCCGGCGCAGGCGTGAGGGCGCCGGCCCGTCGGCCGTCCGATCGGCATGGCGTGGATCCGGGGCCGATTGGCCGGATTGATCAGGCGGGTTCGTCATGGCGGCGTCTCTCGACACGGGACGGGACAAAGATCGTCAGCGGCCAACCGGCGAGCCGATCCGCATGCGCGGGTCGACAGCGTAGTACAGCAGATCGACGAGAAGATTGATGGTCACGAAGACCAGGCCGATGAAAACCAGATAAGCCGACATCACCGGCACGTCCACGAACCGGACGGCATTGATGAACAGCAACCCGACCCCCGGCCACTGGAAGACGGTTTCGGTGATGATCGCGAACGCGATGATCGATCCCAGTTGCAGCCCCGTGATCGTGATGACCGGCACGAGCGTGTTCTTCAGGGCATGGCCAAAATTGACGGCGCGGTTGGGCAGCCCCCGCGCCCTGGCGAAGCGGATATAGTCGGTGCGCAGCACTTCCAGCATCTCCGCCCGTACCAGCCGCATGATCAGCGTCAACTGAAACAGCCCGAGCGTTATGGCCGGCAGGATGAGCGACCGCAATCCGCTGGTCGTCAGGAATCCGGTCGTCCAGGCACCCAGATCGACGGTGTCGCCGCGTCCGAACGGCGGCAGCCAGCCCAGTTCCACGGCAAACAGATAGATCAGGAGAATGCCGATCAGGAATGTAGGCAACGAAACACCGATCAGCGACACGGTCATGATGACCCGGCTGGCCCAGCCGTCGCGTCTCAGGGCGGTATAGACGCCCATGGAAATACCCAGCGTGACGGCGAACACGGCCGAAACGAATGCCAGTTCCAGTGTTGCCGGCAGCCGTTCCAGAATCAGGTCCGAAACCGGCCGGTTCGAGCGATAGGAGATGCCGAACTCGCCCTGAACCGCATTGCCGACAAAGCGCAGAAACTGGATCGGTATCGGATCGTTCAACCCGAGACGGTCGCGCAAGGCATCGCGATCGGCGGTCGTCGCCTCCTGACCCAGCATGTTGTTGATCGGGTCGCCAACGAATTGAAACAGCGTGAACGAAATCAACGCCACCGCCAGCATGACGAAAAGCGCTTGGATCAATCGACGGAGACTATACGCGATCATTCAGGAATACCGCCGGTCGGGCATGACAGTCGAAAAATTTACGGCGCCACCCCGGTCGTTCGATCCGAAGGTGGCGCCGTTCATGAAGGTGAGGGATTGCCCTCAGTCGGTGAACTCCATGTACTTGAACATCGGCGTGTTCTCGCTCTGGACCGGGAACTCGATATCGTCACGCATCGCCCAGGCCAAAACCTGATTGTGAATCGGAAGATATGTGATGTCCTCGTTCACGATCTCCCAGATTTCCGCAATCATCTCGTCGCGCTGCTCCAGATCCGTCTCCTGCGAGATTCCAACGGTCAACTCGTCGACCCGTTCGTTCGAGAAGCCGGTGAAGTTCCAGGACCCGCGGTCGCCGGTATTGGTGTGGTAGAGGAAGTTGAATACATAGTCGGAATCCAGCGGCGGCACGCCCCAGCCGAGCATGTAGAACTCCAGTTCTCCGTTCTGCAGATCGGCGAAATGGAGGCTGCGGGTCCGGCTGTCGAGCGTGACTGTGATTCCGATCTGGCCGAGCATCCCAGTGACCGCCTGACAGATGGCCTCGTCGTTGACATACCGGTCGTTCGGGCAATGCAGCGTTATATCGAACCCGTCGGGATACCCGGCTTCGGCGAGCAATTCGCGGGCCCGCTCGGTATCCACCTCCGGCCGCTCGTGCATTTCCTCGGTCCATCCGTTGACGAATGGCGGCAGCATGGCGCCGGTCGGGTCGGAGAACCCGCGCATCACCACCCGCTGGATCGTGTCGGCGTCGATGGCCAGCATCATGGCTTCGCGGACTTCGCGATGAGAGAACGGATTGCCCTCGGCGTCGGAATATTCGAGGTCGTCCTTGCCCTGATGCATGCCCAAGAAGATGGTCCGGTTTTCCGGCCCGGTTTCGACCTTGATTCCCTCGGCCTGACTGAGACGTTCGACGTCCTGAACCGGCGGCTCCATGAGGAAGTCAATCTCGCCCGACAGGATCGCCGCCACCTGGGTCGCTTGCGACTGGATTGGCGTGAAGATGATCTCCGACACTTCCATCGGATAGATATCCGCACCCCAATAGTCGTCGTTGCGCTCCATGACGGTGCGAACATCAGGCTCGCGGCTCACCAATCGGAAGGCGCCGGTGCCGTTGGCGTTCCGGACCGCATGGGTCTCCTCGCCGCCGGCGTAATCCTGCGGCGTCTCGACGTCGTTGGATTCGGCCCATTCGCGGCTCATGATGAACATGTTGGTCAGATTGTTCGGCAGCAGCGGATTGGGGCCGTCGGTCTCGACATGGACCGTGTAGTCATCGACCGCCCGGACATCGACGACCGACGACAACAGTCCCTTCATGTCGGAATTGTCATGGCGTGCCCGATTGAGCGAGAATGCGACATCGTCGGCCGTAAGCGACTGACCTTCGTGGAAGGTAACGCCTTCGCGGATCTTGAATTCCCAGATGTTCGGATCGTCGGTCACGCCCCATTCGGTGGCCAGGCCCGGCGTCAGTTCCAGATCGAGGTTGCGATAAACCAGCGGATCGTAGAGCTGGTGCGACACGTTATGGGTCGGCCCCTCGTTCTGGGCATGCGGATCCAGTGTCAGGCTGTCGCCCGAGCGCGCCCACCGGACCGTTTCGGCACTGGCCGCACTGGCCAGAATAGAAGCCATGGCCGTCATCGCAATAACGGATATGTTCTTTTTCATGATGAAGTCCCCTGCATTCATTCATTCGCCACGGCGCGCAATGGCGGCACGTGTATTGGCATCATGCTGCCATCGGTTGTCTTCGATAGCAACGTATCCGTTGGTCGGATTAGCCATAAGGATATGATAATAGGGGTAGACCCGGCCCGAGCGGTCGGCCGCCGCAACTGACGGCCGACCGCTCACGGGATTTATTCGTACCAGCAGAACGTGTCCGTCAATTCGGCACGAAACGAGCCTCGATGCCGAGACTTTCGCCGACCGGCATGCTGGTTTCCAGCGACGCGCCGATTTCATCCATCGTCATGGGCTGATCGGGACGAAATGCCACCCTCAGCGTGCCGCCAGTCTCGCGTTGAGCGAACATTTCGCGTGCAGCATAGAAAATCGAACCGCGCGGATCGGACTCGGCAATCGGGAACGGCGCCTCGGCAAACCCCTGATCGAGAAACGCCAGCATGTCGTCACCGGTCATACCGATCAGGTGACCCTGCGATTCAACGAGGGCGGCAATGAAGCCGTTATCTTCGACGGTCAATTCAAGCTCCGCGAGCGCCGCCCGATCCAGGTCGGCGAAGCTCCGCGATTCACCGTCCAGAACCGCGTCGAGGGCGATACCGAGCGCGTCGGCGATGTCGAACGAAAGGCCGACATCGGTCGAACCGTCCATCGGCATAACCCGAAAGGCAAAGCCGGCCAGCGCCGATTCGAGATCGGCCATTTCGCCCAGCGGCATGCCCGATTCCGATGCGGCGCTTCTGGCCATGGGCATGTAATCCAGGCCGCTGACTTCGAAGTCGAAATAGCCAGGCTCCCCCTGCTCCCGCAGGCCGGCGACATCCAGTGCATTAATCCGGAAGCTCTCGATCGTGACCGGTTCGCTGAACTCGTCATCGACCATGGAGATGCCGTCGACATGGAGGGATTCGTCGCTGGGGGCATCGATCTGCTCCACCGTCACCACGGTCCCCTCGGCCTCGAGTTCGGCGAGCATGGCGATCCAGACGTCACGGGCGGTTTCGACATTGGCGAAGATCTCGTCCGGATCCATATGGCGGAAGTCCGAATAATCTTCCACCGGCGCCCCGGCCTCGCGCGAGACGGTCAGCGTGGCGGGACGATCATTGCCGCTGCCCCACGAGCCGACCCAGACGTCATAGTCACCGGCCATACCGGCGTCGAAGGCGATTTCCGGATCGAGACCATAGCTGTCGTCGTTGCAGTGGACATCGCCTGCGGGGTCAACGACCAGCAGGGTCGTGTCGGCATCGGAGCTCACCCTCATGGCGACCGGCTCGCCGTCCCCTGATACCTGCACGACGAAATCCGGCCGGTTGGGGTCGATCTGTCCATAGCAACCCGAACCATGGGAAGACGCCGGTGTCGAACCGGCAAGGTTCAAGTCCTGCGACACCGGCGGCGCACCGGCAGCCGGCAGTTCGATGAAGCCGAATGCCGGCTCCGCGCCAACGCCGAGGCCGTCATTCGATCCGCTGTCGTCACTTCCGGAAGTATCGTCAGCCCCCCAGATCGGCTCGCCGAGATTGGCATAGAACGTCGCATCGGTCGTGACGCCGCTGCCAAAGGTGCCGCCGAGGACATAGTACCGTCCGGCCGGAGCCGGCGAGACTGTCACCGCAGGATCGAATCCCGATGTATCGTCATCGCACAGCCATTCGCCGTCTGGCGTCAGCACCATCATCACGCCGTCGGAAACCGCCTCCATGTTGAGGCTGAGCATATCCGCCGGCTCCTGCAGATCGACGGCGACATGGGCGCCCGCCTGATCGACATTGCCATAGCAGCTGGAGGAATACTGTGAAGCGTCGCGATTGCCGGTGATGCTGCCGGACGCAAGCGTCTGCCTGCCCGTCGCCGACGGACCGATGGCGAACGAGCCGAATACCGGCGGTTCGAAGTCGGCTGTATCGGTTCCGGCTGTGTCGGTTCCGGGGGAAGTCTCGACACCATCGCCCGAACCCCAGATCGGCTGGCCGAAACTGGCATAGAACGTCGCATCCGTCGTGACGCCGCTGCCAAAGGTACCGCCGAGCACGTAATAGCGGCCGGCCGGCGCCGGCGACAGCGTCACGGCAGGGTCGAAGCCGGAAGCATCGTCATTGCAGAGCCACTCGCCGTCCGGCGTCAGCACCATCATCACTGCGTCGCTGTCGGCCTGGATGTTCAAGCTGAGGGTGTCGGCCTGTTCCGGCAGATCGACGGCGACATGGGCACCGCCCGGATCGACATTGCCGGAGCAGTTCTGCGAGAGTTCCCACGCATCCCGGGTACCATTGATGGTGCCCGACGCCAAAGTCTGTCGCCCGGAGGCTGCAGGATCGAGCTGGACCGTGCCCAGCATCGGCGGCTCGAAGTCCTCGGCGTTCGGCGGCTCGGGCGGCCGGATCTCGTATGCCTGAAGTTCGTATTCCGAGATGAGAATCCGTGTCGAAACGGATTCGCCGGGCTCGCCGGAAAGCGGCCATATCTCGTATTCGCCGTCGAGGGTGCGGCCCATCGCGACCTGTGCTACGCCGTCCTCGTCGACGCCGGCGCATCGGCTGATGCCGTCCGGACCGCGCACGAGCAGGCCCGGACTTTCCGTGGAGTCCATGTAGAACCGAAGCGGCGTGTAAGCATCGCTGAAAGTCAGGCTGAAACCGCCCTCGCTCAGGTTCGCATAGCCCGGGCAACCGCGGACCTCGTCGCCCGCAGGATCAGCGCCCCGCGCCGTCAGGTCCAGCACCTGCGGCGACGGCGTGAACCCGCCGCTCAGGTTGTAGCCGGTCATGCCTACCTGAGCAAAAGCCGGCCCGGCGGCAGCGGCGAACGCGCCGACCGCGACCCCGGCCGCGAGGCGGAAGGCGAGCGCAGATCTGGATTTCATGGAGTGCCCCTGTTGTCGTTGCTTGTCCGTAGCTGGCGGCGCGTTCAAATAGCGCCTTCGGCCGTTTCGGATCATACAACACATTCCGGGGCTTTCGACACCACGATTTCGCCGCCGAAAATCGTCCTCGGCGGACGAGTGTCAATTCTTCTAATGCCCGACCGAGTTCGAGAAGAGATTGACGACCAGAACGCCGGCAATGATCAGCCCGAGGCCGGCCACAGCCGGCCAATCCAGCGATTGGCGGAACCAGAAGACACCAATCGAGGAAATCAGGACGATCCCCAGCCCGCTCCATATCGCATAGGCGACACCAACCGGGATCGTGCGCAACGTGAACGACAGAAAATAGAAGGCGAGCCCATAGGCCGTGATCACGACGAGCGACGGAATCGGGCGGGTGAATTGCCGGGACGCCTGCAGCGCGCTGGTCCCGATGACCTCGAAGACGATCGCGATGCCCAGATAGATATAATTGACCATGGTCTCCATCCCTGCCGACTCGCCCGACACGATGGTATCGGGACGACGACCGCTGGCCGTACCCGATATCAGTCCCGGCCCATCCGGTCCATCGCGCTGCGGCCGCAATCCCGCTCACATCCGCCCCTTGAAAAAATCATATCTTCCCTTGACCTTCCCATCATTGGAAGCCCCATGTAGGAAGCCTCACAGGGGAACGAGGTATCAAGCCATGACCGAAGCCAGCCGTGACACCGGCACAACGTCGTCCGTCACTCACGTAATCACCGTGAGCGGCATGAGTTGCGCATCATGTGTCGGGCGCGTCGAAAAATCATTGAAATCGACCGATGGCGTCGTGGACGCAAACGCCAACATCGCCACCGGCAAAGCCACCGTGATCGCGCGGCCGGGTACCGTCACGCCTGAGATTTTGGCCCGGATCGTGACCGAAGCCGGTTATGCCGCAGAGGCCGAGACCCGGGACGGCGGCGGCGATCAGGCGGATGCCGGCGCGCGGGAAGCCGGCCGGCTGAAGCGGTCGCTGATGCTTGCAGCGGCTCTGACGCTGCCGATCTTCGTACTGGACATGGGCAGCCACTTCATTCCGCCCTTCCATGATGTGCTTCATCGAACAGTCGGCCAGCAGAACCTCTATTACCTCTATTTCGTCCTGGCGACGCTGGTTCAGTTCGGTCCCGGCCTGCGGTTCTACCAGAAAGGCTGGCCGGCGCTGATGCGCCGAAGTCCCGATATGAACACGCTCGTCATGCTGGGTACGTCCGCCGCCTGGGGTTATTCGGTCGTGGCGACGTTCATGGCGACAGTCCTGCCGGAAGGGACGGCCAACGTCTATTTCGAGGCGTCGGCGGTCGTGGTTACGCTGATATTGCTGGGTCGCTATCTCGAAGCCGTCGCCAAAGGCCGGACGAGCCAGGCGATCCGCCGGCTGCTCAGCCTTCAGGCGCCCACCGCACGCGTCAGACGCAATGGCGTCGAAGAGGAAATCGCCGTTGAGACCGTGGTCGCCGGCGATGTCGTCACCGTGCGGCCGGGCGAACGCCTTCCCGTCGACGGCACGGTACTGGAGGGAACGACATTCATCGACGAATCGATGATCACCGGTGAACCCATTCCGACCGAAAAGACGGCTGGATCCGAGGTTGTGGGCGGCACGGTCAACCAGTCCGGCGGCTTCACTTTTCGCGCGACAAAGGTCGGCCGCGACACGGTACTGGCGCAGATCGTCCGCATGGTCGAGCAGGCGCAGGGCGCGAAACTGCCGATCCAGTCGTTGGTCGACCGGGTTACGGCCGTCTTTGTCCCGGCCGTGATGGCCGCCGCGACGATCACATTTATCATCTGGCTGGCGTTCGGACCATCGCCGGCGCTGACATTTGCCCTGGTCAACGCGGTCGCGGTGCTGATCATCGCCTGCCCCTGCGCCATGGGACTGGCGACGCCGACGTCGATCATGGTCGGAACCGGCAAGGCGGCCGAGTTCGGCATGCTGTTCCGCAAAGGTGACGCGCTGCAGGCGCTGAGAGACGTGGACACGATCGCACTGGACAAGACGGGGACACTGACCAAGGGGCGGCCAGTGCTGACCGATATCGAAACCGCGCAAGGCCATGACAGAACCGCAACATTGCGGCTGGTTGCAGCCGTCGAACGCCGGTCGGAACACCCGATTGCCAGAGCCGTGGTCGAAGCTGCAGAGGGGCTGTCCCCCCCGGATGCCACTGATTTCCGGGCCGAAGCGGGCTTTGGGGTGAGCGCGGCGGTCGAGGGCCGGCGCGTCGCGGTCGGGGCCGAGCGATACATGAAGTCGCTGTCGATCGACGTCGACGCATTCTCTGCCAAGGCCGAAGCCATGACCGGCGAAGGCAAGACGTTGCTCTATGCGGCCATCGACGGAACGGTTGCCGCACTGATCGCCGTTGCCGACACAATCAAGGAGAGCACTCCCGACGCCATTGCCACGCTGCAGCGACAGGGATTGAAGATCGTCATGATCTCCGGCGATAATCGTCGCACGGCCGAAACGATCGCCCGCCAGCTGGGCATCGACGACGTGGTCGCCGAGGTCCGCCCCGACGAAAAGGTCGATGCCGTGAAGGCGCTACAGGACAGGGGCGCGCGGGTCGCCTTCGTCGGCGACGGCATCAACGATGCACCGGCCCTGGCCCGGGCGGATGTCGGCATTGCCATCGGCACCGGCACGGATATCGCCATCGAGTCCGCCGATCTGGTGCTGATGTCGGGGGATTTGCGCAATGTGCCCAACGCGATCGCCCTTTCGCATGCTACAATTCGCAACATCAAGGAGAACCTTTTCTGGGCATTCTCCTATAATACCATATTGATTCCTGTCGCCGCCGGTGTGCTGTATCCGGCTTTCGGAATCCTGCTGTCGCCGGTATTCGCCGCGGCGGCGATGGCGGCATCGAGCGTTTGCGTCCTGACCAACGCCTTGCGTCTGCGCCGATTTGCGCCGCCGGTACCCTTGCAGGGCGAGCGCAGTGCGACGGCATCGCCGCGGGCGGAGGCGGCCTGACAACCCCTGATCGCTCCCGACGTCGATCGGGAGCCCGGATCCGGATAAACCCGGTTCGCTCTTTCCGATCGCGAGAGCCACTGCGCGAGGTCCCCGCTCAAGGCGGGGACGATCAGAATTGAGGCGGGGACGATCAGGAGGACTGAGGCGTGGGAAATCAGGCAATGAATATTGGTGAGGCAGCGCGCGCTTCCGGCGTGTCGGCGAAGATGATCCGGTACTACGAAAGCATCGGGTTGATCCCGCCGGCGGCGCGCGGCAGCAATGGTTATCGACATTACACACCCAGCGATGCGCATACGCTGGCCTTCATCAACAGGGCGCGCCGCCTGGGATTCTCCATCGAGAAGATCGGCCGGCTCGTTCATCTATGGCAGAATCAGGAGAGATCGAGCGCAGAGGTCAAACGGATCGCCCTTGATCACGTCGACGAGTTGAGCCGGCGGATTGACGATCTGGAGGCCATGCGCCGCACGCTGGTGCATCTGGCCGACTGCTGTCAGGGCGACAACCGCCCCGACTGCCCGATCCTGGAAGATCTTGCCGCTAAACGGCGGGATGAGGCCGGCGGCGGCTGATGCGATAAACCGCGGCCGGCGGAATGTTGCGGAATGCCCGCCCCACGAATGTCGCCTTCAGGCCGAGACGATCGAGGATGCGGCGCGGCACCGGACACCGCGGCCCATAGGTGAACTGGTAGAACGAGCCGCCGGGGCGCAGATAAAGGAACGCCCCCGACAGGATCGCCATGATCTTGCGCGGCGACATCGACAGCAACGGCAATCCGCTGATGACAGAGCCCACGGGCGCACCGACAAATGCCCGCTCCTGCGCGAGCCTGCCGGCATCCGCCCTCAGCACCCTCGCCTGTGGAAACCGCGACTCCAGAACCCGCGCGAAGTCTTCGCCGAACTCGACCAGGGTCAGATCGGACTCGTGTATGCCTCGGGCGAGAATCGCCCTGGTGAAAACGCCGGTCCCCGGCCCCAGTTCCAGCACCGGCGCCTGTGCGGGTCCAATCTCGCGGGTGATCAACCGCGCCAGTGCGTTGCTTGACGGCGCCACGGCCGAAACAGCACCTGGATTGGCCATCCACGAGCGCAGGAACTTCATGTAATCGACATATGTCTCGACAGCGGTCATGTCGGTTGTCCTGCCAATCCGCGAAAGGGCGGGCGGCCTTCAGCGCATCGTTGCGTCCAGCACAAAACGAACCGGCTACCGTCCTAGCCAGTTCCTCGTCCTTGCGTAGCCCCGTTCCCTGGAATCCCAAGCCGGGTGTTCCAGAAGCATCCAAGGCGCATATCCGATGGTGCGGGCGGTCGGAGTCGAACCGACACTCTGTCACCAGAACTAGATTTTGAGTCTAGCGCGTCTACCAATTCCGCCACGCCCGCAGCCGGCCGGCGCCTCGCGCCGCGACGCGCTTCTTATAGCCAACCGGAACCAGCGACGCAAGAACCCGCCGCAGCCATACCGACAAGAATCGGCGCTCATGTTGACGCCACGACCCGCATACCTTACATTCATGATCACCATGACGTATTTGCGGCTCGTAATCGGCATCGTTCGAATTATCGGCCCGGCGGCCTGACGAAGGCGCCGAGAGAAAATCTCTACGTCATTTTCCCGACAATTCAACTTTGGGGGCGGCACCGGTTGGCCGCGCATTTCGGCGCAGCGGCCATCACCACACCCCATCGAGCGATACGAGACCGACCATGACGCTGCAATTCAATTCCCTGTCTTCGCCGTCCCGTGGACACCACGGCACCGCCGCGCATGTCATGCCTGCCGATCCCGCTAGCGGCCGTCAGGCCCAGTCGGCAGCCTGCCCCACCGAATACCGGTTCGACCTGATCGCCGCCGAGGACGCTGGCCTGCTGCCGCGCGCGCTGGAGATCGTCGCCCGGCTGGACATCGCTCCCAAACGTTGTACGGCCGTCAGCGATGACACCGGCCGGATGACGGTTAGCCTGATCTATCGCGGCCTGACGGCGGACCAGTCGCACACTGCCGCCGATCGCATGCGCAACATTTTCGGCGTTGAGGCTGTGACGCTGTCGACATCATCGGCCGACGCATGAGCCTGCTGGCCCGCGTCGAAGCCTGCAGCCGGCTGGACCGGTCATCTGTCGTCCCGTTTCTGATCGACGGGGTCCGCTATGGTCTTGTCGGCAGGTCGGCGCGGCGATGCCTGACCGCAATGGGCACGCCATTTATGGTCCAAACCGGGAGCAATGGCGATTCGGAACCTGCGGCCATCCGTCTCGACACCGATCCCGCGCTGCCGCCCGCCGACCGGGTCGCCATGCGTAGCGCGGCACTGGATCGGGCCGTGGACCGAATGCTGGAGGAGGGCATTCTCCGCCGTCGGCGATCAGAAGTGTATACGGTCGTTAACGGCTGGGGCGAAACGCCGGTCGCCACGGTCGATCGCGCGGCGATGACGGCTTTCGGATTTCTGGCCTTCGGCGTTCACGTCAACGGATATGTCGGCGACGGTCCCGACCGGAAACTGTGGATCGCCCGGCGCAGCAGCGATCGGGCGATCGCGCCGGGCCAACTCGACAATATCGTGGCTGGCGGCATCGGCGACGGCCATTCGATATTCGAGACGCTGATCAAGGAATCGTATGAGGAAGCGGGCCTTCCGGCCGAGATTGCGGGAATGGCGCGCCCTACCGGCACGGTCAGCTATGTCACGCATGACACCGACGGCGGCGACGGAACCGGCGTGCGCCGCGACGTGCTGTTCAATTACGATCTCGCGCTGCCGGCAAGGGTCGAGCCGTACAACACCGATGGCGAGGTCGCCGATTTTTCCCTGATGCCCGTCAATCAGGTCATTCAGCGACTGGAAACCGGCGACGATTTCAAGTTCAACGTGGCCCCGGTGATGATCGATTTCCTGATCAGGCACGGCCATATCGGGCCCGAACATCCGGACTATCAGGCGCTGATGCAAGGCCTGCACCGGCCCGTCGACGCCTGACACGGCGCCTTTTTCGGAACCGAACGATCAGCCCTCGACGAACGGGCCGGCCAGCGCCAGATCGAGTATCTCTTGCGCTGTGTATCCGCGCGTTCGCAGCGACGCCACCGACAGGCTGTCGGCCCTTTTTGCCAGTCGCTTGCCATCGGGGCCGGCAACCAGCGGATGATGATGATATCGCGGCGCCGGAAGGCACAGCAGTTCCTGCAGCAGCCTGTGCACATGGGTCGCGGAAAACAGATCGGCCCCGCGCGTCACCACGGTTATGCCCTGATCGGCGTCGTCGACGACGACAGCGATGTGATAGCTGGTCGGCGCGTCCTTGCGCGCGAGAATAACGTCTCCCAACAGATGCGGATCGACGGTAACGCGGCGCGCGGAAATGGCTGCACCGTCCTGCATCCCCTCTTCGACCCAGGCAAGCGGCCCGGCCATCCCGGCCGCGCGGGCCGCATCCAGGCGCAGCGAAAATGGCCGCCCCTCGGCCTTGCGCGCAGCGCGTTCTGACCCGCTCAATCGGCGGCAGGTGCCGGGATAAAGCGCGCCATGGGGGCCGTGCGGCGCCGATGCCATGCCAGCCAGTTCGGCCTCGATTTCGCGTCGGGTGCAAAAACACGGATAGACCACGTCCAGGCGCTCCAGCGCCGCGACCGCCGCATGATACCGATCGAGCCGCTCGGACTGTCGGATAACCGGCGCATCGGAAGCCAGTCCCAGCCAGTCCAGATCGTCCAGCAGCAGTTTCTCCCATTCCGGGCGCGAGCGGGCGATGTCGATGTCCTCAATTCGGACCAGATACCGGGACGCCCCACGTACACCGGCCGGGGGCGTGTCCGCATCGCTTCCCCGACTGGAACCGCCATAGGCGCGGCGGCGCGCAAACGCGGCGGAATAGACGTGTCCCAGATGGAGGTATCCCGTCGGGCTGGGAGCGAAGCGCGTCACCGCGCCGGACCAATCGCGATCGTCTTCGGCATAGCCGCTCAATTGACCACTCCCGCAGCATTCATCGGGCAAGCCCTGTGACGGCCATCAAGTGTCCTGATCGCGGCCACGGATTGACAACCGGGGGTTACTGCCGTCACAAGGGTTGGATGACAGATATGACCCTTACCGGCCCCCGCACCGAACCGGCTTCCGGTGGCCCCGCCCGCAATATCGTCCTCTTCCTGCACGGATTGGGCGCCGATGGCAACGACCTGATGGGACTGGCACCGCATCTGGCGCCCCTGTTTCCCGATACGCTTTTCGTCGCACCGAATGCGCCATTCGCCTGCGACATGGCGCCATCGGGCTTTCAGTGGTTTTCGTTGAACGAAGCCTCACCCGCTTCAATCGCCGAAGGCGTTCGCGCCGCCGCGCCGGCACTTGACAAGACAATCGACGATCTTCTGGCCGAGACTGGCCTTCAGCCGTCGGATCTCGCATTGTTCGGCTTCAGCCAGGGCTCGATGATGGCCTTGCACACTGCCTTGCGCCGCCCGGAGCCTCTGGCCGGCGTTGCCTCCTTCTCCGGCGCGCTGATCGATCCCGAAAGCCTGCAGACCGAAATCAAATCGAAGCCCCCTGTCCTGCTGGTCCATGGCGATGCCGACCAGATCGTTCCGCCTCAGGCGTTGACGGGCGCGCAGTCTGTGCTGGAAGCGCTCGGTGTGCCGGTCGCTGCCGTGATGCGACCGGATCTCGAACACGGAATCGACGGCGAAGGAGTCCAGGCCGGCGCATCGTTCCTCAAACAGATTTTCGGGTAGTCAAAAAGCGTAAAAGCGCCGCCCCACACGGCGCGGCGCCTTTTATGTGTTTCTTACAACTGGATGACAATACAGGCACACCGAAGCACTTGATATTGCGCCGATCGCGGTAACGGGCTAAGGCTATAGAGGAACGAACGCCGTTTCGCGGCGTTTGGATCGGGTTAACAACCAAGGGAGCGGGTCTTTGACACCCCCTGCTGAGAGTTGCCCGGCTCTGGTGCTGAACGCTGATTTTCGGCCCCTGAGCTATTTTCCTTTGTCGCTGTGGCCGTGGCAGGAAGCGGTCAAGGCGGTGTTCCTCGACCGCGTCAATATCGTTGCCGAGTACGATCGCCATGTGCGCAGCCCATCCTTCGAAATGGCCCTGCCAAGTGTCATCTCGCTGAAGGAATTCGTACCGGCTTCGCGACGGCCGGCATTCACGCGGTTCAACGTATTCCTCCGCGACAAGTTCACCTGCCAATACTGCGCCGTCCGCTTTCCCACACATGAACTGACTTTCGATCATGTCATCCCCCGCGCCCATGGCGGGCGGACCACCTGGACCAACGTCGTTACCGCCTGCTCGGCCTGCAATCTGCGCAAAGGCAGCAAAAACTTGCGAGAGTGCGGCATGGAGTTGAAGAAGACGACAAGACAGCCGACCACGATCGAACTTCAGTTGAATGGACGTGCATTCCCGCCAAATTTCCTCCATGAGAGTTGGCGGGATTTTTTATATTGGGATTCCGAACTGGATCCCTGGTAGCCGGCATTCTTGCGATCCGCCGTATGGTATGCAGCCTTTCGGATCAGGCGCGCACGGCCTATACTGCCGAGTGCATCTGCATTTCCGGTGGTATCATCCCGTCATGAATGTGAAGCTTCTGGAAAGCTTTGTCTGGGTCGCGCGGCTGCGGAACTTCCGGCTGGCCGCAGAGCGGCTGGGCGCCACACAGCCGACGATCTCGATGCGAATCGCTTCGCTGGAAAGCCAGTTGGGAACGAAACTGCTGGTTCGAAACGCACGCGATGTTCACCTGACCCAGCAAGGGCTCGAGGTGCTTCGCCATGCCGAGACGATCGTTTCCCAGACCAACGAACTGATCAAACGCACGCGCGATATCGAGGCGTTTCAAGGCACGCTGCGGCTGGGCGTGATCGACACCATCATCCACACCTGGTTGATCGGCCTTCTGGAAGCGATCCAGGACATGTACCCCGACGCCATGGTCGAAATCTATGCCGATACCAGTTTGAACCTGACGCAGCAATTGCGCGCGGGCGAAATCGACATGGCCCTGATCATGGGACCAGTGAACGACGGCGGACTCGTCAATGTCGACCTGTGCAGCTACTCGATGGCATGGGTATCCAGCCCGAAACTGTTTTCCGATCCGCCGGAAATGGATGTCGCGGATCTGGCCTCGCGGCCGATCATTTCCTATCCCCGGGGTTCGATACCCTATGCCGTAATCGAGGATTATTTTCGCGGCCCCGAGTTTCCGAAAGTACGGCTGAACTGCTCGAACTCGCTGGCGACGATCATCAGGCTGGCGATCGATGGCCTGGGTGTCGCGGCGATTCCTCCGGTCCTGATCCAGCGCGAAATCGCCGAGGGATTGCTGTCGGTACTGCCGGTGCGCCAGACATTCCCGGCGCTGGCGTTCACTGCCACCTACCGCACGGACCCCGAAAACGGCGTCGTTTCCGCCGTGGCCGCGATCGCGCGATCGAGTGCTCACCAATATTGCAGCACCGTCGATCCGTCCCTTGCGCAATGCCGGTAATCAGCGGGCTTAGGAAACACATCATCAGGAAAGCTTATGGCTTCTGATTGAAATTAATTGTTGGACACAATTTTGAAACATCTGCGAGGCTCGCTGCCTACCTTGGCATCATAGCCGAGGGAAAACGTTTCAACAGGGGGACCGATCCTATGAGGCTGAAAACAATTCTTCCAGCAGCCGCAAGCGCCGTGGCACTGACTTTGGCCATATCTTCGGCTCATGCCGAAACCTGGCGCATGTCCCACAAGATGCCGGCCGACAGCGTCGAAGGCGAACTTTTCCAGATGTTCGCCGACCTCGTCGCCGAAAAGACCGACGGCGACATCACCGTCAATGTCTTCCCCAGCGAACAGCTCGGCCAGGACGACACGATTCTCGAACAGCTCCAGTTCGGTACCGTCCACCTGTATCTGGAGGGATTTACCTATCTTCAAAAATGGGTAGATGACGTCAAGTGGTCCAGCGCACCGTTCCTGTTCGATGACCGCGAACACTATGCCCGCTTCATGCAGTCAGATGTCGTCGAAGGCTGGCTCGAACAGATCGAAGAAGAAGCCAACATCACCGTCATCGGCGATGTGGCCGCGTTCGTGCGGGGGCCTTACCGTGTCATGGTTTCCGAGCGGGACTGGGAAACGCTCGAAGAAATGCAGGGCATCCGCATCCGCATGCATCCCGACGAACTGGCCGCCAACGCCTGGACCCATCTGGGCGCGGAAGTCCGCACGCTGGGTTGGACGGAAGTCTACGAGGCCATCGACCGCGGCATCGTCGAAGCCGTCAACTCGCCGATGGCGCTCGTCGAAGCCATGCGCTTCTACGAGGTCGCACCGCATATCGTCCGCCACGACGAGTATCCGCAAGGCATGACGTTCATGGTGAATTCCGACGCCTGGAATTCCCTTTCCGAGGAGAACCGTCAGGCCATCATCGAAGCCCACGAGGAAACCGCGGCGGCCTCGGTCGCCCGCACCGACGCCATCGTGGAAGAATCGCTGGAACGGATGCAGCAAGAAGGCGTCGAGTACACCGAGATCGACACCACCGCCTTTGTCGAACGCATGCGGTCCTTCTACGACGAAGCAGCCGAGAGCGGCGAAATGCCGGCTGATTTTCTTGAAGCCGTCAACGCGACACGCGAGGACAGCTAGCCGATGGCGCCGGTCAGAGCGGCCCTGGATGTTTGCGAGCGCGCGTTTCTCGTGCTCGCAAACACCATGCTCATCATCATGTTGACGATCAACGTGATGAACATCGCCAGCCGGTTCCTGTTCGAGCAGGGACTGGCATGGGTTTTTCCCTGGACCACCGTCCTGTTCGTCTGGATGAGCTTTCTGGGCTTCTTCGTCGTTTACCGGCGCAACAAGGACATCACTGTCGAATTCCTGATGGCGATGGCTGGGCCGCGAATTCAGATGATCGGTCGTCTGGTCGTCAATCTGGCGATCGTGGTCCTGCTCGCCATCATCCTGATCGAAGCCCCGGCCCTGCTCGAACGTCAGGTGGGAACGATCCAGATGGTGGGAATCGAACGCTACTGGCTTTCGGTGCCGCTTTTCGTCAGCTGCGCCCTGATCATCGTGCATTTCATCGTCGATTCCGTCGATGTCGTCGCCGGCCGTCCACCGCCCGACGACGACTGACGATCCGCGCCCTCCGCCAACGATAACGAACGGAGACCGCCACCGTGGCCTGGATTCTGTTCCTCGGCTTCATCGCCTTCATCTTGTTACGCGTGCCGATCACAATGGCGATCGGCCTCGCCGTCCTTGCGTCGATCGTCTTCGCGGGATTTGGTGACACCCTCTACATCATTCCCGTCCAGGTTCTCCAGGGCGTCAACAACCCGGCGCTGCTGGCCATCCCGTTCTTCGTCCTCGCCGGCAATCTGATGAATGCCGTCGGCATGACCGATCGCATTTTCAACTTTGCCGGTTGTCTGGTCGGTCATTTTCGCGCCGGTCTCGCTCAGGTCAACGTCATCGCCTCGATGATCTTCGCCGGCGTCTCCGGGGCGGCGGTAGCCGATATCGCCGGGCTCGGCGCGGTCGAGGTCAAGGCGATGCGCGACCGGGGTTATCCGGCCGAATTTGCCGCCGCGCTGACAGTGGCCGCTGCGGTCATCGGCCCGATCATTCCGCCATCAATCGGCCTGGTCATCTATGCCTATCTCTCCGGCACGTCCGTCGCCCGGCTGTTCCTTGGCGGCATCATTCCCGGTCTGCTGATCGTCGTGGCGCTAATGCTGTTCAATCGCTGGGCGGCCACACGCTACAACTTTCCGCGTGAGGAACGGGCGACGCTCAAGCAGACGGCCAGATCGGCGATCGACGGCATTGCCGCCCTGATCGCGCCCGCGATCATCCTGTTCGCGATCGTGACCGGATTCACCACCGCGACCGAAGCGGGGGTGCTGGCCTGCGCCTACACACTATTGCTCGGGCTCCTCTACCGGACGCTCTCAGCCAAGGCATTGTGGACGGCCATGACCGACACGATGCTGATCACCAGCGTCATCATGATCATCATCGGCTTTTCGCATGTCATGGGCTGGCTGCTGGCGATTGAAATGATCCCGCAGATGCTGGCATCCGGCATACTTTTGCTGACCGACAGCCGGCCCGTATTCCTCGGTCTGCTGCTGATCTTTCTGTTGCTGATCGGCTGCGTCGTCGAAGGCGTCCCGGCAAAGCTGATCCTTGTGCCCATGCTGCTGCCGCTGATCGATCAGTTCGGCGTGGACCGGGTTCATTTCGGCCTGATCATCCAGCTTGCGCTGTTGATCGGCATCGCCACGCCGCCGATGGGGATCGGTCTCTATATCATTTCCGAAGTCGGCAAGGTCTCGTTCGAGAAGGTCACGATCGCGATCCTGCCGATGCTGGTCCCGCTGATCGTCGTGCTCATCCTGATTACCTATATCCCGCAACTCACCTTGTTCCTTCCGAACCTGATCATGGGACCCGGATAGCGCCAGGATCGTTGTAACCGTTGGACAGACGTACCCTGGGGCAGACCCCGGGATCAAAGGAGACAGACGATGAAAACCGCCCTCATTCAAATGAACTCGCAGAACGACAAGGAGGCCAATATCCGCGACGGCATCGCCCTGATCGAACGGGCGGTGGCCGAGGAAAAGCCGGACATGGTCGTTCTGCCGGAAATGTGGACGTTCCACGGCGGAACGGCCCAGGACCGCCGCGACGCCGCCGAGCGTGTCCCCGACGGCCCGGTCTATGGCAAGATGGCCGATCTGGCCGCCAAGCACGGGATCATCCTGCACGCCGGCAGCATGCTGGAGGTAGCCAGCAACGGTAAAGTCCACAACACGACGCTGGTATTCGGCCGCGACGGCAGCCAGCTGGCGCTGTACCGCAAGATACACCTGTTCGACATCGTTGCCCCCGACGGTACGAAATACCTCGAATCCGAAGCGGTCGAGCCGGGACGCGACATCGTCACCTACGAGGTCGATGGCATTACGGTGGGCTGTGCCATCTGCTACGATATCCGGTTCCCGGAACTGTTCCGGCGCCTGCGCGACGCCGGCGCCCAGGTCATCGTCCTGCCGGCCGCCTTCACGCTGATGACCGGCAAGGACCACTGGGAGGTTCTGGCACGCGCCCGGGCCATCGAAACCCAGACCTATTTCCTGGCCGTCGGGCAGGTCGGAACCTATGACGGCGGCAAAAAGGCCACCTGGGGCCACACCATGGCCATCGAGCCGTGGGGCGCCGTGGTTGCCCAGATGCCCGACCGCGTCGGCTATGTCTGCACGCGGTTCGATTGGGAATCGCAAGCCCGGATCCGCCAGAACGTCCCCATCCAGACGCATCGTGTCCTGGACTGACGCCTGACTTTTCGGGCCGAACCATACCGCTGCCGGTGGGACGCATTTCCACCGACAGCGGCGCATTATGCCAATACCAGAGGCCAGAGATGTTCAAAATCAACCCGATGCCCGAGGCCGTCACCACGGCCCGTCTGGAGAAGCTGCGCCAGGTCGAAACGGCGACAGTCGGTCATTTCCTGCATTCCGGCTTCATGGATCCGGAACTGCGCGCCGTTCTACCCGGCCGCCGCGTCGCCGGCACGGCAGTCACACTGCGCCTGCCGCACGCTGACAGCACACTGCTGCATTACGCGATGAAGCTGATCCGCCCCGGCGATTTCCTCGTCATCGACCGCGCGGGCGATCGGCGCCACGCCTGCTGGGGCGGCGTGATCACCCATACCCTGGCGCGGATCGGCATCGCCGGCGGCGTCGTCGACGGACCGGTCACGGATATCGCCGATTTCGCCAAAAAGGACCTTCCGGTCTGGGCAACGGGGCCCTCGCCGATCACGACCAAGCTGCTCGGCACCGAGGGGCAGATGAATGTGGCGGTCAGTTGCGGCGGCGTTGTCGTCAATCCCGGCGACGCGGTTCTGGCGGACGAGAACGGCATCATCGTACTCAACCCCGACACTGTCGATGCGGTGGCCGACCGCGCCATCGGCATGCAGGAACGTGAAATCACCCTACTGCAGCGCATCGACGCCGGCGAACATCTGCCCGATATCAGCGGCGCGACGGAGAAGGTCGAGAACGCGCTGGCCTGACGGGCCCTGTTGCGGCCTTGCTACCAGCTAAAGCTGGTCGTCCCGGCATGGTGGCAATAGCCGCCAACATCGACGGCGACCGGCGCGCCGCTGTCCGGATCGGTGCGGACATCGGCGCGGAGCAGGCAGCCTCCCTGCTGACCGGATGCCCCGTGATGACGCACACTCACGGCTTCCGGCCCCAGCCCATCGGGATGGGTGGCGTGAATCCGCTGCGCCAGCGCCGCGACGGCCGGCATTGGGGCTGCGGCACCGCTGCCAAACAGGCGCGCTTCGGAGGTGTCCGTTGCGGAATGATATGCATATATGCCCGCAAGTCCGGCCTCGGCGGCGTAGTCGGCCAGGATCGATCGGCCGCCATCGATGGCTGCAAGCTGCTCGGCGCCGTCGACAGCGGCCAGCAGATAGCGGCTGCCGTTATCGCTGGCGACGAGCGCGTCGGCGGCCGGCTCCCCGCCCTCGAACAGGAGGTCCACGACAGCGCCTAACGATGGCGTCCGTTCGGCTGGCTGGAACCCGCTTGCCGGGAACCGCAGACACAATACACCGTCAGCCGAAAGGCCGATGGCAACGATGCCCGTGGGCGTACGGCAGCGGACCGGCCGCAGTGGCGCGCGTTGCCCGGCCCAATGAAGCCATGCCGCAGCAATATATCCGTTCTCGGCGCCGCGATGCCCCTGCACGCGCCGCGACGGCCTGAACGCCGCGATGGTGAGCAGGTCGCCGGTTGCCCCATCGATGAATACGGTCTCATCAACGCCGACGCGCGCGGCCAGAACCTGCCGGGCCGCGATCGGAATGGCTGACGCGTCGGGGATGACGGCCACGGGGGCGCCGCCGATCCCGTCTTCGCTGCCGACCATCACCAGATGCACGGTCGCGACCCCGGAGGGTGTGATCATTCGTCAATCCATCCCAGGCTGATAACGCGGCCCATTGCCGGTCGCCTCCAGTTTCTCACAATCAGCCGCGCCAACAAATCGACGAATCGCGCCGGCAAGCTTCATTCCGCCGGCGGGTGTTCCGGCCGCGTCAGGATATAGGTGGTGACACAGACGAGGATCGCGCCGACGACGAGCGACAGCACGAGGCTTCGGGAAATGGCGACGGTCAGCGCATAGCTGACAATGATGGAAACGACGGCATACCATTTTGCCTTCCGGCTCATGATGCCATAGCGGGTCCAGTTCGACAGAAACGGCCCGAAACGCGGATGGTAATAGAGCCAGTCGTGAAGCCGGTCGGAGCTGCGGGCAAACGCCCACAGTGCCAGGATCAGGAAGATCGTCGTCGGCAGGCCGGGCACGACGATGCCAAGAGCGCCAAGCCCCACGCACACCATACCGAACGCCGCATACGCCCATCGGACGGGCCGGAGTCCGCTTTTGGGGGGCCGGTCGGGCTCGCGGGTTTCCGACCCGGGATTGGCCACCGGCGCCGCGCCCTCTTGCGCGTGTGAACCCTTTTCGACCGCCCTATCCCGGCACATCGGCCACGGCACCATTCGAATCGAGGGTCAGGACGCGGTCAAAAAGTTCGAGCCCACGCCGCTGATGGGTAATCATCAGGACCGTGCGCCCGGCCGCCACGGGCATCAGCCGATCAAAAAGATCGGCCCGGGTGGCGTCATCCAACCCTTCGGTCGGTTCGTCGAGCAACAGAACCGGCGAATCCTTGAGAATGACGCGGGCGAGCGCCAGACGCCGCGCCTGTCCGCCCGAGATCGAAACCCCGTTCTCGCCGACCCAGGTGTCGAGACCGTCGGGCAGTTCGTCAACGAACCGGTCGAGATTGGCCGCGGCAAGGGCGTCGTACAACGCCGCATCCTCGGCCGTCGGGTTGCCGAGATAGAGATTGTCGCGAATGGTCCCGGCAAATATCTGGCTGCGCTGCGACATATAGGCCATTCGATCCCACAGGATCTCGCGGTCAAGCGTTGCGATATCGGTTCCGCCCAGGCGCACCTGCCCGGCCTGGGGATCCTCCAGCCGCAGCGCCAGCGAGATCAGCGTGGACTTGCCTACCCCGCTCGGCCCCAGCAGGGCGACCTTCTCGCCGTCCGCGATCGTCAGCGACAGGTCGCGCAGCACCGGACGTGCGGGATCATAGCCAAAGGTCACGCCCTCGAAGGTGAGGCCATTCTCCGCCGGCGGCGCAGCGGGTTGCCCGGGATCGCGGATCGCCGGTTCCTGCCTTGCGATCTGCAGAATGCGCGCCGCTGCTGCCCGCGTGCGGCCAAGATACTGATAGGCCAGCGGCAACGGTGCCGAGGCTTCGAACAGGGCCATGGTCGCCAGCACCATCATGACCAGAACCGGTGCGGACAGGGTGCCGTCGCCATGGCGGGCCAGACCGATGAAAAGCACCGACCAGACGGCGAAATTGGCCAGGATCTGGCTGAGCGCCGAGGAAAATCCCGTCACCTGCGCCATCCGGCGCTGATCGCGCACCAGATCGAGCGTGGTTTCGTCGACCATCCGCCGCTGGCGGACATCGGCGCCGAACAGCTTCAATTCTGTCAGCCCCTGAACGCCGTCGACCACCTGAATTCGCAGATCCGCCGCCCGCGCGACCATGCGCCGTCCGGTCGCGTCGCCCAGGCGGTTGGCCAGCACCGGAACCGCCGCCCCGGAGAGCGCCAGCAGGCCCACCGATACCGCCGCGATCATCGGATCGAACAGGCCGAGGAACACCAGCGCGATCAAGGCCATCGCCACGGCAACGACGGTCGGTGCCATGACCCGCAGATAAAGGCTGTCCAGCGCGTCGATATCGCTGGTCAGGCGGTTGAGGACGTCGCCGCTGCGCATCGACGCCAGTTGTCGGGCATCGAGCGGCAGGCATTTACGGAACAGCCAGATCCTGAGATCCGCCAGCACGCGGAAGGTCGCCTCGTGCGTGGCAAGACGCTCGGCATAGCGCGAGCCGGTGCGCAGGATGGCGAAGAAGCGGATGCCCGCACCGGGTCGGAAAATATCGAAGCCGATCGCCGAAAGCCCGCCGAGACCGAGACCGGCGATGGCGCTGGCGGTGATGAACCACCCCGACAGGCTGAGCAGACCGAAACTGGCGATCAGCGTCGTCAGCATCAGCGCGGCGCCGAAAATCAGCCAGCCGCGTCGCTGGAGGAATAATCGCATGAAGACGGCGAGATCGGCCATCGTTCAGCCCTCCCCGTCGCCGAGAGTCCGGCCCCGGTCGAGCCGGACGATACGGTCGGCCCAATCGATGCCGGCGGCGTTGTGCGTCGCGATCACCACAGTACGGCCCTTGACCGCTTCGGCCAGCGCCGCCAGCACCAACCGCTCGTTGTCGAGGTCGAGGCTGGCGGTGGGCTCGTCCATCAGCAGAATCGGCGCATCCTTGAGCACCGCACGGGCCACCGCAATGCGTTGGGCCTGACCGCCGGAAACGCCGTGGCCGCGTTCTCCGACCAGCGTGTCGAGCCCGTCGGGAAGCTCGTCGCCGATCCGGCCCAACCCTGCGGTGGCGGCAGCCGCACGCACATCGGCGTCATCAGCATCGGGCCTGGCCAGCCGGATGTTGTCGCGGACGGTACCGTGGAAAAGATGTGGCGTCTGCCCGATCCACGATACGGCGGCCATCAAATCGTCACGAGCGATGGATGCCGTCGACCGGCCGTCGACGGTAACGTCGCCGCCGCTCGGGGCTTCCAGTCCCATCAACAGGCCAATGACGGTGGATTTCCCGGCACCACTGGGTCCGATCAGGGCGACTCTCTCCCCCGGTGCGACGGTGAAGGCGACATTCGTCAGCGGTGCTTCACGGTTGCCTTCTCGCTGCAGCGACACGTCATGCAATGCAATCGCGGGCGCTGCCGTCAGCGCGAACGGCGCCGCGCCGGCAGCCGATGGGGGTGTTTCCTCGAATATTTCCAGCAGTGTTTCGGACGCGCTCAACGCCGTCGCCCGGTCGTGATAGAACTGGGCGAACTGGCGTAGCGGCAGGAAGAAATCCGGCGCCAGCAGCAGCACGAACAGGCCGCTCCACAGCGTCATGGAGTCCGCCGTGCCGAAGCCGATCATGCCCAGCAGGCTCAGGCCGACATAGACCGCGACCAGGGCGACCGAGACGCTGGAAAAGAACTCCAGCACCGCCGACGACAGAAACGCCAGCCGCAGGACGCCCATGGTGCGCTTGCGATAATCATCCGAGATGCGTTCCAGGACCGCCATCTCACGGCGTGCCTGGCCAAACAGCTTCAGTGTGGTCAAACCCTGCAGACGGTCGAGGAAATGGCCACTCAGCCGCGCCAGCGCCCGGAATTGCCGCCGGTTCGCCGCCGCCGCCCCCATGCCGACCAGCGCCATGAACAGCGGGATCAGGGGCGCTGTCACCATAAGGATGATCCCGACCACCCAATCGACCGAGAAAACGACGACCAGCATTGCCAGCGGCAGGGCGGCCGCAACGACCATCTGCGGCAGATAGCGCGAGAAATAGCCATCCAGCGCATCCACCTGCTCGACCACCGCCGCGATCAGGCTGCCGGTGCGCCGGGAATGGACAAAGCGCGGCCCCAGTGCCGCAATATGGGCCAAAAGCTCGGATCGGACGGTCGACTTGACCCGCGTCGCAGCGTTGACGCCGGCGACTTCGGCCAGCCAGACGCATCCACCGCGCAGCACGTAAAGAATCGCAAGCGCGGCAAAGGACGGCAGCAGATCGGCGCGGATCAACCCGTCGATGGCCACGGAATGAACGATATGGGCCAGAAATCCGGCCTGGACGACCAGCAGCAGCCCGTTGCTCACGCCCGCGCCGACGCACAGCGCCAACGCATGCCGCGCGGATTGGCTTTGCGCCGTCAGCCACCGGCGTGCCCGCTTCTGGCGATCGATATCGGGGCCGTCGTCGGTCGACGCCTCATCGCGTTGCGGAGCGTCGGTTCCGGCCCTTGCGGCGGATGAAGCGTCGACGGTACTGGCCACGATGGTGGGCCCTCGGGGTCTCGGTTCGGGACGATCGGCCAACTTTGACGGCCGTCGGTTCATGGGGTAAATCGGCATGCGGCCGATTTCAAGCGACACCGGACGAAAGGTGGCGCGGCGCACTGCCTGTCGACACGCGCCGATTGACGCACGGGGCAAGAGATCGACACAATATAGCTGAATATGTGCTGCATGCTGACCGAATTCCCGATCTGCGGCTGTCGGGGCGCCAATGGGCGTCGCAGCAGAAGCCCAGCTACTGCAGGCCTTGGGCATGCCTGGGCCGGCAGCCTCACCGTATGACGAAAGTGACGAGACCATGGTGCTATCAGCGCCCGCAGAACGCGAGCATCTTCATACCCGAACCGTGACCTGCCAAGGGTTCCGTCGCCGCGACGGGCTGTGGGACATCGAAGGGCGGATGACGGACGTCAAGACGTATGGATTCGACAACGACTTTCGCGGAACGATCCATCCCGGCGACCCCCTGCATGACATGACGCTGAGACTGACGGTCGATGACGAGCTGACGATCACCGCCGTCGACGCGACGACGGACAAGGCGCCTTATGCCATCTGCCCGCAGATAACGCCGAATTTCCAGAAGCTGGTCGGTTTGAAGATCAAGGGCGGCTTTACCCGGATGGTCCGAACCCGCCTTGGCGGCGTTCATGGCTGCACGCATCTGGTCGAGTTGCTGGGCCCGATGGCGACCACCGCCTTTCAGACCATCTACCCGATTCTGGTCAAGGAGCGGGCCGAGCGCACTGCCAGGGAGAAAGCCGCCAACGCTGCTGCACCGGCAACGTCCTCTCCACCGGCAGCCGACGGCACCGAGACGCCGCCGGCGCGCAAGCCGCCGACTCTTCTGAACAGCTGCCATGCCTATGCCAGCAACGGCCCGCTGGTGAAGAAGCTGTGGCCGGAATTTTATACCGGCGAGCCTGATGCGGCCGAAGCCGGGGCCGAAGGATCAGGGCAGGACACCGCCAGGGAGAAATCCGGCGCCAGTTCCTGATAAGGCTTGGCGTGACAATCCTGACCTTGCGACGCGCGATCCATCGGCTGTAGTAGGACAGGTCCTGGCAATCAATGGAGTTCCTGTCCATGGCAATCCCCCGCTTCGCCCTTCTCGCTGCAGTTGGTTCGGTGGTGACGGCACTGGCATCGGTTCAAACGCTCGCAGCCAGCGGCGCAGGGCTGTCGATCGAGGAGCCATGGGCGCGGGCGACGGCGCCGAACGCGCCGACCGGCGCCGTCTATGTCAGCATCACCAATACGGCTGACGAAGCCGACCGGCTTACCGGCGCCGAGGGCGACGTCGCCGAGCGCATCGAGTTGCATGACACCGAGATCGATGACGACGGCGTCATGCGGATGCGCGAGATCGACGGCGGCATCCCGCTGCCGCCCGGCGAAACAGTGGAACTGGCGCCCCAAGGGCAGCATATCATGCTGATCGGGCTCGACGGTCCGCTGATCGAGGGGGAATCCTTTCCCCTCACCCTGTCGTTCGAACAAGGCGACGCGGTCACGGTCGAAGTCAACGTCGAGTCGATTCACGGCCGCTCGAACGGCAACGGCCATGGCGGCAACTGATTGCGCCGACGTTCCGTCGGGCTGCAAGCTCTGGCAGGGACGCCATGGCGCGATCTTTTAAAAAGCGGCTCAGGCGCAGGCTCCGCGACGCTCAGGGATCTCTGGAAACGCCGTGGCAGCGCTTGCTCGCCCATGTCGATCTGGTGGCATTCGATCTGGGTGCGTTTCGCTGGCTTCGACCGAATCTGCATCAGGTCGCCCCCGGCGTCTATCGCAGCGCCCAACCGTCTCCCCGGATGCTGCGACGGCTCAGCCGTCAGGGCGTGCGCACCATCGTCAATCTGCGCGGCGCCGACGACAGCGGCGCCTACAAGCTGGAAAGCCGCACCGCCACGACGCTCGGTCTTCGGCTGATCGACCTGCGCATGAAGTCACGGGACATCCCGGACGAGCAGACACTGGTCGCCCTCAGCGACATATTCCTGACCGCCGACAAGCCGCTCGTCTTTCACTGCAAATCCGGCGCCGACCGGGCCGGGCTTGCCGCCGCCATCTATCTGATGCTCGCCGAAAACCGATCCGCGGCCGAGGCGATCGGGCAGTTGCATTGGCGCTTCGGGCATGTCCGCCGCGGCATGCCCGGCATCCTCACGACATTTCTCGAAACCTATCGAGACGAAGGCGAACCCCGGCGGCTGGGATTGATCGACTGGCGGCGTCGGCATTGCGACATCGTCGCTGTGCACGACCGCTTCCAGCCGACCCGATTCGCCCGCGTGCTGACGGATCGTATTCTTCGCCGCGAATGAGCGCCGATCAATGCGCCCCCGGTCAATGAGCCCCCGGTCAATGAGCCATGAGCGTCGGAACGGTCATATGCTTCAGAATGTTGCGCGTCGTTCCGCCCAGCACTGTCTCACGGAATCGGGAGTGGCCATAGGCACCCATGACGACCATATCGGCGCCGGTGTCCGAGACACTGTTGAGCAGCACATCGTCGATCGACATCTCCGATCCATCAAAGCGCGACGCCGTAACATTGGCACCGTGTCGCGCAAGATAGGCGGCCACATCCATTCCCGGCCAGCGCTTGGTCGTGTCCGACGCACGAACGGTCAGGATCTGGACCTGATCGGCCCGCTTCAGTAGCGGCAAGGCGGCATAGACGGCGCTGGCGGCCGCACGCCCGCCGTCCCAGGCGACAGTGATCGTTTTGCCGATCGTCGCCCGCGGTCCGATATGCGGAACGATCAGCACAGGGCGCGTGGATTCCAGCACCAGATTGTCAGGCAGGTCCCAGACACTGCTGGGCGTCAGGTCGTAATCGGTCTGCCCCACCACCACCAGATCTGCATACCGGGAATGAATATCGAGCACATGGGCCGCATCGCCTCCGGCCGCACGCCACTCCGAGGATCCCGTCAGACCTTCCTGATCCATGACCTGATCGAACAGAGCTTTGGCCTCGTCGATCTGCTCGTCGCCGTCATCATCCATAATGGGGATGAAGACCGGCGCGATGCTGGGTCCGGCATAGGCCGGAAGCGGCATCGGCACGCGGATGCCAAGTCCCACGATATGCGCATCGTTCCGGCGGGCGATCTCGGCCGCTGCCGCGATTCGGCCACGGCTCTGCTTGGTGTTGTCGACATGGACGAGTAAGGTCTTGTAGGCCATGGCAAGGTTCTCCTGAATAGCGCCGGATGGTGAACGCTCCCCATCCCGCATTTTTCGGGCACTCCCCGAACGGAGATAGTCGACCGAGCGCGCGCCGAGTGCATTGATATGCATCAAACTGCACAGCGCTCTGCCGACCTTCGATAGATGCTTTCCGAAGCGATGGCATGCCGCCTCGCTGAATCAAGGGCCGAACCGGCGCCGATTCTTCCCCCGAAAGATCGGCTCTCCGGAAAATCAGTGCAATGGGTCGTTCGGAATGGTGCCCTGCCACTTGCGGAACAGCCATCGATTACATATTTTATAAACTATCATTCACATAATTGAGTGTCGCAGCAGTGCGGCATGCTGACGCTTCTGAAGAGGTCCCAATGGAAAATTTCACCCCTGTCTCCGGCCTGATCGGCGGCATGCTGATCGGCCTTTCGGCGGTTATGCTGATGCTGTTCAACGGACGAATCGCCGGCATTTCGGGGATCGCGTCCGGGCTGCTGGCCCGCCCGTCATCCGACACTGCATGGCGGGCGGCGTTCGTCATCGGTGTGCTCGCCGCGCCTGCTCTCTATGGCATTGCGACCGGACCGGTCGACATCGCATTGGCCGGAGGACCGGCCCTGCTGGCTGTTGCCGGCTTCATCGTCGGCCTGGGATCGTCGCTCGGCAGCGGCTGCACCAGCGGCCACGGCGTCTGCGGTCTTGCGCGGCTGTCGCCGCGGTCGCTCGTCGCCACCGCCGTCTTCATGACCACGGCTTTCGCGACCGTCTTTATCGCCCGCCACCTGCTCGGAGCCTGAATCCCATGACCTCCTCACCAACTTCGACCTCAAGAACAAACGTTGCCGCAGTCGGAACTGCACTCGCCGCCGGCCTCGTCTTCGGCCTCGGCCTGACGATCAGCGGGATGATCAATCCGGCAAAAGTGCTGGGCTTTCTGGACCTTTTCGGCGCCTGGGATCCGACACTGGCATTCGTCATGGGCGGCGCGGTCCTCGTCACCCTGCCCGGCTTCAGACTGTTGCGCAGACGCGGTGCGCCCGTGTTCTCGCAGATGTTCCGCTTTCCGACCCGCTCGGACATCGATCCCCGGCTGGTCGGCGGATCCGCCCTGTTCGGGGTCGGCTGGGGACTGGCAGGTTTCTGCCCCGGACCGGCGCTGGCCGCGCTGGGCGCCGGAATTGGCGGTGCCGCCTTGTCGGGCAGCGGCGTCACGGCCGTCGCCGTCTTTGTCGCGGCAATGCTGGCCGGCCTCGCCGTGCCCCGCCTGCTGCCGACCGGCGGACCACGCACCACGAGTCCCGCGCCCACTCGCCAGGACGGCTAAAGCCGGTCCCCGGGTCTCCCGGAACTGCCCCGGACTCCCCGCATTCAGGATATCGACATGCGCGCCCAAAATAATTCCAAATCGCGAGCGGTAGCTGTGTTGCCTCTGCTCGGCTGGATCGCGGACTACTCTCGCCGCGACCTGTCGAGCGATACGCTGGCGGCCGTAATCGTGACGATCATGCTGGTCCCGCAAAGCCTGGCCTATGCCATGCTCGCCAACCTGCCCCCGCAGGTGGGACTTTACGCCAGCATCGTGCCGCTGATCGGCTATGCGCTGTTCGGGTCCAGCAGGGCCCTGGCCGTCGGCCCGGTGGCGGTCGTCTCGCTGATGACCGCCTCGGCAATCGGTGTCGTCGCCGAACCCGGCACGGCCGAGTTCATGGCCGCCGCCGTCCTGCTGGCCGCGCTGTCGGGCGTGTTTCTGTTCGCACTGGGCCTTTTCCGGCTCGGCGCCCTGGCGACACTGCTTAGCCATCCAGTCGTTTCGGGCTTCATGACCGGGGCGGCGATCCTGATCGCCCTGTCCCAGCTGGGCCACATTCTGGGGCTGCCGTTGTCGGGATCGACATTGCCAGCGTTCTGGCAGTCGATAACAGAGATCGAGGCGGGGCCTAATCTGGTCACCTCGATAATCGGCATCGCGACGGTCGCGTTTCTTTTCGCGGTCCGGCGGTATCTCGGCGGCGTGCTGCGCCGTTGGGGTCTCTCGGCGTTCCTGGCCGATGTCGTGGTCAAGGCGGCGCCGGTTCTGGCGGTCATCGCGTCCGTCGTTGCCGTCGGTGCGCTGGAGCTGAGCAGCCGATTCGGCGTCGCCGTCGTCGGCGCGATTCCCGGCGGTCTGCCGCCTCTGACTATTCCTGCGCTTGACCCGGGGCTGATCGGGGCGCTGATCGTCCCGGCGATGCTGATCAGCGTGATCGGATTCGTCGAAAGCGTATCCGTCGCGCAAAGCCTCGCCGCCCGCAGCCGGGAGAAGATCGACGCAAACCGCGAATTGATGGGCCTCGGGGCGGCCAATCTCGGCGCGGCCTTTACCGCCGGCTATCCGGTGACCGGCGGATTCGCCCGCTCGGTGGTCAACCACGCCGCCGGCGCCCGCACGCCGATCGCCGGGATATTCACCGCCGCGCTCATGGCGCTGACCGCCATTGCGTTGACACCGGCTTTTCACAACCTTCCCAACGCAGTGCTGGGCGCCACCATTATCGTTGCCGTTCTGGGGCTGGTCGATTTCCGGTCGATCGTGCGGACCTGGCGCTACAGCCGTGCCGACGGCGCCGCCCTGATCGTGACGTTGGCTCTGGTCATGATCGAGGGCATCGAAGCCGGCATACTGGCCGGCGTCGCCCTGTCGCTGGCGCTGCTGATATGGCGCACGGCGCGGCCGCATGTCGCCGTCGTGGGGCGGGTGCCGGGCACCGAACACTATCGCAACATCAATCGCCACGAGGTCCTGACCGACGACGCCGTCGTCGCGGTCAGGGTCGACGAGAGCCTCAACTTCGCCAATGCCAGGGCGCTGGAGGACCAACTCGTCGGTCTTGTCGCGGACCGGCCTGCCGCCCGGCACCTGGTCCTGATCTGCTCGGCGGTCAATGCGATCGACGCCAGTGCCCTGGAAAGCCTGGAAGCCCTCAACGCCCGGCTGAAGGACAGCGGCGTCGACCTGCATCTGGCAGAGGTCAAGGGGCCGGTAATGGACCGCCTGACAGGCACGGAATTTCTTCAGCACCTGTCCGGCGCGATTCATCTCAGCACCCATGGCGCCATGACTGCGCTTGCGACGGATCCATCTTCCGGGCGGGTCTCCGCCTACATCGCCTCGAATACCGACGGATCGGCGCCGGCCAGCGCTTCGCCGCCATCGACCGCCAAAATCTGACCGGTCAGGCCGGGCGTCGTCGCGAACATGACAACGGCGCGCGCAATCTGATCCGGCGCCGCGCCCATGCCCAGGGGATTGAGCGTATGGGCGGCGACGAAATCCGCTTCTGACTGCCGGCCGCTCGGCAATGTCAGGCCGGGCGCGACCGCGTTTACCCGGACGTGGGGCGCGTATGCGCGGGCGGTGGATAGGGTGATTGCCAGCAACGTCGCCTTGGAGACCTCGTAGGATAGAAAGCGGCCGTCGAGATTAAACACTTTCGTATCGAGTATATTGACGATGGCGCCCCCGCTGGCCACGCCCTTTCCCGCGGCGGTCCGCCTGTAATAGGCGCGCGAAATCATCATCGGCGCCGTCGCGTTGACCGTCATCTGCCGGCGCCAGTTGTCGGGTGTCTGGCTGGCGGCGTCGTCATAGTCGAATACCGACGCGTTATTAACGACCAGATCGGGCACGCCGCCCGCCATGGCCACCGCCGCGCCGACAAGGCGTTCCGGCGCCTCCGGGTCGCAAAGGTCGGCCTCTACTGCAAAGGCCGGCGCCCGATCAGTCGTCAGGCAGGCGGCCAGATCGCGGGCCGCCGCCAGCGACCGGTTCGCATGTATCACCACCGACCAGCCATCGGCAGCCAGTCCTGTCGCGATCGCGCGACCGATTCGCGCCGCCCCGCCGGTCACCAGTGCGATCGGCGCTGCTTCGCTTCCCGTGCTCTGGCCTATAGCCACAGGAGTGTTCCAATCATTGTCCATTCCGCCAAAATTTGCTTTACAGTCTTGAAGGCGCCGCCTGATGGCAACATCTTCAATCGTGCCATCGGTTTGGACGGACCGCCCCATCGATAGAGCCAGACGTGGATCGCGGCCGGTTCACGGCAATATCTATCGAACATAAGCCGAGAACGAAACGACAGGGTGTACCGCACCAATGCCATCCGCAATGACGCCCCGCGTCTCCGTCGTCATACCGGCGTTCAACGCCCTTTCCACGATCGATTTCGCGGTTTTCAGCGCCCTGCGGCAGGAAGACGTCGCCGTCGAGATCATCATTGCCAGTGACGACCACATCGACTATCTGGCACAGCTTGCCCGTCAAGGGGTCGAGGACGAGCGGCTGCGCATGATCCGGACGCCGACCATGCGGTCCGGCGCGGGCATTGCCCGCACCGCGGCGGCACGCGAAGCCACCGGCGATTTCATCGCGACACTGGATGCCGACGACGCCTTTGCGCCCGGCCGTCTGGCCAAACTGGTTGCCCTGGCCGCAAAGGGTGGGGCCGCCGTCGACAACACGGCCATGACCAGCACCGACGGCAGCCTCATCCGCACGGCGTTTTCAGTCGACAGCGACGACCGCACCCTGACCACCTACGATCTGCTGTCGCCGCGCATCCCGTTCGCCCCGGTCTTTCACCGCAGCCTGCTGGGCGACGGCTGGCCCGATCTTCCATTCGCCGAGGACGTCGTCTTCAATCTGACGCTACTGGCCAAGGCCACCGATATGCGGATCCTGTTGGAGCCGGGGTACCTCTATGCCCATCGGCCGGGCTCTCTGTCACATTCGGCCGACACCCCCAACCGGGCCCACGATGCCTATGAAATGATCCTGAACCGGCTCGACCATGACGCCTTCGGCCTTCCCCGAAAAATGGCAGCAGCCGCGCGGCGCCAGTTCTCCGACGATATGCGCACCAATACGGTGTTCGCGTCGAAAATGTCGTCGGGAGAGGTGCGCGATCTGGCCGATTTTCTGTCGCTGGGCAACCGTGTGACGCCATGACCTCATTGCTGCCCGGCGCCGTCAATGCACAGACCGTCAGCCTTTCCGACATCGAGGTGGAAGCCGAAGTCGGCATCGCGGATTGGGAGCGGACACCGGGCAAATCGCAGCGGCTGATCGTGGATGTCGAAATGGCAGCTGCGCTTGATCGATTCAGCGGCACGGTGATTGGCGATTGTTTCGACTACGACCGCATTTATCGATACGTCACCGGCGACTGGTGCCGGCAGCCACATACCGACCTTCTGGAAACGCTGGCCGAGTCGCTGGTCCAGTTCTGCCTTGAAGATCAGCGTGTTGAAGCCTGCCGCGTGCGTATCCGCAAGCCTCATGTCTATAACGGCCGCGCCGTACCGGTGGTCGAGTTCGTTCGCTTCCGGCCAGGGATTGCGGCATAATGGTGGCCGAATCATGGTGACGAAATGGCGCAGTCAACCCGGATATTCACAATAATATCATAACCTTATCAGCGATAATTGATGTAATATACTAACGAATCCGGACTGCGGTCGATCAATCGGCAGGCGGCGGGCCACAGCAACAGTATGGGGGATGGCAGATATGGTGAAATGTGCGTCCATTTTCGCAGCCCTGGTCAGCGCCCTGGCGATGACGACGGCCAATCCCCCGCCGGCCCAGGCGACGACTCCCTGCTGCGCCGTTGATGACGACACGGCCGCCAAAGGCACCCAGCCCGACACTGGCCCGGACTTTGGCGACACGCTGCCACCCCTGCATATTCCGACATTGGTCGGGGCGCTGGAAGACATCGGTCTGGTCGACCCGGTGCTGGTCGGTCAGGATCCGGCCGCAGCCACCCTGACATTCGCCGCCAGCAGGCCCGACCAGACGGTACCCCAGCAATCGATGACGGTTTTCATCGACGTCGACATCACCACCGGACTGCTGATCGAACGGTCCGCCTGACACAATCGGCCGGTTCGCCTAAAAAGTGACGTGGGTCCGCCTTACGGCGTTGACCGGCGCTGTCCGATTCCCTATGGTCCGCGCGATCCATCTCCGGACCACCTCCGGGCGACCGCTTAGCTCAGCCGGTAGAGCAACTGACTTTTAATCAGTAGGTCCAGGGTTCGAGTCCCTGAGCGGTCACCATCCCCGATATTGTCCGACCCGGAGAGATGGGTAACACCCTCGTGCCGAACGGGCTGTCGATCGTCTGCAGGGTCCTCTACTCCCCTTTTGATTTGTTTCGGATCGATATATCCGGATCATGGTGCATCGATCTTACCCGCCAAATGCCATCAGACCATGAATTGAACATGTCTGTATCGGAGAATTCCAACATCCTACATCGCATCTGCGAGGATACCTTGTTCCAACATCGCAGGAATGCCATATAGCGCGCAGAAGGGCGAACGGCTCTTCGGGGCGCGCGGCGCCCGCGCGACGTTCAATTTGGGAGTTTCCGGCAATGGGCCTTCGCATCAACGACACCGCACCCGACTTCACCGCCGAAACCACGCACGGCACCATCAATTTTTACGAGTGGATCGGCGACGGCTGGGCGGTGCTATTCTCGCATCCCAAGAATTTCACGCCCGTCTGCACGACCGAGCTTGGCACGATGGCGGGAATGGAGAGCGAGTTCAAGAAGCGCAACGTCAAGATCATCGGCATATCCGTCGATCCGGTCGAAAGCCACGAAAAATGGGGCCAGGATATCCAGACGGCGACGGGGCATAGCGTCAAGTACCCACTGATTGGTGACAAGGACCTGAGCGTCGCAAAGCTTTACGACATGCTGCCGGCTGAAGTGGGCGACAGTTCCGACGGCCGCACCCCGGCTGACAACGCCACCGTCCGGTCGGTGTTCGTGATCGGTCCGGACAAGAAGATCAAGCTGGTCCTGACCTATCCAATGACGACCGGACGGAACTTCGACGAAATTCTGCGCGCCATCGATTCGATGCAGCTGACCGCCAGGCATCAGGTCGCAACGCCGGCGAACTGGAAGAGCGGTGAGGATGTCATCATCACGCCAGCCGTCTCGAACGAGGATGCCACCAAGCGTTTCGGATCGTATGACACGGTGCTGCCGTATCTGCGCAAGACGAAGCAGCCTTCCGCTTAAGCGATGGAACCTGATGCGCCCCCGCGAGAGGCGGGGGCGATCCGGATCACAGAACGCGAACGGTCAGGCCGGGAGTTCAGCCGCGATCAGGAGTCGGAGGACGAGGCCCCGGGCTTTGCGAAGCCATGGCGGTTGGACATCGCATAGCGGGTTAGTGCCGCGAACCGATAAATGCCGTGGACGAATTTGCCATACGGCATGGTCAGGAACAGGCTGAACACGACGCCGAGATGGATGGCGAGCATCATGCCCATGGCCGGCGTGGACCGAAGGCCATGCAGCGCCAGCCCGGTGGCCGCGGTCAGGAACAGCATCACCAGGAAGGCCGTGTCCATGCCGCGCTTGCTCTCGTCGACCAGCGCCGGGTCGCGCCGCCATTTGGCGGCCAGAAGGCCGACGGTGCCAATCACCAGCCCGACGCCACCGACCTTGCCCAGCATCGGCGGTATATCCCACCACGGATACGGCGCCTGCCAACCGAACACATAATGATAGATCGTGCCCATGCTCGTGGCGCCGAAGCACAGCAGAAAGCCATAGAATGTCAGGTGATGATACAGGCGCCGATTGTCTGTCGGACGTTCGTCCTCGTTGATGCACCCGACGCCGCCGCCATCGAGATAGCGCAGGGTCGAGGCATCTTTCATCGCCTGCCAGATTGATACGCGGCCATCGCCGATCACCGCATTCACGGCATTACTGTCGCGCCAGAACGCCCTGCAGCCCATGCACAATGCCAGAATGGCATAAGCAAACGCCGCGCCGAACAGGATGATCATGGCATTGTGCGGCATCAGCCGGTAGAACGCCCCCTCGCCCTGGTGAACGGCAAACAGTTGATCGGCATCGTTGAATGCGATGAAACCCAGGATGAACGCCGCAACGCCAAGAGCGGCGACGATCGAGATGGCGAGACCGTTGCGGTCGAAAAGACCGGCCAGAAAGCCGGGCCATGCGTAGGTTTTGTACGAATCGTTACGGACCTTCGCCAGCGTACGGGGCACGTCGACAGCGAACTCATGCGGCGTGGAAAACTGGCAGTCCTGATAGCAGGCGCCGCAGCTATGGCAGAGATTGGCCAGATAGTTCAGATCGCCGTCGGCGAAAGTGCGGTGCTTCTCCATTGCCGGAAAAACCGCGCACAAGCCTTCGCAATAGCGGCAGGCGTTGCAGATGGTCATCTGCCGATCGGCTTCGGCGAGAGCGTCAGTTGCGTGCATGTTTTGCGGCCTCCCGGCCCGCGATCCGGCCGAAGACGGCCCCGATGGTCATGCCGATCCCGGCGATATATCCCTTGCCGAGCACGTTGCCGGCCATGATCTCGCCGGCGGCATACATGTTTGCCGATGGTTTGCCGTCGGTCATGAGGATGCGCGCCTGCTTGTCCACGCGCGTGCCGAGATAGGTGAAGGTAATTCCCGGGCGAACCGGATAGCCATAGAAGGGCGGCTCGTCGATGGTCCGCGCCCAGTGGGTCTTGGGCGGTTCGAGGCCTTCGGTATGACAGTCGTCAAGGGTATTGGGGTCGAAGTCGCCGGGCTGCACGCTGGCGTTATAGTCGGCAACCGTTGCCTCCAGCCGTTCGGCCGACAGACCCAGCTTGCCGGCAAGTTCACCGATGCTGCCGGCTTCGATCGCCGGATAGACCGACGGCATCACCAGGCTTATGGCCTTGGAATCGATAATGATATAGGCGGTCTGGTCCGGCTGATCGGCCACCAGCCGACCCCAGATGGCATAGCGCTTGGGCCAGAAATCCTCGCCCTCGTCATAGAATCTGACGCATTCGTTGTTGACGACAACACCGAAGATCACACAGTCGAGCCGTGTGACGATGCCGCCGTCGAATTGCGGCGACCGGGCGTCGATCGCCACCGCGTGACATTGGGTAGGGTCGCCAACCGGCTCGACACCGCGATCGAGCAGCAGGCGCAGGATCGACCCCTTGTTATAGGGCGTGCCCCGGATCAGGAAGTTGCCGGCCCGCTCTCCCCAATATTCCTTCAGCCAGTCGATATTCGCCTCGAAACCGCCGGCCGCCGTTACCAGCGTCGCGGCGCGGATGGTGTGGGACGTGCCGTCGACTTCGACCGTCGCCGAATTGAAATGGCCGTCCTCGATCTCCAGATCGGTGACCATCGCATCGTAGACGATGTCGACGCCCAGTTTTTCCGCGCGCAAATAAAGGGCGTTCAGCATGGCGCGCCCGCCGCCCAGAAAGAAGGCGTTTGTCCGGCCGAGGCTGAGCGTGCCGCCCAGCGGCGGCTGAAACCGGACGCCCTGTTCGTTCATCCAATCCCAGAGTTCCCTGGATTCCGAAATTGTATGACGCGCGAGTTCCTCGTTGGTCTGCCCGCCCGTCACGCGCATCAGATCGTCCCAGAACTCGTCCTCGGAATAGGGACCGGTCAGGACCTCGTTCGCCTCGTCATGGGCGCAGCGCAGATTGCGTGTATGCCTGGTATTGCCGCCGCGATAGAATTTTGGCGCGCCTTCGAGCACCAGAACCTTCGATCCGGCATTGCGCGCGGTAATGGCCGCACAAAGGGCCGCGTTGCCGCCGCCGACGACCAGAACGTCGTATCGCTCGTCCCAGCCCGACGGCAATCGCGTCGCCGGGGAGACCGAATTCTTCGACATTGCCACGACCGATCAGCAGCCGCAGGCAGCAGCGGCAGGACGGCCGATCGCCGCCCCGGCGATAACCATTGCCGCCGATATCAGGGAGGCATTCGCCGGATCGTCGCCGTGTGTCGGCATGGGATCGTTCTCCTCTTTGCATCTTTGTGCGGACCGGTCCCGACAACGGGCCGATCTTTTGCATCAGCGGATTGTATGCAAATGTGTTCAAAGTGGCAATGGAAAGGAACATGGTGCTGCGTACTTGTGGGACAAGCCAACGCCGTGCCGGGATCGCGCGACATCCGGCATACAGTTCCGGGAAAGAAAGCTGGTTAACGCCGGTCAGACCAACCCGGCAACGCCCAGAGCGCCGGCGCCGGCAAGGACGATAATCGGATGCACGCGCGTCATGATGACGATGGCGGCCGCGACCGCCGTCACGGCATAGCTTTGCCAGCCTGAAGCGGCGGCAATGGTCAGCAACGCCGCGCTGGCGACAATCAGACCCACGGTCAATGGCGCCAGACCATTGCGCAAGGCCGTGAACCACGGCTGATGCCCCCATGCGAGCCAAAGCCGGGCCATACCATAGGCCAGAATCACGGCCGGGCCGGACATGGCCGCCGTGGCCGCCAGTCCACCGGGAATGCCGCCCACCTTCCAGCCGATAAGCGTTACGAACAACATGTTCGGGCCCGGGGCGGCCTGGGCCAGCGCGAACAAGGTGGTGAATTCCTCGTCGGTCATCCACCCTTCGCCCAGGACCGCGACCCTGTGCAGATCGGGCAGGATGACGTTGATTCCGCCGACCGCGACCAACGACAGCACCAGAAGATGCAGGACAAGATCGATCAGAGGATCACGGCCGTCCATCGGTGTCTCTCTCTCCGTCTGCCTTGGCGCGGTTGTCCCACCAGGCGAGCGCGATGCTGATCGGGCCCAGCACGGCAACGACGGCGAACAGGGGCAAGCGCAGCATGACAATGGCGACGATCACTGCGGCCATCAGCACCAGCGGGCGCAGGGCCATGCCCATCGCCGTCACCATCTTGAAAGCCATGGCCACCAACAGGCCGGCCGCGGCGGCGGCGATGGCGCGGAAGGCGTCGCGAACCTGTGGCACTTCGCTGAACTCGGCATAGAGAACCGCCAGCGCCAGAACGATGGCCACCGGCATGACCATCAGCCCCAGGAACGCCGCAACGGCACCGCGTATGCCGTCCACTCGAACGCCGAACGTGACAGTCAGATTGACGACGTTGGGGCCGGGAAGAAACTGGCAGATGCTGAGAATGTCCGTGAATTCCGCAGCCGAAACCCATCGCTTGCGCTCGACCAGTTCGTGCCGGGCGAACGGCAGCACACCGCCGAAGCCCGAAAGGCCGATGAAGGCAAAGGTCAGGAAAAGACTGGACAGCCGGATGTCCCGGCTCCGGGACCAATTCTCGGATCGAACGCTCATGGCGTCATCGATAGCCGAACGTATCTGCCCATACGATAAAAACCGTCACCGCATTGCACATTATTTCGCCGCGAGGCAATACGCCATGACGAGCCGGGCCGCTTCGGCGAAATCTGCCATCTCCATGGATTCGTCGGGGTTGTGACTGCCATGTGTGTTGCGGATGAAGATCATCGCTGTCGGAACGCCGGCCCCGGCGAATACCGCCGCATCATGACCGGCGCCGCTGGGCATGATCTCGGTGCCGATACTCAGATCCGCTGCCAGGGAACTGAGTTTTTCGATCATCCGGCCGTCGATCGCTGCCGGCGTGGAGCCCGTTTTCGGGCCGAGTTCGATCGTAACGCCGTGCGTTTTCGCAATTTCCTGAGCGGCGGCCTGAAGCTCGGCATCGAATCGATCAAGAGTGTCCGTCGACAGGCTGCGGACGTCGATCGTGAATGTCGTTTCGCCGGAAACCTTGCTGAACGCATCGGCCGCCGGATCGGTATGAAGTTTCCCGACCGTGAACACCAAATCCTCGCCCGCCGCCTCGAATTGCCGCCACAATGCGTTGGTGGCCTCGATCAGGGCGGCGGTCGCCGACACGGCGTCGTGGCGCAGATGGCGCGGCGTCGCCCCGGAATGGGCATATTCCCCAATGCAGCGCGCGGTGCGATAGCGAAGGCTGCCGCGAATGCCGCTGACCAGCCCCAAGGGTACGGCGCGATCGATCAGCAGCGGCCCCTGTTCAATGTGAGCTTCGATGAATGCACCGACTTTTGCGGGGTCGATCGCCGGCGCCGTATCGTCCAGCTCAGAGGGATCGAAACCGGCTTCGGCCATATGATCTGCCAGTGACCGGCCGGTGTCGGACCGACGGATCTTCCGGGCGTCATCGTGGGAAAGAAGCCCCAGAGCCGACCGGCTGCCGACATAGCTGGCGTCGAACCAGGCGCTTTCTTCAGCGCGAATCGCCAGGGTGACGATGTCGACCGGCGGGACAACCTCCATCCGTGAGAGGCCGATCGCCACGGCCAGTCCCAGCAGAACGCCCGCGGTTCCGTCATAGTCGCCACCTTGTGGGACGGAGTCGAGATGTGACCCGATCACGATCGGAGCCGCCGAACGATCCCTGCCCGGCAGCGTGAGATGCAGGCTACCGACCTTGTCGACATGGCATTCGAGACCATGTTGTGTCCCGATCGCTCGCACCAGGTCGTGGGCAATCTGCTCACCCTCGCCAAAGGACGGTCGCGAGACTCCGGCCCCCTCGCCGGCTGGATCGGGTGTTCGGGCTGCTATCTTCCGGAAAAGCGCGTCAGCGATGTCGATCGCTGGCGCCAGCGTTGTTACTTCGACTGATGTCACGGTCTACAACTCCTATTGCCCGCAACCATGGTATATAAGTGGTATACCGCGAACAAGCCGACACTTCCGTCCGACGCGATTTGCGCCTAGGATCGCCGCCGGTCCAGAACGTGGTCCAAACCCCCGGCCAGACAGGGCGGTCGACGCCGTTCGGGTGCCGATGGCTGCAGCTTTTAATTGAATACTCGACTTCAAGGGTTACCGGTGACAACTGATCGCATTGTAGTGGAAAAGGACGGACAACGTCTGGCACGGCTCGCTTATGAGCGGCTGATCGACCTGATTCTTTCCGGCCAGATCAAGGGTGGCGAAACGATTCAGGAGCGGCGGCTGGCCGATCGGCTCGGCGTGTCGCGCAGCCCCATTCGCGAGGCACTCATCCTGCTGGAGGGCGAAGGCATCCTGACCCGGCAAAGCGGCGGACTGCTTCAGGTCAAGCAGTTCACCGTCACCGATTACGTCCAGTCGCTGCAGATACGCCGTTTGCTCGAACCCGAAGCCGCGCGTCAGGCGGTCGGCCGGATACCGCCCGCCACGCTGGCCGATCTGCGCACGAAGCTGCAGGCATTACGCGACTTTGCCGACCGGCCCCAGGGCCTGGAGCCGGAAGACGGCGACCATCGCCGGATCGACGACGACCTTCACAACACGATTCTCGACCACTGCGGCAACGCGCTCATGGCAGACATCGTGCGCGACGTGCGCCGCAAGACGCGTATGTTCGATCTCCGCCGGCTGCCGGAACGATTCGTCCAGACATGCAACGAACACGAACATCTGCTCGATACCCTCGAACGCAGCGACGGCGACGCGGCGGCAGCGGCAATGACGGCCCATCTGGACGCCGTATTCCAGAGCATCGTGACCCGTATCGGCGAACTCTACTAGAGCTGCCCTCCGGCGCATCCCGCGCGGCGGCATCCGGATCGGATTATCCATCCATTAATATATCCCCGTTAACCTGAAACTCGTCCCGTCCTGGTGCGGGTGGCGCAGGGTTCGGATACCATCCATGACAACAGCATCGATCCATACTCTCGGCAAAGTGCCCACGACGCCGGCTCTGGCAGTCGATCCCGATATCGACCGCCTGACGAAGGCCGATCAGGCGGCGCTGCTTGGCCTCTGGCGGCAACTGGTCAAAGGCCATTTTCTTCAGCCGGCCTCACTCTCGGGCCGTACACTCGCTCCCTGGTCGGGCAATCTGCTGGTTGTCAGACGCCTGCGCGGGCCGCTGCAATTCGAAATCACGCTGTGCGGCAGTTCGATTGAATCGGCCCTGGGCAGCCCCGGCAAAGGCCGTCTGGTTCACGACCTTATCGCGCAGTCTGCCCTGCCCAAGGCCGTGTTTACCGGCCTGCAGCAATGCCTGGATCGCGGCTGCCCCATATATCAGGTCATCGATGACGATTTCGGATCCAACGGCAACGGAACCCAGGCACTCCATCTGCCGGTCGGCCGGGCAAACGATCTGCCCACGCACATCCTGACCCATATCGACGGTCTGGCCGGGGCGGCTGAAGATGCGGCGCAAAGCTCGGCCCGTAAGGCCGCATAACTGTCGGCCGCCTGATCGCCGTCGCCGTGCCAAGGTCATATTGATCAAATGATTCCGATATAGCACGATGCGCACCGACGTATTCGGGGCGCAGCCAATGGAAAAAGCCGTTTCGGCAATTCAATCCGGTTTGACACTTCTGATCGCCGTCGCGCTGTTCGCGATGATGGGATTGATGTTCGCCGACGTGGTGTTCCGCTATGCGCTGAACGCACCGATCACCGGCGCCTACGAATTGACCGAATTTCTGATGGTGTTCGTCGTATTCGGCGCTTTGCCGGTGATCACGGTCCGGCGCGGGCATGTTCAGGTGACGGCATTGCAGGAGGCCGTCCCGGCACTCGCGCCATATCTGGCGTGGCTGCGGGCCGCGGTTACAGCCGCCATGCTGGGCTTTCTCGCCTGGCATCTGGGGCAACTGGCACTGCAGTTCGCCGCGCGTGGTGACACCACGCTGTTCGGCGGCATTCCGCTGTTCCCGTTCGTGGCGTTCGCAGCGGTACTGACCGGCCTCAGCACCATCGCCGCGCTGATCGAACCGCTGGCCGCCGAAGACGCCACCACCGCCCTGTATCGAGATGCCGGATGAGCCCCATTCTCGGTCTGGTCGTTCTCTTCACCATGCTGGGCCTTGGCATTCCGGTCGGCGTCGCCATGCTGGCGGTGGGAACCATCGGGTTCGCACTGATCACCGATATCGGCCCGGCGGCGTATATGACGGCGCGAACCGCCTATTCCACTGTCACCAGCTACAGCCTGTCGGTCATCCCGCTCTTCCTGCTGATGGGCAATCTGATCAACCGGGCCGAGGTCAGCCGCGATCTCTATGACAGCGCGCACAGCTTCGTCGGGCATTGGCGGGGCGGCCTGTCCATGGCGACGATCCTGGCCTGCGGCGGCTTCGCCTCGGTTTCCGGGTCGAGCATGGCGACCACGGCGTCGATGGCACGCGTCGCCTATCCGGCCATGAAACGCTATGGCTATGGCGACGTTCTGGCCACCGGATCGATCGCCGCCGGCGGAACGCTGGGCATCCTCATTCCGCCCAGCGTTGTACTCATTCTCTACGGCGTCCTGACAGAAACCGATATCGGCATGCTGTTCGCCGCCGGCTTCCTGCCGGGGCTTCTCGGTGTCGTGCTGTACATGGTGACCTGCGGAATCATCGCCCGCGCCCGGCCAGACTGGGCGCCAACGGCCGACCGGCAATCCTGGCCCGAGCGGTTGCGCTCGCTCAAGCGGGTCTGGGCCGTGCTGCTGCTGTTCGGCATCGTCATGGGCGGTATCTACGGTGGAATCTTCACCCCGACCGAAGCCGCCGGTGTCGGTGCGGTCGGCGCCTTCATCATCGCCCTGATCCGGCGGCGCCTGACCCTGATCGTGCTGCGCGACGTGCTGATCGATACCGCGATCACGACGGCCATGATGCTGTTCGTCATCGTCGGCGCGCTGGTCTTCATGAACTACGTCAATGTGGCCGGGCTGCCGCGCATGATCGCGGGGTTCCTGGCCGGCATCGACGCCTCGCCGATGGTCATCGTGCTTATCATCTGCGGGATCTATCTGGTGCTGGGATGCATCCTGGAAAGCATGTCGATGATCCTGCTGACGATCCCGATATTCTTTCCGGTGATCACGTCGCTGGGCCTCGACCCGGTCTGGTTCGGCATCATCATCGTCATGGTCGTCGAGGTCGGGCTGATCACCCCACCGATCGGGCTGAACGCGTTCATGTTGCGCACGGTCCTGAACACGGTCCCGCTCGGCACCATTTTCACCGGCATTGCCCTGTTCCTGGGAGCCGACATCCTGCGTATTCTGCTGGTCGTCGTTTTTCCGGAAATCGCTCTGTTCCTGCCGTCACGCATGTAGCCAGCGGAAACGGGCCACGAATCATCAATCGCCAAAAGGAGGCACATACCGTCATGAAACCCTGTTCAAAGCCATACCTGACGACGGCAACGGCCGTTGCCGCCCTCGTCTCGGTCGCTGCGGGCGCGACCGGCGCCGCTGCGGACGACCAGACGGTGCTGCGATTCTCCAACTGGCTGCCACCGACCCACCACGTCGTCACCGAAATGGTGACGCCTTGGGCCGAGGCCGTCGAAGAAGCCACAGAGGGGCGCGTCACCGTCGAAATCGTCTCGGCGCTCGGCGATCCGCCGTCCCATTACGATCTGGTCGCCAATGGCGTCGCCGATCTGGCGTTCGGCGTCCATGGCTATACGCCGGAACGCTTCAAGCTGACCGAGATCGGGGAATTGCCGTTCACGTCCAACGATGCCGTGGTCAATTCACTGGCCTACTGGCGCACTTACGAAGAATTCATGATGGATGCCGGCGAGCACGACGATGTCGTCCTGCTCGGCCTCTGGACCAACGGCCCCTATCAGCTGTTCACGAACGACACGACCCTGACATCGATCGACGCGGTCGACGGCAAACGCATTCGCGTCCCCGGCGCCGTGGTAGAGCAGATCACCCAGGCTCTGGACATGACGCCGATTTCGTCGCCATTGACCGAAGCTTATGAACAGGTCGCGCGCGGCGTCATCGACGGCATGTTCCAGCAACTGGAAACCGTCGTTGCCTTCAACATGACCGAACACATGCCCATGGGCTCGATCGCGCCCGGCGGCTTCGCCCATTCCAGCCAGTTCATGGTGATGAACCGCGACAGCTTCGACAGCCTCTCCGAAGCCGATCAGGAGGCGATCATGGAACTGTCGGGCGAGGCGATGGCGCTGAGATTTGCCGAGGTGTGGCAGGAATATGAGGAAAACGCCATTGCAGCCCTGGAGGAAGAAGGCGCCACCCTGCATCAGATCGACGATGAGGTACTTTCCGAACTTCAGGACCTTCTGGCCTTCGTGACCGAAAACTGGGTCGAGGCGGCCGAAGAACGCGACGTCGACGGCCAAGCCGCGCTCGATTTCTATCACGACCAACTAGCGGCCGTGGCAGAGGAACGGGACGTATCAGCGGACTGACGAAATGGCGTCACTCCCGTTCGCGGGGGTGACGCCATTTTCGTTCGTGGATTGTGCCGGTCAATAGTCGCGGTCGACCACGAAGGTAAGGACCCCTGCCAGGGCGTCGCGAATTGGTCCGTCGGGCGCCGCTTCCAGCAACCCCACGGCCTCGGTCGCAATGGTCCCGGCACGCGCCATGGCAGCATCCAGGGTTCCGTGCCGACCCAGCAGCATCTGTGCGTGGGCGAGATCGCCGTCGCGGATATCCTGGTCCTGCATGGTCCGCCGCCAGAAGGCCTTTTCGGTCTCGTCACCGGCTTCGAATGCCAGAATCACGGGCAGCGTCACCTTCCCTTCGGCAAAGTCGTCCCCCACGCGTTTGCCCAGACGCGCCTGCTCGGCCGAATAGTCCAGCACGTCGTCGACCAACTGGAATGCGAGGCCAAGAGACAACCCGTAACGGCGGAGGTTGTCGCGCGCGGTCTCGTCGGCACCCGCGATAACGGCCCCGACTTCGCAGGCCGCGGCAAAAAGCTGGGCCGTCTTCGACTCGATCACCTGCATGTATGTCGATTCGGTCGTTGCGACATCATGCTGCGCCGAAAGCTGCAGAACCTCGCCCTCCGCGATGACCGCCGATGCCCGCGACAGGATGCGCAGGATATCCAGCGATTCGCCTTCGACCATTAGTTCGAAGGCCCGGGCGAACAGGAAATCGCCGACGAGAACCGACGCCTGATTGCCGAACAGCTCGTTCGCGGACGCCTGCCCCCGGCGCAGCGCGCTTTCGTCGACGACATCATCGTGCAACAGGGTTGCGGTGTGAATGAATTCCACCGTCGCCGCCAGCCCGACATGGGCATCGCCGCCATAGCCCAGCAACCGGGCGGTCGCCAGCGTCAACAGGGGGCGCAAGCGTTTGCCGCCGCTGGACACGATATAGCTGGCCAGTTGCGGGATCATCTCCACCGGGCTGTGCATCCGGTCGACGATCGTTCGGTTGACGGAATCCATGTCCGCCGCGACCAGCGATGCCAGTCGGTCCAGCGCGGAGGACTCCACGTCGTCAGACCGGGAAGCTGCAGGTGATTTTGCCTTATTGGATCCGACAACGCCGGGCACGGTGATAATCTCCAACTCCGTTGACCTTGGGAGTGATGAGCGTCAGCATAGGTGGCGTTCGCCGCCGGTCAAGAGCATGGCCATGGACGCCCCGATACTTTCGCCCCGACAGATACCCGACTGGTAGACGAGTCGTTCGTTCCATGAAAGAAATAATGCGCACCAACGATGTCGTCCGGCTGTCCTGGATCAGCGCCTTGCTGTCGGATGCGGGGATAGAATGCCTCGTGCTGGATGTGCACACGTCGATCATGGAGGGCAGCGTCGGGGCCATCCCCCGGCGACTGATGGTCGCCGACGACGATGTCGCCAGCACCATCAAACTCCTGACCGACGCCGGTGAGAACGATCTGGTGGAGTGACATCTTGACCAGTGAGCGCCCGGCGGGGACGAGCGATCGCCCGGCAGGCACGACGCGGGACGCCGTGCTCGGCGGCCGCGTTACCCTGATCCAGCCGCGCGCGGGTTATCGTGCGGCGATCGACCCGATCCTTCTGGCAGCCTCGGTTGATGCGCATGCAGGCGACGTCGTCGTCGATCTCGGCTGCGGGGTCGGCACGGCCGGCCTCTGTCTGGCCGTGCGTTCCCCCGGCGTATCGATCATCGGGCTGGAAAAGCAGACCGCTTATGCCCTGCTGGCCGGGCTTGGCGCCGCGGCGACCGGTGTGCAGGATCGTATGGCGATAGTCGCGGGCTGTGTCGGTGCCGGCACCATGGCCTCAGGCCCCATCGCGCCTGGAACTGCCGATCGCGTGATGACCAATCCGCCCTATGCGGAATCGGGACACGGGCGCTCGCCGCGAGCCGACCGCGCCATGTCCATGGCGGAAGGCGATATCGACCTTCGGGCCTGGATCGCGGCGGCCCATCGCCTGCTGAAGCCACGGGGCTGGTTGTCGATAATCCATCGGGCTGACAGAATCGCCGACATCATCGCCACGCTTGCGCCGCGATTCGGCGCGATCGCCATCCATCCGATCTACAGCCGCCATGGGGACAGCGCGCGCCGCGTCATCGTTCACGCCCGGCGCGACGTCAAAACGCCGGCATCGATTGCTGCCGGTCTGGTTCTGCACGAGGCCGATGGCGGCTTTACCCCGGCCGCGCTTCGGATCCTGAACGACGCACAGCCCCTTGAAGAAAATGCCGGCAGGCGATGATCGAGTGCCCACCCCCCTTGCAACACCGCGAACCATGGGCATTTGTCAGGATCTGGTCGCACGTCCGACACCACAGGCATCGCCATTCATGAGTGCTGAAATCTCCGACTCCCCGAACCCGGCCCCACAGCCGCCGGCTCCGCCCGATCGGACGCCCGGATCGTGGCCCCGGTCCAGGCTTGGGGCGCAATCCCGTTCCTGGCTGGACCGGCTGTTGAGACGCGGTCAGCCCGACATTCCCGTCCTGCGGCTGGTCGGCACGATCGGCCAGGCCGGGTTCGGCCGTTCCGGCATGACGCTGGCGTCGCTGGAATCTCACATCGCGCGTGCCTTCGCCACCAAGGGGCCGGTGGTAGCACTTGTGGTCAACTCGCCCGGCGGCTCGCCCGTTCAATCATCCCTCATCGCCGGCCGCATTCGCGATCTGGCGGTGGAAAAAAACAAGACCGTCATCGCCTTCGTCGAGGATGTTGCTGCCAGTGGCGGCTACTGGCTTGCCTGTGCTGCCGACGAGATCATTGCCGACAAATCATCCATTGTCGGCTCGATCGGCGTGATTTCAGCCGGTTTCGGCTTTACGGGACTCCTCGAACGTATGGGAGTCGAGCGGCGCGTCTATACCGCCGGCACCCGTAAGCTGATTCTGGACCCCTTCTCTCCGGAGCGGCAGGACGACGTGCACAAGCTGGAAAGCCTGCAACAGGACGTTCACGAGGCCTTCATCAAATTGGTCCGCGAGCGCCGTGGTGACCGATTGGCCGCCGGCGACGGCACGACCGGATCTGACATCTTCAACGGCGAGTTCTGGAGTGGCGAGGCTGCCCGGCGGTTGGGGCTGGTCGACGCGATCGACCATATGCGGCCCTTCCTGCGCGCCCGCTATGGCTCGAAGCTGCGCCTGAGGGTTGTTAATCCGGACAAGCCCTCGCTTCGGCGGCGGTTCGGCCTGGCAGGAGGAGTGTCCGGAGGTGTGGCCGGGGGACTGACGACCGAGGATGCCCGCAGCCTGGTTCATGCGGTGCTGGACGTCATGGACGAACGCGCTCAGAACCAACGCTACGATCTGTCGTAGCTTCGCGCCCCCCCATCTGTCGCAATATCCATCTTTCGCGCCCTGCGCCGCAGGGTCCACTTGACCGGCAACAGGCCCCGGCCCTAACGTCTTCGGGACATGCTCAGCATCCGCGAACTCCTCGTCCTGGCGGTGATTATTTTCGTCGTCTGGTATGGTTACCGGGTTTACGCCCGGATCGATTCCGCCCGCACCCGCCGCGCGGCCGATCAGGCGCGCCGTTCGGCCAACAAGAAGCCCGAACTCGATCTGGTGCGGTGTCCCCAGTGCGGCGCCTACATTTCCGACCCCAACATCCATGTCTGCGATCCAGACGGTCCGGCCCGATAGCCCTCGAAATTGGCCCCCTGTTTTGGGCCGGAACGCGAAGGCCCGGCCGGAATTCTTGCGTCGCGCGCTTGATCCCGCCGGCGCGCGGCACTAGTGTGCGCTGCAACGCGGATATCGGGCCGCGCCCCGACGAACGACAATCGAAAAGCCGTCAGGCCACCGCATGGACGTCGCCACCTCACCACCACGATCCTTTCAGGACGTTATCCTGACGCTTCAGCAATACTGGAGCCGGCAGGGCTGCGTTATCCTTCAGCCCTATGATCTGGAGGTCGGGGCCGGCACGTTCCACCCGGCCACCACGCTGCGGTCGCTGGGGCCGGAACGCACCTGGAACTGTGCCTATGTCCAGCCGTCACGGCGGCCGACCGACGGCCGGTACGGCGAGAATCCGAACCGGGTTCAGCACTATTACCAGTTTCAGGTCCTGATGAAGCCCTCGCCCGCCGACAGCCAGGAGCTGTATCTCGGCAGTCTGGCGGCGCTGGGCATCGATCCCGCACTGCACGACATCCGCTTCGTGGAGGACGACTGGGAAAGCCCGACCCTCGGCGCCTGGGGCCTGGGGTGGGAGGTCTGGTGCGACGGGATGGAGGTGACGCAGTTCACCTATTTCCAGCAGGTCGGCGGAATCGAATGCGATCCGGTTCCGATGGAACTGACCTACGGCCTGGAACGCCTGGCGATGTACGTCCTGAAGAAGGAATCGATCTTCGATCTTCCGTACAACGATCCGGATACGCCCGGCGCCAAGACCTATGGCGACGTCTTCCATCGGGCGGAGCGGGAATATTCCGCCTATAATTTCGAGCTGGCGAACACCGACGTCCTGCTGCGGCATTTTTCGGACGCGGAAACGGCCTGTCAGGACCTGATCAAGGCGCGCAAGGCGCTGCCGGCCTACGATCAGGCGATCAAGGCCAGCCATCTGTTCAACCTTCTCGACGCGCGCGGCGTCATCAGCGTGGTGGAACGCCAGGCCTATATCGGCCGGGTGCGGGAACTGGCCAAGGCATGCTGCGAAATGTGGCTGGCGGAGCGATAGACGATCCATGGCGGAATTCTTTCTCGAAATCCTCTCCGAAGAAATCCCCGCGCGCATGCAGGCGCGGGCGGCGGACGAGTTGCGACGCCTGTTCGCGGCCGCGCTGACCGACGCCGGTCTGCCCCATGACGGCGGCACCGCCCATGTCACGCCGCGCCGGCTGGCTTTGTCGATCGGCGGCATGCCGATCCGGCAGGACGACCGGGTCGAGGAACGCAAGGGCCCGAAGGTCGATGCGCCGGAAAAGGCGGTCGAGGGGTTCCTGCGCGCTACGGGACTGACGCTGGACCAATGCGAACAGCGCGAAACGCCCAAAGGCAATATCTGGTACGCAGTGATCCAGAAACCCGGCCGCCCGACGGCCGAGGTGCTGACCCAAACGATTTCGACGGTGCTTTCGGGATTCGGCTGGCCGAAATCCATGCGCTGGGGCGACAGACCGTTCCGCTGGGTCAGGCCGCTTCGCCAGATCGTCGCGCTTTTCGATGGCGTGGTGCTGGATGGCGGGTTCGAGCCCGACGCCCGAACCCGCTTCGCATTCGGCGATACTACTGTCGGCCATCGCTTCATGGCGCCCGGACCGATCACGGTTACCGGAATGGCCGATTACGCCGCCCAGCTGCTGGACGCAAAGGTCGTTCTCGACCGGGACGACCGCAAGCGCCTGATCGAGGACGGCGCCCGCGCCCGTGCCGCCGAAGCCGGGTTGACGCTGCGTGACGATCCCGGGCTGATCGATGAAGTTGCCGGACTGGTCGAATGGCCGGTCGCACTGCTGGGCCATTTCGACACCGCCTTTCTGGATGTTCCGCCGGAAGTGCTGACCACATCCATGCGGACTCATCAGCGTTATTTCGCCCTTGAACGGCCTGACGGCACCCTGGCGCCGAATTTCGTCGTCATCGCGAATATCGAGGCCGCCGATGGCGGCAAGGCCGTTGTCGAGGGCAACCAGCGCGTGCTTCAGGCACGGCTGAGCGACGCCAAGTTCTTCTGGGACCAGGACCGCAAATCACCCCTGGCCAGCCGTGTCCCCAAGTTGAGTGAAGTGACATTCCACGCGCGGCTGGGCACCATGGCCGAAAAGGTCGACCGGATGGTGGCGCTCGCCGGGACCCTGGCGCCCCTGCTCGGATGCCCGATCGATCAGGCGACACGTGCTGCCACACTGGCAAAGGCCGACCTCGTAACCGGCATGGTCGGTGAATTCCCGGAACTGCAGGGCATCATCGGCGGGTACTATGCCACCGCCGAGCACGAAGATGCCGCCGTGGCCGCTGCAATCGGCGGTCACTATGCGCCGCTCGGCCCGAACGACCAGTGTCCCGACGATCCGGTCACAGCCGCCGTCGCCCTCGCCGACAAGCTGGATACCCTGGTCGGCTTTTTCGGCATCGACGAGAAACCGACCGGCAGCCGCGACCCGTATGCGTTGCGGCGCGCTGCGCTCGGGATCATCCGGATCACCGTCGAGAACGGCTATCGGCTGTCGCTGTCATCGCTGTTCGACGAGGCGGCGTCGCTGTACGGCCACCACGTCGAAGCCGGCCCCGACCTTAAAACAGAACTGCTGGCCTTCTTCGCCGACAGACTCAAGGTCGTTTTGCGCGACAGCGGGGTCCGGCACGACCTGATCGACGCCGTGTTCGCCGCCGCGACCGAAGACGATCTGGTGCGCCTGCTGGCCCGGGTCCGGGCGCTGGAATCATTCCTGAAAACCGACGACGGCGCCAATCTGCTGGTTGCGTATCGGCGAGCGGCGAACATCGTCCGGATCGAGGCCAAAAAGGACGGCCAGCGCGCCGAAGATTATGCGCCGGTAGAACCTGAGATGCTCACCGACGCGGCGGAGACCACACTTCACGCGGCAATCATGGCCACGGACGAACAGATCGGTCCGCTCACGGCGCAGGACCGGTTCGAAGACGCAATGACAGTATTTGCCGGCCTTCGCGGGCCGGTGGACGCCTTTTTCGATACGGTGACCGTGAACGCCGAGGACGGCGCCATTCGGCGGAATCGTCTGGCGCTGCTTCAGGCGATGGTCACCACGATGGACCGCGTGGCAACATTCAGCCGAATAGAAGGCTGATACCGCCGCGCGGACGATAGCGCACGGATTAGAACCGGATCCGGCCCGCCTCGCACGGTGACGGCCGAAGCGGTTGACGTGCGCGTGCAAGAAAAGGCTGAAGGGGATTCAAGCCATGACCAAGTGGGTCTACAATTTCGGCGGCGGCGAAGCCGACGGTCGATCCGACATGCGCGACCTGTTGGGCGGCAAGGGCGCCAATCTGGCGGAGATGAGCACGCTGGGCCTGCCGGTGCCGCCAGGCTTCACGATCTCGACCGCCGTGTGCACCCACTTCTACGACAACGGCCGGCGGTATCCCGACGACCTGAATGCCGCCGTCGACGAGGCGATTGCCCGCATCGAGAAGCGGCTGGGCATGGGATTCGGTGACGCGCACAACCCGCTGCTTGTTTCGGTGCGCTCCGGCGCCAGGGCGTCGATGCCGGGCATGATGGATACGGTCCTCAACCTGGGCCTCAACGACGAAACGGCAGAAGGTCTGGCGAAGAAGACCGGCGACCGCCGCTTTGCCCTCGATAGCTATCGCCGCTTCATTCAGATGTATTCAGGCGTGGTGCTGGGTGTCGATCACTACCTGTTCGAAGACGTGCTCGACAGCACCAAGCGCGCCAACGGGTTCACACTGGACACCGACCTGACAGCCGCCGACTGGGAAGAAGTGATCGAAGGCTACAAGCGGGTCGTCGCCGACGAAACACCCGATGGCTTTCCCCAGGACGCCCGCGAGCAGCTATGGGGCGCCGTCGGTGCTGTTTTCGGTTCATGGCAGAACCAGCGCGCCATCACCTATCGCCGGCTGCACAACATCCCCGATGCCTGGGGCACGGCCGTCACCGTTCAGGCGATGGTGTTCGGCAATATGGGCAATGACTGCGCCACCGGCGTCGCCTTCACCCGTGACCCCTCCACCGGCGAAAACGTCTTCTATGGCGAATACCTGATCAATGCCCAGGGCGAGGACGTCGTTGCCGGCATTCGCACACCGCAGTCATTGACCAGAGCGGCTCGCGAAAATGCCGGCTCGAGACTGCCCAGCATGGAAGAAGAAATGCCGGCGGTGTTCGGCCAGTTGGTCGATATCCGCGACCGGCTGGAAGCCCACTACAAGGACATGCAGGATATCGAGTTCACCATACAGCAAGGCGACCTCTTCATACTGCAGACCCGCAACGGCAAGCGAACGGCACCCGCCGCCCTGAAGATCGCCGTCGACCTCTGCCATGACGGCGTGATCGACGAATCCGAAGCCGTCCGCCGGGTCGAGCCTGCCAGTCTCGATCAGTTGCTCCACCCGCGCCTGGACCCGGACGCCGAGCGCAATGTCATCGCCAAGGGACTGCCGGCATCGCCCGGCGCGGCAGCCGGGATCATCGTGCTCAATGCCGACGACGCCGAAGCGCGTGCCGGTCGCGGCGAAACCGTCATTCTGGTGCGCGAGGAAACCAGCCCGGAAGACATTCACGGTATGCACGCCGCCGCCGGAATCGTGACCACGCGCGGCGGCATGACGAGCCACGCCGCCGTGGTGGCGCGCGGTATGGGACGCCCGTGCGTCTCCGGCGTCGGTGGAATCCGAATCGACGAACAAGCCGGCAAGGTCATTGTCGCCGGGCATACACTGGCTGCCGGCGACCGGCTGACCATCGACGGCGGCACGGGCGAGGTGATGCTGGGCGACGTCGGTACCATCCAGCCAACCCTGTCCGGCGATTTCGCGACCCTGATGGCATGGGCGGACAAGCACCGCCGCATGCGTGTGCGGGCAAACGCCGAGACGCCTGCCGATGCCCGGACCGCGCTATCCTTCGGCGCCGAAGGTATCGGCCTGTGCCGGACCGAGCACATGTTCTTCGACCAGGAGCGGATCACCGAGGTGCGCCGCATGATCCTGTCGACGACCGAGACCGCCCGCCGCGCCGCCCTGGACCGGCTGCTGCCGATGCAACGCAGCGACTTCGTCGAACTTTTCACCATTATGCGCGGGTTTCCGGTCACGATCAGGCTACTGGATCCGCCACTGCACGAATTCCTGCCCCGGTCGGACGGCGATTTCGCCGATGTTGCGGAAGCCGCGGGCGTGGATGTTCCCACGGTGCGCCACCGGGCGCTGCAACTGCATGAATCCAACCCGATGCTGGGGCATCGCGGCTGCCGCCTCGGAATCACCTATCCCGAAATCTACGAAATGCAGGTCCGCGCGATCCTGGAAGCCGCGGTCGAGGTCGCCCGCGAAAGCGGCGATACGGTCATCCCGGAAATCATGATCCCACTGGCCTTTTCGCGTGAGGAACTCGACATCCTGAAGACGATGATCGACCGGGTCGCAACCGAAGTGGGCGCGGGAGAAAAGCTGACATATCTCGTCGGAACCATGATCGAATTGCCGCGCGCCGCGCTGTGCGCGGACAAACTGGCCCAATCGGCCGAGTTCTTTTCGTTCGGCACCAACGATCTTACCCAGACGACACTCGGCATCAGCCGGGACGACGCGACCAATTTCATGGGGGCGTATGTCGATCAGGGTATCCTCGATCGCGATCCGTTCACCACCCTCGATCAGGAAGGCGTCGGTCAACTCGTCCGCCTGGGCGTCGAACGCGGGCGCGAGACCCGGCCCGATATCAAGCTCGGCATCTGCGGCGAGCATGGCGGCGATCCTGACAGCATCAGCTTCTGCGAATCCGTCGGGCTCGACTATGTGTCCTGCTCGCCGTTCCGCGTTCCGATTGCGCGGCTGGCAGCGGCGCAGGCAAGCCTGAAATCGGACCCGCCGGGACACAGAACAGGATGATCGAACTCCATGGACGCTGACGGGGCGAGTTCGGCGGATGAAGCGGTCGCGGCCAAACATTGGCCGGGACCGACGATCGATCGGGTCGTCACGAAAGACGGCCTGTCGATCCGGCGCGGCCGGTGGCAGGCACGATCGCCGTCCCGCGGCATCGCCCTGCTGATGAGCGGCCGTACGGAGTTCATGGAGAAATACGCAGAGACCGCCGCCGATCTGACTCACCGCGGCTATGACGTCGTCGGCTGGGACTGGCGCGGTCAGGGACTGTCGGACGGCCGCCCCCCGTCCAATCCTTCCATGGGCCATGTGACCGATTTCAGCGGCTATCTCGCCGATGTCGCGACCGTCGTCGATTCGATCGACAAATCGGCCATACGCATCGTGCTCGGCCACTCCATGGGCGGGCACATGGCGCTTCGGGCGGTGGCGGCGGGGCTGATCGCGCCACCGTCGATGGTCCTCAGCGCCCCGATGGTCGGTCTTCGGCCCGTGGCCGGCGTGCCGGTCCGGCTGATCGCCGCGATGGCACGGCTGATGGTCGCCATCGGCCGGGGCTCGACCTATCCGCCCGGTCAGAGCGACGGCAGCGCCCCCAAACGCCAGACCTTCGACGGCAATTGCCTGACCAGCGATCCGCTGCGCTTTGCGGTGCAGTCGAAATGGACCGATCACAACCCCGGCCTGACCGTTGGCGGTCCAAGCTGGGCCTGGTTTCTGGCCGCCTATCGGTCCTGCCGCCTGTTGTCGCAACCGGAGTCGATCGCGAAACTGACGATGCCTGTGACGATCGTACAGGCCGGCCAGGAAGAACTGGTCGACAACGCTGCCCAGGATCGTCTGGTCGACAAGCTCGGGAACGCACGGCTGGTCAGGATCGACGAGGCGCGTCACGAAATCCTGATGGAGCGCGACGCCTTGCGCGACCGATTCTGGGAAGCCTTCGACGCCACTGCCGACATGATCGCGAACGCGTCCTGACGGCGATCCACTACCGCCTCATCGGTCGCGAAGCGCCTGCAACTTGCTGCGGATACGATCCGCCCGGTGCTGCCGCTCGCCTTCGTCGAGTTGAAACTCGTCCAGGTGCGATCGCAGGACCGCACCCTCGCCCGCCCCGGCCGGCAGTCGCCCGGCGTCGATCTCGTACGCCGTACCATCATCGCCGATCAGGACCGCAACGCCGTCGGATAAGCGGTCGACCGTGTAAAGCATTCTGTCCATACGGCAGAGTGTATCCATGCACCGCCATAGAATCAATACTCAAGGTTGCGCGACGAGCGTAATGCGATCGAAAAATGCGGCAATGTGGCAAACCGGTTGCCGTTCCCGTTGCGCCCTTGAGCCGACTGGCCTAGACGGAGGCTGGTAATCCGAACACCTTCGGCCACTCGCTTCAATGCGCTCTATCAGGGGCACCATCCACATGACCTCCATCATCCACAGGCCGCGCGGCACCCGCGTTGCCTTCATCCAGGCCGGCTGGCACGGCGACATTGTCGGTCAGGCGCGCGAGGCCTTTTTCGCAAGAATGGCGGAACGCGGCACACCGGCCGCCAATATCGACGTCATTGATGTTCCCGGCGCCTTCGAGATCCCGTTGACGGCCAAGCTTCTTGCCGGGAGCGGCAAATACGCTGGCATCGTGGGCTGTGGGTTCGTCGTCGACGGCGGCATCTACCGCCACGACTTCGTGGCCCACGCCGTGCTCAACGGTCTGATGTCGGTACAACTCGAAACCGGCGTTCCGGTGCTGTCGGCGGTTCTGACGCCGCATCATTTCCATGAGAGCGCCGAGCACCACCGGTTCTTCCACGACCATTTCACGGTCAAGGGCCGTGAGGTCGCCGACGCCTGCGCCACCATGATCGGCAAGGTGGCTGAACTGACCGAATAGCAGGCGCAACCTGCCGGCGGTGGCCGGTCAGGGACCGCAGGCCAGCCCCTGGGCGGCGATATCGGCAAGGCGGGCCGGTCCAATTCCCGGCACGCGGCCCAACTCGTCGATGCTGCCAAAGGGGCGCGCTGCGGCAACCGCCTCGGCGCGGGCAGGCCCGATATGGACGATCTCCGCCAGCCGATCCGGCGTGGCGGCGTTCAGGTCCACACATGCCGCCGCCGCCATTAGAGGAGCCCCGTCAATGTCCGGAACCGCCCAGTTTTTCCCGTCGCTGCGCGCGACGACCGTACCGTGGGTATCGGTTCCATAGACTGCGATATCGGCAGCTGCCAGACGGGCCAGCACGGCGTCATCGGGGTGGCCATAGCGATTGTCCGCCGCTGCCTGATAGACCGCGATTTCCGGCGACACCGCTTCAAGGAAAGCAACCGAGGTGCTGGTTGACGATCCGTGGTGTCCCAATTTCAGAATGTCGGCATGGACGGAGATTCCGGTTTCCAGAAGGCTCGCTTCCAACGCCACCTCGGCATCGCCCGTTAGCAGAACGCTGGTTTGCCCATAATCGGCACGCAGGATGATCATGCTGTCGTGCAGGTCACCTGTGGCATCGGCGGCCGATGTTGCCGGATGGAGGACCGAGACCCCGATGCCGTCGATCGACACTCGGTCGCCACGAACCGGTTCCCGATAATCAATACCGGGTGCAGCAGCGATTGCATCGATGAACGTTTCGAATGTGACGGTGGTATGGGTCTGGCCATTATACCAGAGGGCGTCAACCGCAATGTCACCGGCTTGCAGCAGATCCGTGAGACCGCCGATGTGGTCTGCATGCGCATGTGTCGCCACCACAAGATCGAGATCGGTAACGCCCAGCGCGGCCAGATAGTCACTCACCTGCCCGCCGGCGCCGCCTCCGTCCACGAGGATCCGGGCATCGGCGGTGGCCAGTAGTACCGCATCGCCCTGACCGACATCGATGAAATGAACGTCTAGGTCAGCCTGAACGGAGCCGGCCCACAACAGGACGGTGGACGCGACGAGAAGACGCCGAACCCCATTTCCGGGGCGAACACCGGTTCGGCGGGGATAGATTCCAGGATCGCGGGGCATGAAGCATCCAGAAGGCGGAACGAAAACCGCTGATCTGATAGCCTCCACCCCGCTCCCGGAGCAACTAGAAAGTGCTTAGGTTTCGTACACTCAACTCAGGTCGATCTAGAAATCCATATCGAAATCGCCCGCGCCGCCCCCGATATCGCCGCCTCCATCGTCCGTACCCTCCGCCGGGCGCTGCTCGGCGCCCGCTTCCGCGGCTTCGGCGTCGTTGCCGAAACCGGATGCCAGGCCGTAACCCAACATGGCACCGCCGATCATGGCCATTCCGGTGCCAGCGGCTGAGCCCAGAAACCCGCCACCGCGGCCCACTTGGTCCGACGGGGATCCGCCATCATGGGCATGCCGCTGTGTGGGCGGCGGAACCGGGCTGTCGCCACCGCCGAAGATACCGGACAGGAAGCCACCCGCCGGACGCTTCTGGAGCTCTTCTTCGAGCTGGGCAATGCGGTCATTGGACCGGCCCAAGGCTTCTTCCAGCATCACGATGGCTTGCCCCATGTAGTAGGGAGCAGCCGGATGCTCGTCCAGTTTGCTGCGAATATGGGCCTCCGCCTCCGGATCGCGGTCGCCGCCCTGCCGTTCCGCCTTCGCTACCTTGTCGAAGAGATCGTCAATCGCTTCGCGGTCCGATTTATCCATTCTCGCGTCCTCCGCCGGTAAAACTGTCGCATCTTCAAATGGCCCTTCGGCGTCGGTCCACAAGAGGTCGGTCCCGAGCGGACGTTAACGAACGAGCGGTAACCTCGTCGGTTTCACCTGCGAAAATGTCGAGAATGCCGTATACTATTATCGTGGCATCCAGTCCGGGAAGAACGACCCGGCGGGTGCCGGCCCGAGACCCGGAGGTGACGTGATGGCACTTGCAGTTCCCGTCGTACCGCCGGCCCCACTTGTTCATGTAGTGGCGCCGACGCCAGCCCTGCGCCAGGCCCGCAACCCGACGCGGGTAAAGACCGAGACGATAAACGCCGTCGAAGCCATGGAACGTGTGCACAAGACCAGCGCACGGAAGAAGCGCGGCGACCGCGGGCAGATCCTCGATATCATCATCTGATCGGCTGTGATTGCCCCAAAAGTTGATCAGGTGAAGGTTCATCTGGCGAAAGCTCATCTGGCGGGCGGGTATCAGTTGGATGGGCGGCTGTCGGTCGTGCCCGGCGCGATGTCCAGCAGCCGTCCCAGCAGATAGTCGGCTTCTTCGGGGTGCAGATCGGATGCCTGGGTGAGGACGCGTTCCATCATCATCCTGCTATAGGATTGCGGATCGAAATCTGCACTGCGCATATCTGTATCGTTGACCAGATCGACCGCCATCCGGAACGCCGGGAACAGCCGCTCCGGCAGCGCGGCCTTGTCGTACAGGCGGCGGAAAGCCACCTTGCCCTGATCGTAGATCAGCACGCGCGCATTATGGACCGGTATGCTGGCAAGCGTCGCAATCCCGGCCTCGAAGAAGCCGGTATCGCCGACGCAGACGGCCCTGAACAGCAGTGACGGCGACAGTCGACCGGCGCGTTTCAGTTGCTCAACGAGACCGAGTAGTTCGCGGTCGGCCTCGCTGGAGGCAATTGAGAGCGTGGCGCGTTCCCGCGCGTTCAGAACCAGATCGGTCGCAACGGATTCCGGCAACGCCTGCCTCTCTGTCAGAACCTTGCTCAGGTGATCCGACATTCTGGCAACGAGGCGTTCGGCAACCGTAGCCGACAAGGCGGGGCGGCTCTTGAGCGATTGGCTCACGGACGTGCTGCTGCCATGTTCGTCAGCGATACGGCCCAATACGGTATCACCGAGGGGTGCCGACGTGTTCTCCGCAATCGTCTCGGCGACCCGGCCGGAAGCGCGGTCCAGCAGCGCATCGGCGACGGTATCGTTCAGATCCGTTCGGCGGGCAACCGCAACCTGCCCGTCTTCGCTTGCCTGCGCGACCAGTTCCACCAGATCGTCTTGCGTGAGTACGGACGAGTATTCCAGGATGGGCATGGACACGCTGTCAATGTCCGAAGCCAGTTGCCGCGCCACATCGCGTGGCACATGCGGCGACATCTTCAGGTTCTCCGCCAGCGTCGTCCGAACGAGATCCGACGCATCGGCGGAAAGTCTGCGGATAATATCCTCGGCCATGGCCCGGGCGCGATCGCTCAGGCCCTCGGTATCGATCTGGCCTGCCAGTTTGGGAGTCAGACTGGCGCGCGATTCAACCGATGGATCCGACAGCAGCCTGGCAACGTCTTCTTCCGTGAGCCGGTCGCTCATCTGCTTGTCTCCGACCGTTAACCCACGCGCACGCACAAGAGGCCGTGTTCTCACGAATGCGCCGCGTCGCGCGACTATAGTGCGATAGTTCTTAAACGCCTCTTAAGCTCGCCCGCCTTAAACCCCGCCTCAAGCCGATCAAGCCGATCTGTCGTCGCCTTACCGACGTGCCGCGATTTGCCGCTCCTCGATGTCCCCGCGAATGCTGGCCCCGGGTGCATTGCATTGCTATCAGGGACAGGCTGCACTCCGGTCCTTGCTTCCGGCCGGTTCCGCGATCGCGAATGAGACAAGCACCATGATGCTGAAATTTCCCCGCTTCGGCCTCGCCGTCGGACTCCTGCCGCTCGTGCTGGCCGCATGCGGCGACCAGGGCGCTGATGAGGCGGCGGTCGACGAAGACCCGCAGGTCGCAGCCGGCCGATCGGCGTTCCAGGTCTGCTCGTCCTGCCACGTGATCGATGAAGAGCGTCATCGCGCAGGGCCCCACCTCGTCGGCCTTTTCGGACGCGAAGCTGGCGGCGCCGGTGGGTTCCGGTACTCTGCGGCCATGGTCGACAGCGGCATCGTCTGGAACGAGGAAAGCCTGGATGATTTTCTGGCTGCCCCCCGTAGCGTAGTCCCCGGCAACCGGATGTCATTCGCCGGCCTGCGCGACGGTGACGAGCGCGCTGCCCTGATCGCATTCCTCCGCGAGGCGACGGCAGAGCAATGACGCTCTGCCGATCGCGTTCGTCCCGCCGTCGTTCAGGCGCGGCTCAACGATTCGCCAGCAGTTCGCGAATGTCGTCGGCCCGGGCCAGGTCCCGGCCCAGCGAACGGATGCCCGAGACCAAACCCGCCACCTGTTCGGCGTTGGAGGCGGCCGGTTCGCCGTTCAGATGGTAGATGTTGTTTTCGAAGCCGATGCGGCCATGCCCGCCCAGCATCGCCGCGCCGAGAAGCGCCGGTCCCTCCAGCGGGCCGAATGCGCAGACCGACCAGATATCGCCCTCCCGCAGCACACCGAGATAAGGCAACAGTTCCGGCGGCGCGCAGAAACGGTTCGTCGCATATTTGCCGAGCACGAGTTGAAGAAAGGCGCTTTCATCCGGGATGACGCCACGCGCCCTTAATGTGTTGAATCGCTCCAGATCAACGGCATCATACACAATGTACTGAAGGGCAATATTCTCAGTGCCGCACCAGTCGATGAAGGACTCCACGACTGAAAGATGCGCATCGTCGGCGTCGGGCGGAATCAGTTCCCGAACGGCCACCGACGCCGATTCCGGCCGGACCGCCCGCACCGTCGCCATTTGTTCCGCCGGCGTGAAGCGGCCCACCGCCTCGGTCGTGATCTGCAGGAACAGACCCTCGCCGACCGCGCCGCGAATCGCGTCGATCATTTCCACGTAAGCACCGGTATCAATGCTGTGCTGCAATTCCGCGTCGCGCACATGTACGTGAATCGCCGCCGCCCCCGCCTCCAGGCAAGCCGACGCCGTGCGGGCCATCTCGGCCGGCGTCAGGGGCAATGCCGGATGATCCGCCTGGGTGCGGCGCGCACCATTGGGAGCGACCATGACGATGCATGGCGCCCCCCATGGCAATGGCGACTCGATCGGTCGGGGGAGCGCGGAATCGTCTTCGTTCTTCATTCGATGGCCTCGAACCAGTCGATGGGTCGTTATACGGCGGACTGAGCTGTAGCGGCATCGATCGCCGCGCCGAGTCGATCGACAATCACTTCGATCATATCGGCATCAATGATGAATGGCGGCGCCAGCATCACATGATCGCCGCGCTTGCCGTCGACGGTTCCCCCCATCGGGTAGCACATCAGGCCGCGGGTCATGGCTTCGGACTTGATCCGCGCATTAAGCCGGTAGGCTGGATCGAAAGGCTCCTTGCTCAGCCGGTCCGCGACCATTTCAATGCCGATGAACAACCCGCGCCCCCGGATATCGCCCACATGGGGATGATTGCCAAAGCGGCTTTCCAGGGCGTTGCGAAGCTCTTCGCCGCGCCGATTGACGTTGCTCAGCAGGTCGCCGTCTTCGATTCGCTCCTGAACCGCGATCGCCGCCGCACAGGCCAGGGCATGCCCCATATATGTATGGCCGTGCTGGAAAAATCCCGATCCGTCTCGAAAGGCGCGCCAGATCGCATCGCTGCACAAAAGAGCGCCAATGGGCTGATAGCCCGCGCCCAAACCTTTGGCCGTCGCCAGCATATCCGGTGCAATGCCGTCCTGCTCGCACGCGAACAGGGTTCCGGTTCTGCCCATTCCACACATGACCTCGTCGAGGATCAGCAGAATGCCGTGTCGATCGCAGATCTCGCGGACCCGGCGGAAATACCCCTCCACCGGTGGCAGCACACCGGCCGTCGCGCCGACTACGGTTTCGGCAACGAAGGCCATGACCGTTTCCGGCCCCTGTGCCGCTATTTCCTGCTCCAGCTCCTCTGCCAGCCGATCGGCGTAGGCCTCGTCGCTTTCGCCATCGATCTTGCCACGATACGGGTAGCAGGGCGAAACGTGCGAGGCCTCGATCAACAGCGGCTCGAACGGCGCCCGCCGCCACTGGTTACCGCCCGCCGCCAGCGCACCGAGTGTATTGCCGTGATAACTTTGCCGCCGTGCGATAACGTGTTTGCGCTGGGGCTGCCCGGTTTCGACGAAATACTGCCGGGCCATCTTCAGCGCCGTTTCAACCGCCTCGGAGCCGCCCGAGACGAAATAGACCTTTCCGTCCCGCAGCCGTCCCGGCGCCCGGGCAACCAGGCGGGCGGCCAGCGCCTCCATCGGCTCAGTGGTGAAAAACCCGCTATGGGCAAAAGCCAGACGATCGATCTGCGCTTTCATGGCCTCGCGCACGCTCGCGTCGCTATGGCCGAGGCATGAAACAGCCGCCCCGCCCGATGCGTCGAGATAGCGCTTGCCCTCGTTGTCGAAGAGCCAGACACCCTCGCCCCTGACAGCCGTCGGCAGCTCGTTATGGGTATGCCGGTGGAAAACGCTGGTCATATCGTCGCTTCTCGCCCGTTTATCCAGATTACTGGATACCGCGTTCGCGAAAGAATTCCAAGGCACCGTCATGGAGCGGCGCCGAAAATTCGCTGCCCAGGATTTCGGTTATCGACAGATTCGCCAGCGCCGGGTGGACGTTGCGCAGCGCCTCGATACCTTCGACGATCACTGCCGTCACGCTTTCGGCCATCGCATCGTCGACACCGGCATGCGATACCATCAGTGCGACCGGGCCGAATGTCGGTACAGCCGGTTCGTCCGCGGCCACATCTTCGGCGCCGGATACCGCCGTATCGCGGTAGTAGCCTGACGGAATGCTCGATGCCTTGTAATAGGGATGTGCCGACAGCACCGTTTCCACGATTTCCGGACCGATTCCGATGATCCGCGCCTCGCAGGCGGTCACAGCCTCGTGGACGGTGCCGGTCGGGTGCCCTGCAATATAGGCAATCACGTCGACTTCGCCTGCGCACAAGGCTTCATGCTGGGTCCCGAGCGGCAGCGACAGGAGTGTCGGACCCGCTTCTTCGCCGTCCGCCCCGGCGTCGTCGCCCTCTTGCCCGGCCTCCGGGATCATGCCGGCAGCCTCAAGCGCCGCCGTCATGGCAACCCGCATCGCGTTATGCTCGTCGGGCCCCAGATTGATCCGGGCGTCGCCGAGATCGGAAAAATCGTCAGCGGCAAAATCGTTGCGTGCAATGATCGTCAGCGGTTCATCGTGAAGCGCCATCAGCAGCCGCAGATCGCCCAATGGTCCACTGTCGGCGAACGGCCCGATTCCCATGACGGCTTCGAAAACGCGGTCCGATCGCGCAATCCCGAAGTCGAACTCACCGGCATTGACCCGCACGACATTCTCCCAGGAACCGGTCGTGCTTTCCGCCGCGAACGTCGTCCCGTCGAAACTGCCGCTCGCGTCGAGTATCTGCGCGACACTCCCGGCCACTGGAAAATAGAGGCCGTTTGGCATGCCCGACGCGATCGACACGACGGGGGAAACCGTCTCTCCGGAACCCGGGCCGGTCTCGGTGGCCTGCTCCGCTGGCGGCAGGGCTTCATCCTCTGCAGCGGCAGCGCCGGGTATCGCCAGCCCCCCGATCGCGAGGGCAGTGGCCATACAGCCGAGGAGGGTTCGCAATGACCGGTCGACGCCGGAAGCATCATCAACAGTGCTTTCCCGAATCTGTCCCCCCCGAATCTGTCCCCGGTCTCGCTGTTGCATCGGCATCACGATCGGCTACCCCTCACCCGCTGAACTCTCTGTCGCCAGCTGACAGAGCCCATTGGGCTATGTCTGTCAACGCATCGTCGGTTGCCCTGTTGAACGCAGCGACGATCTGGGCGAACTCCGTCCCGCCTGCTGTCGCCTGACCGGAATGCGATTCGCGTGCAACGATTTCGCGGTCGGGCATGTTGATCAGCGCACAACTCGTTCGCACGGTTGCAATGGTCGTATTGGTACCGGTCGTATCGGCCTGGAAATCCCGGAGTTCACAGCGCAGAACGAAATTCGCGCGTATCGCAAGACTGTCCCGGCCCACACCGGTGATGAGGCCTGTATTCTCCAACGTTTCGACCAACAATCGCTGCATCATGACCGGCGCCCGGTCCGTCCATGCCACCCCTTCGTAGTAGTCGAGCGACGAGGTGCGCTGCCGCACCGCGATCGAGGTCGTGTCGAGCCCGGCAGGCGCGTTCATGGTGTCGACCAGAAGCTGCCACGAAACCGTCGGCCCGGCGATCGACTCCGCCGACGGCGCCGACAGGCTGTAGAGATTTGTGCTCTCGCGCAGCGTCGGCAGCGCGCCGCAGCCTGACACGGCGACGGCGAGAAGAACCAGGGCCGACCTCAGGGCTGCACGCTTATACCGGCCACTGGTTAAGGGTATTGCGGTTCTCCGCGCTGTCGTATTGCACATGTCCATGACTCATCACTCCACCGGAACGCCTGTTCCGCCGCGCGGGCCGAGCAGGAACTGGGTTGGGCTGCGTTCGATTTGCTCTATGACCCGAGACAGATTGCGCGCGAGATCTCGCAGCTCGGTTGTCATGATCGTAAATTCGTAAAGGCCGGTATTGGCAAAGTCTTCAAGACCCGGTCCAGCCGCTGACACGATCGTATTGAGGCTGTTGGCTGCCTGTTCCGCGCTGGCGAGCAATTCGCGAGCCGCGGCGGATGTCGCACCGGCTTCGTCCTGAAACAATGTCAAACCGTCATCGGCCGATGTCAGGATGGTATCGAGCCGATCGCTGATGCGGGCGACGTCGACACGAAATTCTGTCACCAGACTGTCGAGATTCATCATCAGACCGCCCACCCGGTCTGTTGTCGCCGCGATCACTTCCGTCTGGCCGGACAGATCGGACGAAATGCTCTCGGCGTTCGACAGGATGCGATTGACCGAGTCCAGATTGTCGTCGGACAAAAGATCCGCAGCCTGGTTCGTCACCGCCAGCAGTTGAGCGAGCAAATCGGGTGCCTGCTCGGTCAGGCTGTCGAGGGTCGAAGGCTGCGATTCGATTACCGGGTAGTCTTCGCCGATCGGGATGGTGGGCATTGCGGCATCCTGAGAGCCACCGGAAATCTGGACGAAACTGCCGCCGGTCAGACCGGCAAGCTGCAGCATGGCAAAGCTGTCGTCGCGCAATGGGGTTTCGGGATCGACTTCGATCATCACCCGGACACGCTCGATATTGGCCGGATCGACGCGGATATCGCTCACCTGGCCGACGGGAATTCCCCGATAGCGGACCTGACTGCCGGATTGCAAACCAGTGACAGCCCCGTCGAAGTAAATCAGATAACGGTCGCCGCGATCCGTAAGGCTCGACAGACCGAGCCAGAAAGCGAAGCCAAGGAGCAACCCCGCCACGGTCAGCACGAAGGCCCCGACGGCTACATATTTCGCCCGCGTCTCCATTACCTCAACCTATTCGTTCATGGAGGCAGCGGCCGGCATGGATCGCGCCCGGACACCGTTGAAATAGGCCTGCAGCCATGGATGTTGACTGCTCTTGTGGCCCTCCCATGTGTCGACCACGACCTTCTTCTCGATCAATGCGGCGATTCGATCGCAGATGGTCAACAGACTGTCCATATCGTGTGTCACCATTACGACCGTCAACTCCAGGTTCCGGCTAAGGGTTCCGATAAGGTCATCGAACGCCGCCGCACCGATCGGGTCGAGGCCGGCGGTCGGCTCATCCAGGAACAGGATGCCCGGATCGAGCGCGAGAGCCCGGGCAAGGCCGGCGCGTTTGCGCATGCCGCCGGAAAGCTCCGAGGGAACCTTGGTTCCGGCATCGGGTGGCAGTCCGACCATGGCCACTTTCAGTTGCGCGATCTCCCGCATCAGATCGCGCTTCATGCCGGTATGCTCAGCGAGCGGCACCATGATGTTTTCCTCCACCGTCATGGAGGAAAACAGGGCGCCGTCCTGAAACAGAACGCCCCATTGGCCCTGAAGGCGATGTATCTCGACTTCGGACATTGTCGAGATGTCATGACCATAGACTTCGATGGTCCCCTTGGCATAGGACTGCAGGCCAATAATCTCGCGCATCAGCACTGATTTTCCGGTCCCCGATCCCCCGACCACGCCAAGCACCTCGCCCCGGCGGACATCCATATCGAGCCCGTCATGAATCACCGTCGAACCGAACTGGGTCCGCAAGCCGCGAACCCGGATGACAGGTTGGGCTGGATCCCCATCGTCGTCGCCGTCACTGAGTTTCGCCGTCATTCCCTCCATCAAAAGCCCCAGTCGGACAGGACGATGGAGAAGACCGCGTCAAGGACGATCACCAGAAATATCGACTGGACCACCGATTTCGTCGTCAGTATCCCGACACTTTCGGCGCTGCCGGTCACGCGCAATCCCTGGTAGCATCCTACCATCGCGATCGTAAAGGCGAATACCGGCGCCTTGACCAGCCCGGCCCAGAGATGCCCGATCGCAACGTCGCTCTGAAACTGCCGAATGAAGGTGCCGAGATCGATGTCCAGGATCACGTATGCCATCAATGCGCCGCCCCCTATACCAGCGATGTTCGCCAGAAACGTTAACAGCGGGAACGTGATCAGCAGCGCGATCAGCCGCGGAACGACCAGGGCCTCGACCGGGTCCAGGCCGATCGTGCCCATGGCGTCGACCTCCTGGTTCACCTTCATCGTGCCAATCTGCGCCGTAAACGCGGATCCGGATCGGCCGGCCAGGATGATCGCCGTGACAAGGATGCCGAGTTCACGCAGCACGGAAATGCCGATCAGGTTGACGACGAACAGGTCAGCGCCGAATTGCCGGAGCTGCACGGCGCCCTGATAGGCGATCACGATGCCGACCAGGAACGACAGCAGACACACGATCGGAACGGCATTCAAGCCCGTCTGCTCGGCATGAAAAACAATCGACGTCGTCCGCAGCCGCGAAGGATGCCTGATCAACCGCCCGAAACGGGTGACAATCAGCCCCAGGAATCCGACCAGGCCGCGGGCTTCATCGCCGACGTCGAAGACCGTGCGGCCGACGGATTCCGCGATCCCGCCGAGGCGCGATCGCCCGGATGCAGGCGATGCATTTTCGCCGCCCGATCCTTCCCCTTTCGGTTTATCGACGGACTCCGACACCGTCGCCAGAACCGAAGCGGGTTTCGTCCGGGCGCCCGACACCTCCACCGTCCGGCCGCTCCCGGCCAGCAAGAGGCGAAGGCGGCGAACCATCAATGCCCCGGCGGTATCCAGAACCTCCAGATCCGCAAGATCGAGACGGACCTTCCCTGCCGGACAGCGCGCGACGACGGTGTCGACCATGCCGGACAATTCCTCGACCGATTGAACCGTCCATCGTCCGACACAGCGAATCACGGCACCCGTGGATCCCGCCACCAGATCAATGGCGAAGAGCGGTTCCCCGCGCGCGCCATTGCGCGTAGACTGTGTCGTAATCGTATGGTCCGGTGAACCCATATGTCGGAAATATCCTTGCGGTTTTCGTCGTTGCCTGGCTGAAGCGTATGGCAACCTTCTCCAGTGGATCGGTCGTTATGCCGCCGCCTCTGCTAACGGCATGAATTCCGCACGGTACGACATAGCCGAACCGTCGCGGCAACAATAGGGCACGAGAATAATGGATCTTAAGGACCATATCCGCCATGTCCCGGATTTTCCCAAGCCGGGCATACTTTTCTACGACATTTCAACCCTTCTGGCCCATCCGATCGCGTGGCGCACCACCGTCGACCGTCTGGCCGACGCCATCGCCCCCATGCAGCCCGAGGTGCTGGTCGGGATTGAAAGCCGTGGCTTTCTGACTGCGGCCCCGCTCGCCCTCAAGCTTGGCCTGGGATTCGTCATGGTTCGCAAATCCAACAAGCTTCCCGGTCCGACGGTTAAGCATACCTATGCGCTGGAATACGGCGAGGACACGATCGAGGTTCAGGAAGGCGCGGTGTCGGAAGGTCAGCGGGTGGTGATTCTCGATGATCTGCTGGCAACCGGCGGCACGATGGCGGCGTCGGTCGAGCTGATGCGACGGATCGGTGCCGACGTCCGGGGCTGCGCGTGCATCGTCGAACTGACCTTCCTGAACGGCCGGGAGCGGATCGATACGCCGATCGAAACCCTGATCCAGTACGAAAGCTGATCGGAGCAATCCCGTGACGTCGCGGATTCCAGCCGACCCCGTCCCCCAGCCCCCTTGCCTGCCGGCGCGATGGGACGCGTTGACGTCGGGGGAGTTCGCGTCGCTTCTCGGCGGGCAGGATGGTCACCGGACGGTCGCCGTTCTCCCGATCGCGGCAACGGAACAGCACGGCCCGCATCTGCCGGTGGCCGTAGACGCCGTTATCAATCGCGGCATTCTCGGGCGCGCGATAAGCAGGCTGGATCCCGGCACACCCGTGCTGGTCCTGCCTGAACAATCCATCGGCTATTCGCCTGAGCACGACCGGTTCCCCGGCACGCTGACGCTTTCATCGTCCGCCGCGCTTTGCATCTGGACGGAAATCATCGCCTGCGTGGCCGCCACGGGGATCCGCCGGCTGCTCATCTTCAACAGTCACGGCGGGCAGGTCCCTCTGGCGCGACTGCTGATCCGCGAGGCCAGAGCGCGGAACGGAATGCTCGCAACCGCCGTGAGCTGGCCCGATTTCGGTACTCCGCGTGAACTCCTTGATGCCGGCATCATCGACGAGGCCGAGTGCCGGCATGGGCTGCATGCGGGCCAGGTCGAAACGGCAATGATGATGGCCCTGGCACCCGACAGTGTGCGGATGGACCTGCTAGCGGATTTTCCCTCGCGGGCCCGGGATATGGCCGCGCGTTACGAATGGCTGGAACCGGAGGGGGCGGCACGTATCGGCTGGCGCGCCGAAGATCTCAACGCCGCCGGGGCGACCGGCAACGCCGCCAAGGCGACCGCCGCGACCGGTGATATCCTTCTCGATCACGCGGCCACGGCACTTGCCACGCTCTTGTCGGAAATGACCGACCCGGCCCTTACCGACCAGTGGCTGTCGCCCTTAACCTGAATCGCCCGCATCGGCTAGGCGCTGCGGGACGAAATCGGATAAACACCTGGTTGCAATGTTTTCAGGGTTGATGGAGCGCGATCCGACAACGCGGTCCTGCCTTGATGACGATCTGTGCCAGCATCGGTATTCTGGATGTTCGCGGCGCCATGATCCGGTCGCGCTGCGGGCGTCGCAGCACCGCCGCCTCCATGTGGCGCGTCGTCATCATCGCTTCCCGATATCGGGCTGGATCTGGAATCTGGTTTCGGCCCCTTCCCCGCGTCACCACCCTCGTCGCCACGATGGAGCATCGAGGCCCTGGTGGCAGCATAGCGCAGAGTCTGATTCTGATAGCGCCGCCACGCCAGGGGAATGCTCACCAGATAGGCAAGCCCCATGGCGAGCAACATCAGCCAGGTTGCCGTGATCATTCCGGCGATCACCAATCCCATACCGACGAGAACGAATACGAGGTATTTCGCCGGTATGAACACCGATTTCAGCGAAAATGTCGGCAGCGTGCTGACCATCAGAAGCCCGGCGCCCATGGTCCAGATGCCGATCAGTATCGGGAACTCCTGAAGCGCGATGCCGGTTTCGAGGAAGAAGAAGATCGGCAGCATTGCCAGTCCGGCACCGGCCGGTGACGGGACACCCGTAAAGTAGCTGGATGCCCAGGGCGGACGGTCTTCGTCGGTGAGCTGCACATTGAACCGTGCCAGCCGCATCGCCGCGCAGACGGAAAAGATCAGCACCACGGCCCAACCGAATTGCCCCGCTTCGTGGATCGACCAGAAATAGATCATGAGCGCCGGAGCGACCCCGAAGCACACGAAATCCGACAGACTGTCGAGTTGCGCGCCCATCGGGCTGGTGGCTTTCAGGAGCCGGGCGACGCGACCGTCCAACGTGTCGAGAACAGCGGCGATCAGTATCGCGATCGCGGCCAGTTCGAACCGTCCGTCGATGGCCAGCCGAATGGATGTCATGCCGGCACAGAGTGCGAAGGTCGTGAGTATATTCGGCAAGAGCCGATTGAACGTGACGTTCCTGGCCCGCCGATGGCGTCTTGGCCGTATCATATGGTGTCCCTTTCGGCCGATCTCTGCCCGGCCTGGCGCCTGGTATGGGCCTTTCCCGGGCGGAACCGGCCGCTTAGATGCCGTGGCCGATCCGCTGCGGCTCGGCGGTGTCGAGGTCGGCAATAACCGTTTCGCCCCCGATCATCGTCTGGCCGACGACCACGAGAGGGGCAACGCCCGGCGGCAGATAAACATCCGTCCGGCTGCCAAATCGGATCAGACCGAAACGATGGCCGACCCGGCAGGTGGCGCCGTCGGTCAGGTTGTTGATGATCCGACGCGCTACCAGACCGGCGATCTGGACGACAGCGATTTCTCGGCCATCGGTCAGCTCGATCACCGCGCCACAGCGTTCGTTTTCCTCGCTGGCCTTGTCCAGGTTGGCACTGAGGAACTTGCCAGGGTGATAGTGAACCCTGGAGACCCGGCCATCTATCGGTATCCGGTTCACATGTACATTGAAGACGTTGAGAAAGATCGATACCCGCGTCAACGGTTCGTCGCCGAGATCAAGTTCTTTGGGCGGCAGCGCCTGACCGATCGCCGACACCAGCCCATCGGCCGGCGCGACGACCAGCCCCGGTCGGGTCGGCACGACCCGCACGGGATCGCGGAAAAAATATACGCACCACGCTGTTGCCAGAACCCCTAGCCAGCCAAGCGGCTCCCAGAGAAAGAACAGGATCAGGGTGACGGCGGCAAATGCGGCGATAAAGGGGTAGCCCGCCCGATGGATGGGAGCGATCACGGTTCTGAGGGCGGAAGTGCCCGCGGTGCCAGCCATATTCGGTTCCCGGCCTTTCGGCGATTGAGTTGAAGAGTGTCGTCGAGCGGCGGCAGCGATCAGCCGCCGCTTTGATTTATACGCGTTCAGGTTACCATTTATTTGCCCCGGCGACGATGGTGGCTATATGTAACGGCTTGCCGACTCAATTTGAACCACCGAATTGACACGCCGCGCCGGCCACAGGAAAAGAGGGGCACCGATGTCCGACCCTATTGCCGACGACAGCCAATACCGTCCCACCGGGTCGCTTCCTGCCATTTCGCTGTGGGCGACCAATGTCGGCCGGCCCGTCCGAAGCCTTGACGACTGGATCGATCGGCTGGCGAAGCAGGCCCGCATCGCTGCCGATACCGGCCACGAACTGTTGGTGCTGCCGGAATATGCCTGCGCCCAATGGCTCCACATGCCCGGCGCACCGGAATCCGCCAGCGACGAGATACCGTGGATGGCCGATCTGGCGGCCGATGCCGCGTCGGCTGTAGCCCGGATGGCAGTGGACACCGGTATGGACATCCTGGCGGGCAGTTGGCCCTGGCGATGCAACACGGGCGATACCTCCGCCGTCAACCGCGCGTTGTTCTGCCGGCCCGACGGCACGGCGATCGTCCAGGACAAGTTGACACTGACCCCCGGTGAGCGCGACCCCGCCGCCTGGACGCTGATGCCCGGCGAGTCGGTCGCCGTGTTCGATTGGCGCGGCTGGCGCACGGCGATCCTGATCTGTCTGGATATCGAGCAACCATCCATTGCCGCGCGGCTGGCGCCACTGGATATCGACCTGATCCTGGTGCCGAGCATGACCGCCGCTGCAACCGGCTATCACCGCGTCCATTCATGCGCCCGAGCGCGGGCCATCGAACTGATGACGGTCGTCGCAACGGTCGGTACGATCGGAACGTTGCCCGATGGAACCACCAACAACGGCGGCGCGGCCGTCTATGGCCCCTGCGAACCCGGCCTGATCGATGACGGACTGCTGATCGGAACCGGGCGCCTGAACCAGCACCATGGAGACGGCCCCGTGCTATCGGTCCGCGACCTGCCGCTGGCGGCCGTCAGGGCCATGCGCCACGGCAGCGCCGAGGTCTGGCCGGGGCCGTGGGATGCGGCGAATATCGCCATCAGGCACGAGCCCGGACTGAAGCCCTGAAGCCCCGTCCGGCGACAATGGTTCCGTCACTTGGAATTGGAAACAGGTGCCACCATCTGACGTGCTGCGGCGACCTGCGACGGGCAGAACGGAAGGGTGCATCATGGATATCAATCGCTTACTGGAGAATTTCCTCGGTCAGGGCGGCGCCGGCCAGAGTCAGGGCGCTGGACGCGCTGCCGGGCAGGCTACCGGGCAAGCTACCGGGCAAGCAGCCGGACAGTCCGGCGGCGGATTATCGGGGCTCGCATCGAGTCTGGGCCTGGGGTCGGCCGGGGGATCGGGCCTGCCGTCGGGCCTGGCGGGCGGAGCCGCCGCCGGTGGTCTGATTGCCCTGTTGATGGGAAACAAGAGCGCGCGGAAATTCGGCGGCAAAGCCCTTACCTATGGCGGCCTCGCCGTCGTTGGCGGCCTGGCCTACAAGGCATGGAGCAACTACAAGGCCAACACTTCCGGCAATGGCGCGCCCGGCGCGATCGCCACCGGCGCTGGCTCACCCGCCGCCGACGCTTTCGACCCCGCCACCCAGCATGACAGTGCCGGCGGCGACATGCGCCTGACGCTCGTGCGCGCCATGATCAGCGCGTCAAAGGCCGATGGCCATATCGACAAGGACGAGAATGCTCGCCTGCAGGAAGCCATTCAGTCGATGAATCTTGCGGCGGACGAAAAGGCGTTCCTTTTCGACCAGATGAATGCACCCAGCGACCCCGTCACGATCGCGCGCCTGGCCAGGGGCGAGGAGCAGGCGGCCGAAATCTATCTCGCCTCGGCGCTGTCGGTGGATGTCGACACGCCCGAAGAACGCCGATACCTTGAGAGGCTCGCCGATGCGCTGCATCTGCCGGACGAACTGCGTCGGCAGTTGGATGCCCAGGCTGAAGAAGCGGGCGCCGCTGGCCAGTAGGGCGGATCTTCAGCCGATCGCAGGCTGCTGCTGCGTAATGCAATGAATGCACCCACCGCCCCAGGCGATGTCGTAGGCCGGCACCTGAATGATCTGGCGGTCAGGATAGACTTCGCGGAAGACCTTGTAGGCGCGGTCGTCGGCCGATTGTCCGAAACCGGGAATAATGACCGCGCCATTGCAAAGGTAAAAATTGGCATAGGACAGGGTGATGCGGCCACCGGTCGGATAGTCCCGGGCGGCCGGCTGCGGCAGTTCCACGACCTGCAGCGCCGCACCGGTCGCATCGGTGGCACTCCGCAATATGTCAAGATTGTCCTGAAGGACGTCGTAATTCGCATCGTCCTTGTCGTCAGTCGTCAACGCCAGAACGACACCCGGCTTGGCGAAGGCCGCGATCTCGTCGACATGACCGTCGGTTTCGTCTTCCTCGTATCCCTGAGGCAGCCAGATCGTTCGCGTGATTCCCAGCCACTGAGCGAGGTTTTCCTCGACCTTCTCCTTGGTCATGCCCGGATTCCGGTTCGGATTGAGCAGGCATTCCTCGGTCACGATGGCCGTGCCAAGGCCGTCGACCGTCACAGCTCCCCCTTCGAGCACGAATGGCGCTTCGAATCGCTGGACACCGACGCGGTCGACGATACCGGCGGCAACGGCGGCGTCCTTGTCATAGGGCGTGTACTTTCCGCCCCAGGCATTGAACCGGAAATGAGCGGCGGCCATACCGCCCTGACCGTCGAGGAGGAATATTGGACCGCTATCCCGCAACCAGCTATCGTCAATTTCCAGCGGCATCACCTCCACGCTCGACCCGAGGGCGAGCGATGCTTCGATTACGTCGTCCGGGTTGCAGACCATTGTAACCGGCTCGACCGACGAAATCGCATTGGCCACATCGGCATAAGAAGCGCGTGCAGCCTCGATTCGGTCTCCCCAGATTTCTGCACGGCAAGGCCACGCCATCCACGTCCTTGCGTGGGGCGCCCATTCGGCCGGCATCCTGAAGCCGTGGTCTGCGGGCGTGGCCATGATCGGCTATCCTGCTGATGGTGACGCGATGGAAGAGAGTATGAATGGTCGATGGGTTTGGCAATCCTGCCGTGCAGCATTGCCGATGCCAGCCCGGTCGCCAACCCCGTGGTCAGCCCCGTCGTCAGCCCCGTCGTCAGCCGTCGTCATCCCTGAATGCGGCCTGCGCATCTTCCTGCCGCCGTCGTTCATGACGCATCAGAACCACACCCGCAACCAGAATACCGGTTGCCACGATTCCGACAATGATGGTGGCCAGGGCATTGATCTCGGGACTGACGCCCAGCCTGACGCTGGAAAAAATATACATCGGTAACGTCGTCGCCCCCGGCCCGGTAACAAAGCTGGCGATCACCAGGTCATCGAGTGAAAGGGTGAAAGCCAGCAGCCACCCGGCAACCAGCGCCGGCGCGATGATCGGCAGTGTAATGACAGCAAAGGTCTTCAACGGCCGCGCGCCCAGATCCATCGCCGCTTCTTCGATCGATCGGTCGAAACCGACCAGCCGGCTTTGGACCACGACCGCGATATAGGCCATGGAAAAGGTGATATGCGCAATCGTGATCGTTGTGACACCCCGGCCGGACGGCCATCCGATCCATTGTTCCATCGAGATGAAAAGCAAAAGCTGGGACAGACCGGTGATGACCTCGGGCATGACCAGCGGCGCCGTCAACATGCCGGCGAAAAGGACCCGCCCTGGAAAGCCGCGGAACCGCACCATGGCATAACCACCCATGGTGCCGAGCACGACGGCAACCGTCGCCTGAACTGCCGCAATGCGCAGGGACAGCCACGCAGCGCTCAGAACCTGTTCGTTGGCGGCAAGTTCCCGGTACCACTGGGTGGAAAACCCGGCCCATACCGTCACCAGCCGCGACTCGTTGAAGGAATAGACGATCAACAGCAGGATCGGCAGATACAGAAAGGCATAGCCGAACGCCATCGTCGTCAGCAGGAATGCGGAACGCGGCATTACTGCTCCTCCCGCAGCAGCCGGCGATTGCGCACCGCCTGGATCACCACGATCGGCACCACCAGCACCAGCAGCAACGCGACCGCGACGGCGGAAGCCACCGGCCAGTCGCGGTTATTGAAGAATTCGTCCCACAGCACCTTGCCGATCATCAGCGTATCCGGACCGCCCAGGAGTTCCGGTATGACGAACTCGCCCACCGACGGCACGAAAACCAACAGCGACCCGGCAAGAATTCCCGGCATCGACAGCGGCAAGGTGATGGTCAGGAAGGTTTTCCAGGGCCGGCAGCCAAGATCGGCGGCAGCTTCCAGCAGCGCGCCGTCCATTTTTTCAAGCGTCGCATAGAGCGGGAGGATCATGAAGGGCAGATAGGAATAGGTAATGCCGAGATAGACAGCCAGATCCGTGTTGATGATCTGTAGCGGCTCGTCGATGATGCCAATGCCGACCAGCAGGTTGTTGAGATAGCCATTGCCGCGCAAAATCCCCATCCACGCATAGACGCGGATCAGGAACGACGTCCAAAACGGCAGGATGACCAGCAACAATAGCGGTATCCGCCACGCCCGGTCGGCCCTGGCGATACCGTATGCCACCGGATAGCCGATCAGCAGACACAACAGGGTCGAAATCAAGGCAATCTTGATCGAATTCAGATACGCGACGGCATAAAGGCTGTCCTGCATCAGAAACAGGAAATTGGCAAAGTTCAGGTTGATCGTCAGATAGGCGTCGCCCGCCCATTCCACCAGCGGCGTATAGGGCGGCCGCCCGAACACCATCTCGGCCAGGCTGATCTTGAGGACGATCAGAAACGGCACCAGAAAAAACAGCACCAGCCAGCCATAGGCGGGCAAGAGCGCGAAAAACCGCCCGGTCAGACCGACCCGGCGTCCAACAGCCGCAATCCGGTCGCCAATGCCGATGCCGGGCACACTTGCAGAACCTGCCTCCGGCGACCCGCCCGGGCCATGATCAGGTACATGATCCGGGGTCCTGTCCGTGGGAATCGTCATTCGGTCACCACGACAGCCGCCTGAGGACGCCAGCCAATCGTGACGCGGTCCTCCCACGTAATCGGCATTTCGGTGCGCCGGGCGAGATTGGGCGCGGTGACCCTGACGGTTGTCCCGTCATCGAGATCGATCATGTAGTTGGAGGTGCTGCCCAGATAAGCAATATCCCGAACGATACCGGCCGCGGTGTTGCGCGACCCATCTGGCGCCGCCCCGTTGCCCGCCCTGGCCCCGTTGCTCCCGTCGACAAGCTCGATCGAGAGCTTTTCCGGACGCACGGCGACCCAGACCCGGGTTCCCAGGGCAACGCCGCCGGTCGAGGCAACCCGCAGGATGCCCAGCGACCGACTGCCGGTATCGACGGACAGAATACCGGACTCCGCATCGGTGACGACGCCCTCGAACATGTTCACCGACCCGATGAACTCTGCCACATAGCGGCTGTGGGGGAATTCGTAAATCTCGCCCGGAGTGCCCAGCTGGGCGACGTAACCGCTGTCCATCACCGCGATGCGGGACGACATGGTCATGGCTTCTTCCTGATCGTGCGTGACGACCACGAAAGTGATGCCGAGCTGTTCCTGAATGTTGACCAGTTCGAACTGGGTGCGCTCGCGCAGCTTCTTGTCGAGCGCCGCCAGGGGTTCGTCCAGCAAGAGCAGCTTCGGCTTCTTGGCCAGACAGCGCGCCAGTGCCACCCGCTGACGCTGCCCGCCGCTCAGCTGGTGCGGTCGCCGGCGCCGGAACGGAACAAGTTGGACAAGGTCCAGCATTTCCTCGACCCGGTCGCGGATTTCCGCCTTTGTCAGGCGGTCCTGTTTCAGCCCGAAGGCCACGTTCTGTTCCACCGTCATATGCGGGAACAACGCATAGGACTGGAACATCATGTTGACCGGCCGATTATACGGCGCGATCCCCGCCATATCGACGCCGTCGATGAAAATGCGCCCGGATGTCGGCTGTTCGAACCCGGCCAGCATGCGCAGCAAGGTCGTCTTGCCGCAGCCGGACCCGCCCAACAGCGCGAAGAACTCGCCCTGATAGATCGAAAGACTGACATCGTTGACGGCGACAAATCCGCCGAACGACTTGGTCACGTTTTCGATCCGGATATAAGGCTGGGCGGCGGGGTCCTGCCAGGGTTCCTTCAGGGCGCGTGCGCGGGAATTCTGGGCCATGATCGACCGGTGGACCTCCTGGGTGGGGTCGGCTGGGTGGGTCGGAAAGCGTTCGCCAGAAATCGGTGGCCGGGAATCGGTGGCTGGAAACCGTTCTGGTCGGGAGAGCCGGTCCGGCCATTGCCGCACCGGCCTCCCTTGCCCGCCACTACTGGCCGGTGCGTACCCGGGTCCAGGTCCGCGTCCGCGCCCGTTCATAGGAAGGATCGACGGACTGCGCCGAGAACAGCCGGTCCTGTACCTCCTGCGGTGGGAACACGGACGGATCCGACGATATTTCGGGGTCCATCAGGTCGCGCGAGGCAGGAACGGCGTTCGCATAGACGACATAATTGGTGATGTCGGCAATGATTTCGGGTTGCAGGATGAAGTTGATGAACTCATGCGCCGCTTCGGGATTGGGCGCATCGGCCGGGATGCCCATCATGTCGAACCACAGCACCGTTCCTTCTTCCGGAATGGTATAGCCGATCGTGAAATCCTGTTCGGCTTCGGCGGCACGGTCCCGCGCCTGGAAAACGTCTCCCGACCAGCCGATCGCCAGACAGATCTCGCCGTTCGCCAGGTCGTTGATGTATTGCGAAGAATGGAAATAGCGCACATGTTCGCGCAGTTCCATCAGCCTGTCTTCGGCTTGCTGCAATGCGTCGAGATCTTCGCCATACGGATCGTGGCCAAGATAGTTCAGCATCATGGGAATGATTTCAGCCGCGTCGTCCAGCATCGACACGCCGCAATCCGCAAAATTCGCCACCACTTCCGGGTCGAAGATCAGATCCAGCGAGGTCAGCGGCGCATCCTGCATGCGCTCCAGCACGGCTTCCCGGTTATAGCCGATGCCGTTCGTGCCCCACATATAGATGACGCCGTAATCCTGGGTGTCGACACGGTCCATCAGGCTGGCATCGAGGTTATCGAGATTCGGGATCAGATCCCGGTCCAGTTCCTGATAGATCCCGGCGTCGACCTGGCGCTGGAAATACGGAACAGCTGTCGGCACGACAATGTCGTATCCGGCCGCACCGGCCATCAGCCGGGCTTCGACAACCGAGTTGCTGTCATAGACGTCGTAATTGACGCTGATGCCGGTTTCTTCCTCGAACCGTTCGATCGTGTCTTCGGCAATATAGTCCGACCAGTTGAAGACGTTGAGTTCCTGGGCGCCGGCGGTCGTTCCCGCCATGCCGACAACGCAAAGCGCCGTCGCCGCCAATCCCGTACCGATCGCCCTGCCGTGATTCCTGCTCTGCCGCATGGCCTGCCCTGCCTCGTTTGTGATTGCCCCTCGCACCGCGTGGCCGCAACCCTCGCGGGCGCGGCGCGGCCTTACTCTTTGTCAAAGACGAACGATAAGAGCAACACTCTTTGCGATCCAGCGCCAATTGGTGCCGAAGGCCGGGCCCAGGGGATCGGGCCCAGGGGATCGGGCCCAGGGGATCGGGCCCGTGGTTTCCCTCTGTAGGGGCGGAAACTCTAAAGCCGCCCCAGATCCCGCGCCGTGGCGTCGATCGCTGCCCGGGCGCGTTCGAGAATCAGGTCGATATCGTCGCGTGTCGCGATCAGCGCCGGCGACAGCACCATCGCGTCCCGCACGGCCCGCATCACGAGATTCTGTTCGAAACAGTGATCCCTGCAGCGGCTGCCGACCGAGCCCATATCGGGGAAGCGGGCCCGGGTCTTGCGGTCCGCGACCAACTCGATCGCCCCGATCAGTCCTTCGCTGCGCACTTCGCCGACAATCGGATGATCGTCGAACACCTCGTGAAGGCGCCGGTTGAGATAGGGCCCGGTATCGTCGCGAACGCGCTCCACCAGCCCCTCGCGCCGAATCAGGTCGATATTGGCCAGGGCGACCGCGCAGGGCACCGGATGGCCCGAATAAGTATAGCCGTGGTAGAATTCGCCGCCCTTGTCGATGAGGGTATCCGCGACCCGGTCGCCGACCATGACCGCAGAAAGCGGCTGATATCCCGACGTTATCCCCTTGGCCAGGGTCATCAGGTCCGGCTTGATGCCGTACCGGTCCGAACCGAACCAATGGCCGGTCCGCCCGAAGCCGGTAATGACCTCGTCGGCGATCAGCAGCACGTCATGGCGGCGGCAAATCTGCTGGATCCTTTCCCAGTATCCGGCCGGCGGTATGATCACGCCGCCCGCGCCCTGGATCGGCTCGCCGATAAAGGCCGCGACGGTGTCGGCGCCGAGTTCCAGGATCCGATCCTCAACCGCCTGTGCCGCCCGTTCAGCGAACGCCTCTTCGCTCAGGTCGCCACCGGCATCGTACCAATAGGGCGCCATGACGTGGTGGAAACCCGGCATCGGCAGGTCGGCCTGACGGTGCATCGCCGACATGCCGCCGAGACTGATCGAGGCCATGGTCGAGCCGTGATAGCCATACTGCCGGCCGATGATCGTCTTTTTCCGGTGCTTGCCCTGCAGGTTCCAGAAATGCCGAACCATGCGCACGATGGTGTCGTTCGATTCCGATCCCGACGAGCCATAGAACACATGGTTCAGCCCCTCCGGCGTCAGGTCGACCAGCGTGGCCGCCAGTTGCACCGGCGACGGCGTCGCCGTTTTGAAGAAGCAGTTATAATAGGGCAGCGTCTGCAGCTGCTCGTATGCCGCGCGTGCCAGTTCCTCGCGTCCGTAGCCGACATTGACGCACCATAGCCCCGCCATGGCGTCGATCATCTCGCCGCCATCGGTGTCCCATAGCCGCAATCCGTCGGCCCGGGCGATGATCCGGCTGCCCCCCTCGCCGGCCAGCGCCTTGTAGTCGGTGAATGGATGAAGGTGGTGGGCGGTATCCAGCTTCTTCAGTTCCGCCGTACCCGGTATCGATTGTCCTGCCATGGTCTGGCCCCTTTGTGCATGGGAAGTCCATGCGTCATGCTAATCAGCCGTAATGCGCGGCCCATTGACCGCACCCCTCGCGTCGGTTCGGCGCCAGCCGTCACGCGCAACACTTCACACGCGGGGAGGATTATAGCCGATACGGGCGCAGAGAATCAGAAGAACGTCTTTGGGTGTCCGGTTGCCACGATATCGCCCCTGCGGTCGACAAAGGCTGCGATAGCCATCGGTTGAAATGCCGTGCACGTCCATGACGCTCGAACTCTCCCGACACCCCGGATTTACCGGGCGATGGTGCTAGACATTCAGCAGCAGGTTCTCGCGTTCCCACGAACTGATCACCTGCTGATAGGCATCGTACTCAGCCAGCTTAACATACCATACGGCATCGACGAATTTGTCGCCCAGAACCTCGCGCAACGGCTTCGAAGCACTGAACTTGCCCAACGCATCCCAGAGATGGCGCGGCAGCGTGAAAGCCAGCCGTTTGGCGCTGCCTTGTATCTGCTTCGACGGCTCCAGCGCCTGCACCATGCCCAGATAACCGCAGGCAAGCGATCCGGCGATCATCAGATACGGGTTGGCGTCGGCCCCCGCGACGCGATTCTCGACCCGCGTCGCGGCTGCCTCCGAGATCGGCACCCTGAAGCCGACGCTGCGATTGTCACGGCCCCAGTGAACGTTGATCGGCGCATCGCTCTCCGGATCCAGGCGGCGGTACGAATTGACGTTCGGCGCGAACAGCGGCATCGCCGCCGGGACGAATTTCTGCAAGCCGGCGACGAAGCCCCGGAACAGGTCGCTGTGTTCGCCGTCTTCGGTAACGAAAAGATTGCGACCCGTTTCGATATCGACCACCGACTGGTGCAGATGCATGGCGCTGCCGGGTTCGTGCTGCATCGGCTTGGCCATGAAGGTGGCATAGACGTTATGCCGCAACGCCGCCTCGCGCACGGTGCGCTTGAACAGCAATACCTGATCGGCCAGTTCCAGCGGCTCGCCGTGGTTGAAGTTGATCTCGATCTGGGCGGCGCCGGCTTCGTGGCTCAACGTATCGATATCGAGATTCATCACCTCGCAGTAGTCGTAGACGTCCTCGAAGATCGGGTCGAATTCGTTGACCGCATCGATACCATAGGCCTGGCGCCCTGTCTCCGGGCGTCCCGACCGGCCGATCGGCGGCTCAAGCGGATAGTCGGGATCGGTGTTGACCCGGACCAGATAGAATTCCAGCTCGGGCGCGACGATCGGGCGCCAGCCGCGGGCCTCGTACAGCGCCAGAACCCGTCGCAGAACCTGGCGCGGCGAAATCGAGACCGGGTTGCCATCGGCATAGACGCAGTCGCAGATCAGCTGGGCCGTCGGCTCGTCGTACCACGGAACAAGGCGTACCGAATTGGCGTCGGGCACCATATAAATGTCGATGACGGCATCGTCGGTGACGTCCTCGTCTCGCGGATAGGTGCCGGTGACCGTCTGGATGAAGATCGATTCGGGCAGGCGGAGACCGCGTGACGAGAGGCTCTTGACGAATTTCTCGTCCGGCAGGATCTTTCCCCGCGCGATGCCATTCATATCCGGAACCAGACATTCGACCTCGGTAACGCCGTGTTCGGCCAGATAATCTTCGAGTACACCCATATATACCGGCCGGGACTTGCGCCCCGGCTCCCCTGTTGATCGCCATTCGCGGCTATGGCCATGTTCCGCTGGAGCCGTCTTCGGCTAGGATCGACCAAGCCCGGCTGTAGATCAACCCAAGGTTCAACGCGATTGCTTTGCTTGACACCAACGCCGCGTCGTTCAGCATCCGGTTCTGGATATCATTCGTCCCGGGCCGCAGCCAGACGAATCCCGACGACCACACAGGCTTGAAATGACAGACCGCAACGACATCGACCCCGTGACACCATCCGGCACCGATCAAAGCCCGCCCAGAACGGGGCGTGAGACGCTTCCCAAAGCCCCGGAGGCCGAGGTGGACGCGTTTCGTCGCGCACACCCGGACGTAACGCAGATCGACGTGCTCATCCCGGATGCCAGCGGCGTATTACGGGGCAAAAAGGTTCCGGTCGAAAGCCTGAAGAAGATCTATCGCGAAGGGGCGATGTTTCCAGGATCGCTGTTCGCAACGGATATCACGGGATCGACGGTCGAAGAGACCGGCCTCGGATTCAAGGACGGCGATTCCGACCGGCCCTGCTTTCCCGTGCCGCAGACGCTCGACCCGATCCCCTGGCTGAAGCGGCCGACCGGACAGATCATGCTGTCCATGCGCAATCCCGACGGTACACCCTTCTTTGCCGATCCGCGCGCCGTTCTGGCGGGCGTGGTCCAGCGGCTGAACGACGACGGCTATTTTCCGGTCGTTGCCATCGAACTGGAATTCTACCTGATCGACCGTGCCCCAACGGCGGATGGGCTTCCGCAGCCGCCGCTTTCTCCGGTCTCGGGCCGTCGCCAGGGCGAAACGCAGGTCTATGGCATCGAGGAGCTGTATGATTTCGATGCCATGCTGAGCGATGTCTACGACGCCTGTCAGGCCCAGAACATTCCCGTGGACAGTTCGGTTTCGGAGTATGCACCCGGTCAGTACGAGATCAATCTGCATCATGTCGCCAATGCGATGGACGCCTGCGACGATGCAATCCTGTTCAAGCGGGCCGTCAAATCGGTGGCGATGCAGCACGGCATCGACGCCACCTTCATGTCGAAGCCATACGCCGATCAGTCGGGCAGCGGATTCCACATTCACCTCAGCATGCTCGACCGCGATGGCCGCAATATCTTCGCCGCAGAGGATGTTCACGGCACACCCGAATTGCGCCACGCGATCGGCGGACTGGGCGAGACCATGGCCGACGGCATGGCGTTTTTCGCCCAGAACCAGAATGCTTTCCGGCGGTTCCAGACCAACAGCTATGCCCCGCATGCACCGACATGGGCGCATAACAACCGCTCGGCGTCGCTGAGGATTCCCCCCAGCCCGGCTGAATCGCGCCGGGTCGAGCACCGGGTCGCCGGCGCGGACGCCAATCCGTATCTGGTCATGGCGGCCGTGCTGGCCGGGGCCCATTACGGCCTGACCCACACGATCGATCCCGGAAAGCCGGTGACGGGCAATGCCTACGAGTCGGTCGATCAGACCCTGACCTCGTCGTGGATCCAGGCGCTGGAAAGGCTGGAGAAGTGCGATATCTTCCGTGACTATCTGGGGACGCAGTTCGTCGAAGTCTATCTGGCGCTGAAGCGGGCGGAGCGGGAGAAATTCTTCTCCATGATCACGGCGTTGGAATACGAATGGTACCTGCACCGGGTCTGAGCGAGGGCCGCGGGCCTTCTGGTTGTCCTGGTCGACGCATATTCGGCAATAATTGCAGTTTGGCTTGCGCAGTCCTTTCTGCATCAACGATTCGTGCGACCGGCAGACCCGACGCGGCATTCACAAAGCCGCACACGTGCACGGACCAGGTGGCGTCGACGTGACGACCGATCTTGCCCCCTTGTCGGCACGCGCGAAAGCCGCCGCTGCCTTCCGGTTGGCCCGGCTGCTGGGCCGCACGGAAGTGACGGTCGGCGGTTCTCTGGGTCGCTTCACCGGCCACACCGACGATGCCGTAATGCTGCGCCATTATGGCCGTACCGGCACCTGGAGCGCCGCCGGTGTCAATGCGTTGGCCGCCGCGGCCCGCGCCGCCGCCCGCGACGGTTTGGCGCCGCTTCTGGTCGATGTTGGTGCGAGCGTGGGACTGGTCACGGCGGGCATTCTGGGTCAGGCGCCGGGAACCGCACTGGCACTGGAGCCCGATCCGGAAACCTTCTCCATGCTCGTTCGCAATATGGCGTCCGCCGGCCTGAATGGGCGGGTTACCACGCTGCGGCGGGCGGCGGGTGCTGCGAATGTCGACGCGACAGGCGCGCCACTTGCCGCCCGGATGGTCCGTACACCCGGTAATGGGGGCGATATCCGCGTCGCCTCCGTGGCCCCGCACAATGAATGTCAGCCCGAAGCCGCTCCACTCTCCACCCTCGACGGGATCGTGCCCCTGAACGATAAGTCACTGGCCCTGCTGCTGAAGATCGATACCCAGGGGCACGAACCCGACGTTCTGGCAGGCGCGCCTGGCGCACTTGCACGAGCGACACTGACAATGGTCGAGTTCTGGCCTCATGGCTTGCGTCAAATGGGGCACGATCCCGCCAGTTTTGCGACCCGACTGATGGGACGGGTGGCGACCGGGATGGCGACGGCGGCGTTGCTGCACGACGAGCACACACGCCAGGAAATCGTCTGGCAAACACCCGAGACGGTCCTGCAGTACCTACTCGACCTGTGCGACACCGCCGACGATCCCGGCCGCCAGGTCGAGGTCCTGCTGAGGCCGTCGCAGGTCTATCCGTAGAGCCCTTTGAACAATCTACCCTTCTCCGTAACCATGACGATGGCGATCGACGCAGCGCCGAGCACAGCCATGCCAAGGGTCATTGGGACGACGCTGCCGTCATAGGCCTGGCCGATGAAATAGCCCAGTACCGCTCCGCCGACGGTGCTGAGCGCGCCGACAAAGGCCGACCCCGTGCCCGCCACATGCCCCAGTGGATCCATGGCCATGGCGTTGAAGTTGGGCATGATCAAACCGAAAGCGAACATGGTCAGCGCCTGAAAGCCGACGAACGTATAGATCGTCTCGAAGCCCAGCAAAGCGACCAGCGCATGAACCGAGCAAACAGCGGTGAACAGCAGCAGCGCCGTATGCGAGACGCGCCGCATGCCGATGCGTTCGACGATTCGCGAGTTGACAATGGAGGCGAGGGCGATCGAAAGGGCGATCAGCGAGAAAACGACCGGGAACGCCGCCCCCAGTTCGAACACTTCGACGAAGACCTGCTGGGCGGAATTGATGAACCCGAACAGCCCGCCCATGATAACGGCCGCGCCGAGACCATAGCCGACAGTCATACGGCTCGTCAGGACGAAGCCGAACGCGCTGCCGATCGATTGCGGGGAAATCGGCGTCCGTCGCGCCGGCGGCAACGTCTCGGGAAGGCGGACGGCGATCCAGATCGCCAGCGTTACGCCCAGAATCGTCAACAAGCCGAAGATCCACTGCCACGGACCGAACAGCACGATGAGCTGGCCGATCGAGGGCGCGATCACAGGCACAGCGATGAATACGATCATCACCAGAGACATGACCTTGGCCATCGGTCTGCCGCCATAGCAGTCGCGCACGATGGAGACCGCGATGACACGAGTGGCCGCGGCGCCGACGCCCTGCATCGTTCGGGCAAAGAGAATCTGGTCGAAGGTCGAGGCCATGATCGCCATGGCACCGAACACCGAATAGATGAGCAGGCCTACGATCAGCACTGACTTGCGGCCGTAGCGGTCGGTGATCGTGCCATAGAACAACTGACTGATGCCGAAACCGATCAGATAGGCCGAGATGACCAACTGATTGGCGTTGGCATCGGTCACGCCGAGTGAGCCGCCGATCGCCGGCAATGCCGGAAGCATGATGTCGATGGCCAGGGCGTTTACGGCCATCATCGCAGCGACGATCGTGACGAACTCGCCGAACCCCATGCCGGGATGCGCGGTCCCTTGCCCGGCGCTGGCCCCAGGCTTGCCCCCGGGGCTGCCCCCGGGACCAGAGCGTATGTCGGATCCGGCTGAAGTCGAATTGCGTGCCATGCGGTCGCTCTGTGATGTTCCTCGTGCCGAAACCGGCCTGGAGCATCGCGAAAAGCGATGCCGGATGAACCGATGCCCGCGATATCCGCAAAACCATAGAGGATGAAAACGCACTCGGGAAACCGGTTCCGTAACCTGCGGCCTGCCCGAAGGTTCGTCAAGAAAGCGAATGTCGGCACCCCGATACGTGCATAAGTCATGACGACGGCGATCTTTCGTTGATCGCGCCCGCCATCACAGGCTACCATCGCCTCGGCAAAAGGATCGCGGTGCCGATACAGGGGCCGGTTTTTGGGAGGGAAAGACGCTATGACACTGACCATCGGCGCACTGGCGCGGTCATTCATCTGGGCATTCGCCGGATCGCTGGTCTTTTCGGTCGTCCTGTTTCCCTACGGGGGTGCGGGCGGGCTCGTCGGACTTCAGGTGATGGTTGCCCATACCTTCGCGATTTTCGTCGCCGGCCTGATACTGAACGCGTATCCGACGGTGACGACCCCGATCTACAAACGGTTCATGGGGCTTCGCGGTCTGGAATCGGTGATCATATTCCTGCTGATGATCGAGCTCGCGGCGTTGGGCTCGGTCGCCGCCATCTGGCTGATCGGCGTCGTCGTCGCCTTCTTTGGCTGGTGGACGGGCAGAGTCGGCACCACCTGGGCCGCAGCCCACTTCGCGGTTACCACCGGCTTGTTCGTTTATTTCCACCACATGCGCCACGCAATGCGCGGGACTTCCTGGTTCACGGCGCCGATTGCCCTGAGCCTGGCAATGCTGCTGATACCCTTCATATACGAAGGCATTTACTTCTTTTAGCAGTCCCCGAAACTGACCGCATCCGGGCCTGAAGCAAGCGGTACCCATTGCATTGCGTATCGAACGCCAGTCTGTGCGCCGCCATGACAGCCGACCGGGACCGACTGCTGCAAGCCGGTTCTGGTCGGCAATTCTGGCATGGTCTGACTGAACCCGGCTTGCGATGCCGTGCTACAGCGCTTCGGCGACTGCCTTGCCGCATGTCGTCGTGTCGGTCTTGCCGCCGAGATCACGTGTCCGCAACGACGGTTCCGCCATGACCTTTTCGATCGCGGCCAACACGGCAGCCCCGGCCTCCGCCTGACCGAAATGGTTCAGCATCAATGCTGCCGACCAGATCTGGCCAATCGGATTTGCGATGCCTTGCCCGGCGATATCGGGCGCCGAACCGTGTACCGGCTCGAACAATGACGGGAATACGCCTTCGGGATTGATGTTTCCAGAAGGGGCAATTCCGATCGTGCCGGTACAGGCCGGCCCCAGATCGGACAGAATGTCACCAAACAGATTCGATGCCACGATGACGTCGAACCAGTCAGGATGCAGAACGAAATTTGCGGCAAGAATGTCGATATGGAACTTGTCGGTCGAAATGTCGGGGTACTGATCGGCCATCGCCTCGAATCGTTCATCCCAATAGGGCATCGTGATTGAAATGCCGTTGGACTTGGTCGCCGACGTCACATGCCGTCTCTTGCGTGTCGCCGCCAGTTCGAACGCGTATTTCATCACGCGGTCGACACCGGTCCGCGACATGACGGTTTCCTGGATGACGACCTCGCGGTCCGTGCCTTCGAACATCCGGCCGCCGATCGACGAATACTCGCCCTCGGTATTTTCCCGGACGATATAGAAATCGATATCGCCGACATTCCGCCCCGCGAGCGGCGGCGTGATCCCCGGCATCAGTCGCACGGGCCGAAGGTTGACATACTGGTCGAAGACGCGCCGGAACTGAAGCAGCGATCCCCATAGCGAAATGTGGTCGGGCACCGTTTCCGGCCATCCAACCGCACCGAAAAAGATCGCGTCCTGACCCTCCAGCTGCTGCCGCCAGTCGTCGGGCATCATCTGCCCGTGTTTGGCATAGTAGTCGCAGGATGCGAAATCGAACCAGGTCTGTTCAATCCGGAAGCCGAACTTCGAGGCAGCCGCCTCCAGCACCCGGACCCCTTCGGGCATCACTTCCTTGCCGATTCCGTCACCCGGAATGACGGCGATCCTATAGCTTTGCGTCACGTCTCTTTACTCCGTCTCGGTCTGCCCGCAAACGACCGGCGCCCCAGCGCCGGAACCTCAAGCCCCGGAGCCGGGATCACCCGTGTCTGCGTACTCTTGTAGTCTATCCGCGACCGTCGGCGCCATCTCATCGGCAACATTGGCAAAGGCGATGCGCAGATAGGGCTGCTGTCCGGCGCCGAACATCGTGCCGGGAAGGACCAGTAGCCGTTGCTGGCGGGCCAGTCCCTCGGCGATCGTCGCGGCCGCCGTGCCGTCGAACGGATGCCGGAGATAGGCGAAGAACGCGCCGATGCTGACAAGATCCCAGGCCGGAGCCCTGCTCGTCACCGCCGAGCGAAAGCGATCGGCGCGGCGAGCCAGCAGACGGGCCTTTTCCGTCGACCATTCGCCGAGCGACGCCAGTGCGAACAGTGCCGCCTCCTGTCCGATGCGCGGGGCACAAATCGCCATGCAATCCATGGCCTTTTCCAGCACGGCGATCAGCCGTGGCCCGGCAATTACCGAACCGACCCTATAGCCGGTCATGCTGTACGCTTTGGAGAAACTATAGAGCTGTACGACCGTATCGCCCCAATCGGAATCCTGGAACAGGGCGTGGGGAATGCCTGTCCCTCCTGCCCTGCCGGTGCGAGCCGCCGAATTATCGGCAAAGCGGCCTGGATGAAAATCCTTGTACGTTTCGTCGAGGACCAGCGCGATACCCGCACGACGGGCCACAGCGGCGAATGCATCGAGCAACGGCGCAGGATAGACCGCGCCGGTGGGATTGTTCGGCGTAACCAGCACGATCGCGCGAGTGCGGGGCGTGATCAGGCGTTCGGCCTCGATCGGGTCCGGAATCCCGGCGCGATCGGGCCGAAACGGCAATGTCACGGTCTTCAGTCCCAGAGCGTCGAGCCACATCTTGTGATTGAAATAATGCGGCTCGGGCAACAACACCTCGTCCCCCGCCGAAGCCAGGCACTGCATGGTCAGGCAGAACGCCTGATTGCAGCCCGCGGTAATGGCGACCCGCTCGGCCGGAATCGCCGCCTCGTACACGGACGACATATGCACGGCCAGAGCGTCCCGAAGCGCGGGCAGGCCCAGAATGTCGGTATAGAGATGCGTTTCGGGCCGCGTCAGTAACGCCGAAAGGTGATCTGTCAGTGAGACCGGCGGCGGGTCGGCAGGAACCGCCTGCGCCAGATCGATCAATGGCCGGTTCGGGTCTATGGGCAATCCCCTGATCCAACCCTGGGCAGCCGCGATCGGCGGCGCCTCCACGGACTCGAAGGACGGGTTGAACTGCATCGGCATGTCTCTTTCTCATCGTGCCATCGGACGGCTGATCGCAGCCGGTCGGTCCCGTCGACAGTCAGTCAAGCCGGTTCAGCGGCATGGTCGCGCAGTGAACACCGCCGCCGCCGCGAGTCAGAAGATCGAACGCGGGCGCGAGAACCTCGATCCCCTCGGCCCGCAGCCGATCGTTCAGCCCGGTCTGATGAGCCGGCGAAATGACCCTGTCATTGCCCAGCGCCAGAATGTTCGCTCCCAGCGCCATGGCGTCGCGATAGCTGACCGGCAGCCGCCTTATGCCCCGTGCGTCGATCCAGTTCAGAAGATCGGGTTCCAGAACATCTTCGCAGACCAGCGCCAGGCCGTCGGTCACCATGCAGAACAGCAAATCCAGATGCAGGAAATGCTCTGCGAACGGATAGAGCCGGACCTCCCAGCCCGCCGCATCTTCAAGCCAGCCCGCGAACTGCCGGGCACCAACCTCGGACGTGCGTTCTCCGGAATGGCCGATCAGCGCCAGTCCGGGGCGGATAATGTGAATGTCGCCACCCTCCAGACTGCCATGAGTGGCGTATCCCCATATCGGGATACCGG